>JAFGAW010000005.1 GCA_016933475.1 Thermoleophilia bacterium
ATGTCGGCGCGCCGGAAGCGGTAGATCGACTGCTTCGGGTCGCCGACCACGAAGAGCTTGCCGGGCTCGAGCACGACGTCGCGCCAGTCGGCCGCGACCGGCGCGCGTTCGCAGAGGTAGAAGACGATCTCGGCCTGCAGGGGGTCGGTGTCCTGGAACTCGTCGACGAGGACGTAGTCGAAGCGCTGCTGCAGGGCGGCGCGCGCTGCGAGGTCGCCGGCGAGCAGGTCGCGCAGACAGCCGAGGAGGTCGGTGAAGTCGAGGCGGCCGAGCGCGAGCTGCGTGGCGCCGGCCCACCGGGAGAAGCGGTCGGCGACCGCGACGGCGAGACCGGTGACGAAGGTGGCGTAGGCGTCGCGGAGGGCGCCGATCTCGTCGCCCACGGCCGAGTAGCGGTACCACAGCTCGGCCTTGCCCTCGCCGCCGCCGCGCCAGTTGCCCTGCCGGCCGCCGAGGGCGCCGGCCGAACTCTTCAGCGGCAGGCGGAGGAGGCTCGCGGCGAGCTCGTCGGGCGCCGCGGGCGGGGCGCTCAGGAGCCGCTCGCAGCGCTCGACGAGGTCGAGAGCCGCGCTGCAGCCCTTGTCACCGGGGTCGGAGCAGGCGGTGACGCAGAACTCGCGAAGTCGCTCGACCGGGGCCGCCAGCGCCGAGAGACCCGCCGCCAGGTCGGGCTCGGGCGGCGCCGCCCGGACGGGCTCGAGGTCGTACCGCTCGCCGAACACCCCGTTGGACCCGAGGGCGAGCTCGCGCACGGTGTCGAGGCGGACGCCGGCACGCAGCAGCCGCCCGAGCCAGGCACGCACCTCGGCGCCTCCCGCCTCGGCGGCGGCGAGCTGGGCGAGCCACGTCTCCCACAGCCGTGCGGTCTCGAGCTCGCCGGCGAGCGCATCGAGCTGTTCGAAGGCGGGATCGACGCCGGCCTCGACCGAGAACTCGCGCAGGAGCCGGGCGGCGAAACCGTGGATCGTGTGGATCGGCGCGTCGTCGAGCGCCTCGAGGGCCCGCTGGAGGAGCGCGGTGCGCAGCGTGCCGGGAACCGCCTCCCCGGCGAGCTGCTCGAACCTTTCGCGTACGCGCTGGCGAAGCTCGCCGGCCGCCTTCTCGGTGAAGGTGATCGCCGCGACCGTGCGCACGTCGCCGCTGCCGGACTCGGGGTCGAGCACGCAGCTGACATAGCGGTCGACGAGGACGTGGGTCTTGCCCGTGCCGGCCCCGGCCTCGAGCAGGAAGGTGGTACCGAGCTCCCGGGTCACCCGGTCGCGGACCGCCTTGTCGATCGGGGGGCGCTCAGCCCGGCTCATCGGACGACACCTCCTCGGGCCCCTGGGTCTGCAGCCTGACGAGGCCGGCGAGTCGCTCGTGCTCACGCTTGCGGGCACGTGCCCACGATGAGAAGCCGCAGGCGTACCCGACGTCGCAGTAGTCGCATCCCTTGTGGCTGGAACGCGGGAAGAGACCCTCCTCGACCCCCTCCACCACCTCGGCGACGAGCGCCGCCAGGCGCCCCCGAGCGGTCGGCTCGTCACCGTCGAGCTCGAGCTCCTCGAAGCCGCCCTTGCGGGTGATCAGGCGGTAGAGGGAGGTCACGCGCTCGTACGCCTCGCCCGTGGTCTGGCGGACGGCGAGCTGGTACACGGGGAGCTGCACGCTCAGGCCGCGCCTGATGCGCTCGCGCTCGGTCGAGCCGCCGCCAGTCTTGTAGTCGACGACCCGCGCGCCGCTCGGCGTCTCGTCGACACGGTCGAGGCGCCCGGCGAAGCGGACCTCGCGGCCGTCGGGCAGCGCGAGCGTCACGAGCCTGTCGTACTGCTCGCCGAAGCGCAGCTCGACGGCGACCGGCCGCTCGCCCCCGTCGAGGAAGACCGGGTCGAGGCGCACGGAGCTGAGCAGGTCCTCGAGGAGCATCTCGCGGCGCACCTCCCACGCCAGCGCCGCGCCCGTGACGCCGCGACGCTCGGCGTCGGCGCAGCGCTCATCCCAAGCCGCGGCCACGGCGGCGAGCGCGCCGTCGCGGTCGAGCCCATCGTCGATGACCCGCGCATAGGCGCGCTCGAGGATGCCGTGCGCCAAGCTGCCGAACTCGAGCGGCTCGATCTCGAGGCTCTCGCCGGGCTCGTCGGGCGCGGCGAGCCCGAGCACGTCGCGCACGTAGAAGGCGAAGGGGCAGCCCACATACCGCTCGATGCGCGTGGGGTGCAGCTCGGCGGCGAGCGGGTGCCGCACGCCGAGCCCGGCGAGCGCCGCACGGGCCTCGCCGCCGAGAAGGCCGTCCCACGCGCCCAGGTCGGGGCTGCGTCCGGCGCGCCACTGCCCCAGACGGCGCTCGGCCGAGGCGGCGTCGCCGAGCACGGCCGCCAGGTACTCGCGACCCCGGTCGCGCCGGCTCGCCGCGAGGGCGAGGAGCGCGGCCGTGTCGAACTCTCGGGCGTCTGCCCAGATGGCGGAGCGCGCGCCCTCGTAGCTGGGGATCGCGCCCGTACGCTGCCACACGGGGCGCAGCGGAGCCCCGCCGAGGAACTCGTCGAGCTTCACCGGGTGGCCGGCGGCCAGCGAGGCGAGGCGCAGGACCAGGCGCGACGGCAGGCGCGGCCTGCCGGTCGCCGCGTCGGTGCGCGGCACCAAGAGGGTGAGGCGCTCGCGGGCCGCCTCGCAGGCGAAGGCGAACAGCAGCGTCGACTCGGCGTCGCGCTGCTCGGCGAGCGGCAGCCGCGTGCCGAGGGTCTCCGCGAGGCGCCGGCGCTCGGCGTCGCCGAGGACGGGGTCGGCCCGGCCCCGGGTGGGGAAGCCACCCTCCGCGAGACCGGCGAACACGACGTCGTGGAAGCGGTGGCCGCGCGACTCGAGGGGCGTGACGATCGCGACCCCGTCGCGCGTCGCCCTGCCCACGGGCACGCTGCGGCTCGCGAGCAGCTCCCGCACGACAGCCCCTACCTCGCCGGCGTCGACCTCTTCGCCGAGCACGTCGAGACAGCGCAAGCGGCCGGCCAGATCACGGGCGGCGGCGGCGACCGACGCGCTAAAGAGCGTCTCGGCGACGGCGGCCAGGTCGTCGGCCCACTCCTGCCACAACGCCTCCGAAGGGAGCACCGCGCAGGCTCGCCTCAGAGCGGCGACGGCGGCCGCAAGGCTGGTGGCCGATGCCGACCTCAGCTGCAACAAGGAAGGACTCTCGACCTCGTCGCCGCCGGTGAGCGCCTCTCCGGCCTGCTCCTCCCTCTCGCACCGGCGACGCAGGTCGCCGAGGCGGAGGGCCAGGCGCTCGGCCCACTCGTCGAGACCGGCGATCACCCCGGCTTGCCGCGCCTCGTCGAGCCACAGCGCGGTCTCACGCGGCGGCGCCGGCGTACGGAGCGGCGCCGCGACCAGCAGGTCGACGACGGCGCGGCGGGCGAAGGGCCGGCCGACTTCGGGCGCGAGGCACTCGACGAGACGCCGCACCACACGGGCGCCCTCGCTGCGGTCGGGTAGCCCACAGGCGACAGGTATTCCGGCTGCCCCGAACGCAGTCGCGAAGCGCTCGACGTCGTCGCCGTGCGGGACCACGACGGCGCAGTCCCAGAAGGGGACGCCGCGGCCGGCCGCCTCGAGCAGCGCCCGCGTCGCCTCTCGGGCCTCGCCGCGCTCGTCGGCGACCGAGACCACGGCCAGCGTGCCGTCGCCGAGAAGCTCGAGACGCCCCTGCGGGCCGGCCACGGCGCCGCTCCAGACCGGGGTCAGGCGCTCGAGGTCGCGGGCCACGGCCGGCGCCCTCGTGCGACGCTCGTCGAGCCCCAGCGCCCGGCCCGCGGCGAGCGCCGTGGCGAGGCCGTCGTCGCCGTCGCGCGGCAGTGGCACGAGCAGGTCGGCCCCCTGGGCCAGCAGCGCGGCGACGAGCGCCTCCTGCGCCCGGTTGACGTCGTACAGGCCATAGAGGACGACGTGGCCGGGCAGCGGAGCGTGGCGGACGGCCTGGGCGGCCTCGTGCTGTACCTGCGCGGCGTCGAGGGCCCCGCGGCGCGCGAGCTCGCCACAGTACGCGGTGTACAGAACCTCGAGGTCGGCGGCCCTGGCCCGATGCGAGCGGCGGTCGGCGTCGGTCGGGGCGGCGGCCGGGGCGGCGGGCGCGGCCGCCAGGTCACCGTCGGCGCCCGCCGGGGCCGCACCGCGGGGGGCGCCGCGGGCGGCGCCCGCGACGGCGACTGCCGCCCAACCCGACCCCGGCTCGACGAGCGCTTGCCGGAGATCGTCGAAGGTGGCGGCGAGCGCCTGGGCGAAGTGCGGCCGCGCCGAGACGGGGCCGTAGTACTCGAGGCCCCGAGCGGCACGCTCGGCGACCAGGCGCCGCAGCAGGCGCTCGCGGGTGAGGCGCCCGAGGATCACGGGCGGCGCGCCGCGTGCCCGCGTCACCAGCTCGCTCCCCAGTCTCTCGAGCGTCACCACGGAGACGTTGGCGACGGCCCCCAGCCGGCGTATCAGGAGGTCGCGCATGCGGGTGCGCACCGCGGCCGAGCCGACGACCACCGCGAGAGGCTCGAGAGGGCGGCCGTGTCTGAGCTCGAGGACGCGCTCACAGAGCGCGTCCTCGAGCTCGGCGAAGCGGCCGACGACGACGGTCGCCCCCGCGCTGCCTGCTGTCGTCTTGGGACCCACGGTCGGCGGCAGCCTACCACGGGGCGCGGACGCCACCGGCCCCTCTCGCGGCAGGCCAGGGCGCGAACGCCACCGGCCCCTCTCGCAGGCCAGGGCACCGTCACCGCCGCAGCCGCCACGGCGGCGCGCCGTGGCGGCCAGGGCGCCCCGCCGGCGCGCCGTGGTACCATCGCGGCACGGTCGTGGGCAGGAGGTCCGCGGCTCTTCGCGTAAGCCCACACAGCATGAGCCGTTCACTCAGCGCCACGCGCCGGCGCCTCACTCTCGTCGTCCTCGTCCTGGCGAGTACGGCTGCACTCATTGCCGTCGCCTGGCGGCCAGCCGTCGACGACGGCGCGGCTGCCCGCGACCGCTCTCCGGACCCAGCGCCGACCGAGCCCTCCCCGACTGCGACGGCGCCGGCGGCCGCTGAGACGGCAGCGGCTGAGACGTCGGCCGCGGGTGAGCTCATCGTCCCGAACGACCGCACCGTCAAGGCCGACCTGCTCGAGCAGCTGGAGCCGTCGCCGGAGGTGTTGATCTTCGGGGGCTCGAGGGCGACGCGCTTCGAGCCCACCTACCTCGAGCGTCTGACGGGGCTGCGCGGCTTCAACGCGGCCCTGCAGAACGGCCGCCCCGAAGATGCCTGGGCCTTCGTCAACTGGGTCCACCGGGATCGCCCCGAGACGCGCCCGCGCGTCCTCTGGTTCATCCACGTGGAGGCGTTCCGCGCCCAGGGGCTCTCCGTCGGCCTCATCCAGGACGAGCGCCTCTCGCCGTTCTTCCCCGACGCCCTCATCGCCCGCGAGCGCAATAAGCTGCCGCGCACCGAGGCCGAGATGCCCGCCGGCCGCGACCTCGCGCTGACCACCTACGGGCCCGACGGCGTCGTGCTGCGCAACCGCTACGACATCCGTGCCGAGAAGGGCTACAAGCTCGAGCGCGCCCTCGCGTGGTCGGTCGACCGCGCACTCGAACGCTACGCGACCACGACGCCGGCCCTCGACCCGCGCTCGACGACGTACTTCGAGAAGACGATCCGCCTCTTGAACGAGCAGGGGACGACGCCGGCGATCGTCTTGATGCCCCTGCACCCGACGCTGCTCGCCGCCGTCCGCGACGCGGGCTGGGAGACGCGGCACCTGGAGGTCCTCGACTATCTTCACGACTTGCAGGAGGAGTATGACCTCGTCGTGCTCGACCACAGCCGGCTCCGCAGCATCGACGGCGACCCCGACGGCTACTACGACGGCTTCCACGTGAAGCGCGCCAACGCACGGCGCCTCCTCGACATCGTCGTCGAGGAGGCGCCGGCCTGCTTCGAGTAGCTGCGGCGGCCGCGGCGGCCGCGCGGCCTGCGAAGACCGGCACTGCCGGCGGCGCCCTCGGACTCGCGCTTCCCAAGCCTTCTCGGGTCGGCGGTGCCGGCAGCGCCCGCGGCTCGCCCTTCCCGATCCTTCTCAGGTCAGGGCTTCGACCAGCGCCCTCTGCTCCGGGAAGAGGCGCAGCAACTCGTCGCGGCGCCCGAGCTCGAAATCCTTGCGGTCGAAGCCCGGGGTCACGATGCAGGAGACGAGCGACCAGACGCGCTCGGCCGGCTGCCGTCGGCCGCCGGCGACGCGCGCCCCCTGCCACACCCCGGCGTGGACGAGGGCCTGCGGCTGCCGCCCCGCCCCGCCGGCGCCGCAAGGGTCGCCGAGCAGCGCGCCGGCTTCGCCGAAGACGGAGAGCCGCACCAACTCGAGCGGGAGACCGCCCTGGAAGACCCAGAGCTCGTCGCTCGCCAGGCGGTGCAGCCGGCTCGGCGCATCCGCCGTCACAAGGAAGAGGATCGCCGTCGCTGCAGCGCGCTCGCCGCGCGAGGTCTCGACACAGGCCGCGGCGCGATAGGTCTCTCTGAAGAACCCGCCCTCGGGATGCGGCTCGAGGCCGAGAGTCGTCACCAGGTCCGCCGCCGTGGGTCGCATGCGTGCAGCATAGCCGCAGCGCGGCACCATGTCAGCGGGGTACGGCGGCGCTCACCGCCGGCAGACGGGGTGCGCCGCGGCGCTCACGGCCGGCGGTCGCGGTGCGCGGCGGGAACTGCGGCGTGGCCCCTCGTCCCTGGTGCGCGGTCACGGCGCGGTCACGGTGCGGTCGCGCCCGCCCGGGAATTGGTGAGGCCCCTCCACCAGCTGGCCGGAGGGGCCTCACAGTAGCAAGCCGTAAGCCGGATCCTGTCGTGGGTGACCATCCATCTCGGCCGCCCGTTGCCGGGCGGCTCTAGCGGCCGGAACCCGGGAGCCTCGGACGAGCAGCCCTCGAACGCTCCCCTATTTGGCCTTGCACCGGGCGGGGCTTGCCGAGCCGGCCTGTCGCCAGACCGCTGGTGGGCTC
Organism: Thermoleophilia bacterium; assembly: GCA_016933475.1. Lineage (GTDB taxonomy): Bacteria > Actinomycetota > Thermoleophilia > UBA2241 > UBA2241 > UBA2241. Next base: position 6,985 of record JAFGAW010000005.1, read on the forward strand.
TTACCCCACCGTTTCACCCTTGCCCGCACCCCCGAAGGGGCCGCTGGCGGTCTGCTCTCTGTTGCGCTTTCCCTCGGCTTTCGCCGGCTGGACGTTATCCAGCGCCCTGCTCTGCGGTGTCCGGACTTTCCTCGACGGCTGCCTCGCCCGCTCCGTGGAGACGGGAGACGCGGGGCCGACGCGGCCACCTGGCTTGCCCCGTCAGTGTACCCGACGGCGAGCCTCGGGTCACCGGAAGCGGCGTCTGTGCAGGGACGATGCCGCGACTCGGGATCAGACCACGAGGACCCATGGGCGCCGCGTCGTACCCTGACCCACTGCCCCTGAACCTGCGAGCCGCGCCGCGCGTCTCGGCGACACGACACCAGCGAGCCCGACGAAGGAGACGACATGGACCTGCGGTGTGGAGTCAGCCTCGCCAGCCCGAGCGTCGCGGCGGGGCGTGCCCCGCGCAGGAGACGGCTTCGTTACGTCGCCGTCGCCGCGCTGCTGCTCGTCGCCGTGGCCGTCGCCGGCGCGCTCGCCTGCGGCGACGACGGCTCGGCGCCCGGCTCCGGAACGAAGCCCGAGCCACCGGCTCCGTCGCTGGCCGCCGAGGGCGACGTCGACGGTGCCGACATCACGGGGCCGGTCGCCGGTGCCGCGGTCTACGACGCGTCGCCGCAGGGCGGTACCGGACCGAAGCTCGCCCTGCTCATCGAGGACGGGAGCGGCGACTACGACACGGCGAGCGTCACGACCACCACGGAGACGACCTGGTACGAAGTGGTGGACGGTGCACTCGCCGATCTCGACGCGGCTCCCGACGCCGCTGCTCTCACCGGACGGACCGTGGCGGTCGCCTTCATCGGCCCGGTCGCCGAGTCGTACCCCGTCCAGGCGACCGCAGCCTGGGTCGTGCTGCTCCCCGCCGCGGACTGACGCCCGGCTCAGCCCTCCGACCCGATGAGGGTCACACCGGTCAGGCCGCGGAAGTCGGTGTCGGAGGTGACGAGCTCACAGCGGTTGAGCCGAGCCGTCGCGTAGACGAGCGCGTCCATCGCGGCCAAGCCGTGATCGCGGCTGTAGTCGACGGCAGCGATGGCGACGGCGGTGTCGACCGGCGCGAACCTCGTGTACTCGAGGTGACCGACGATCTCCATCGCATCAGCGTCACTGCCGTGTCGTCGGGCCCAGCGATAGACCTCGTACAGGACGACTGTCGGCGTCACCAGCTGGTCGGGGTCGGCCAAATACGGAGCGAACCCATCGGCCAGCGGGCCGTCGGCGAAATGCTCGACCCAGCCCGACGAGTCGACGACCTTCAGACGTCGCTCGTCACTCACAGCCGGTCGGTCTCGTCGCGGTAGTCATCTAGCGGGGCTCCGCGCACGATCCCCCGAAGCTCCGACAACGGCCGCTTCGGCACCATGGTGATGATCTCACCGCGATCGATGAGGCTGACGGTCTGGCCGGGTTGCAGCCCCATGCGCTCGCGGATCTCCTTGGGGATGACGATCTGGAACTTCGGCGAGATGACGGCGAGTGCCATCGCTGACCTCCTTCGATATCGCTGCCATCTTACGTTCCTGTCATCGATAGGTCAAGCGTATGACGTTTTTGCTATCGACCTGACGCGGCGCGACACCAAGGCCCGGAGCCCCGGCTCGGAGGGGCGCTGGGGAACCGCATCGAATCACGTAGCGACGGCGGCGGCTCAGGTCGCCCCGCGGCGACGCGAGTCAGCCCCGATCAGCCCAGGTCGGCCCCGGTCAGCCCAGGTCGGCCCCGGTCAGCCGGGCGGCTGCGGCGCTTGGCCGCGCGACGTGTTCAGCCCGGCGGCGGTGAGCTGAGCTCGGCCGCGGCCGCCTGGTCGAGCAGCCAGGTGAGCGAGCCCTTGACCGGGGCGACGGCCTGCGCGGGGATCGCCTTCGGCGCGCGCAGGCCCTCGAACACCTCGGCGACCATCCCGGCCTTCTCGGCGCCGCTGACGAGGAACCAGACGCGACGCGCCGCCTCGATCACCGGGTACGTCACGGTGACGCGCGGCGAGCCGTCCGGCGCCTCCGTCGCCACGGCGAGACGCTCCACCTCGTCGAGCGCGGGGCTATGCGGGAAGAGCGACGCCGTGTGCCCATCGGCGCCGAGGCCGAGAAGCACGAGGTCGAAGACCGGCAGCTCGCTCATCGGCCGCTCGCGCGCGGCAAGGGCGCGGAGATCCGCCTCGTAGGCGTCGGCCGCTCGCTCGGCTCCATCCTCCCCGCGCACCCGGTGCACGTTCTCGGCGAGGACCGGGACGTGGCGGATGAAGAGGCGTTCGGCGGCGCCGTAGTTGCTCGCCGGGTCGTCCGGGGGCACGCAGCGCTCGTCACCCCAGTAGAGGTGAGCGCGGCGCCACGGCACCTTCTGCGTGAACTGCTGGCGTGCCAGCAAACGGTAGAGCGGCTGCGGCGTAGCGCCGCCGCTGAGCGCGACCGCGAAGCGGCCGCGAGCCGCGGCGGCCTCCTGCGCCGCCTGGGCGAAGAGGTCGGCGGCGCGCCGCGCGAGGGCGTCGCCGTCGGGAAGGATCTCGATCGTCACCGTACACCTCCGTCTCGGGGCCCGCCTTCGAGCCCCCACTCGGGGCGCCGCCAGGCGTTGCCGTCGCGCGCCACGAGCGCGTCGGCGGCCTCCGGCCCCCACGTTCCGGCTTCGTAGATAGGCAGCCTGCCGCGCGGCGCCGTCGACCAAGCATCGAGGACCGGCGCCATGATGCCCCAGGCCTCCTCGACCTGGTCGCCGCGCTTGAACAGCGTCATGTCGCCCTGCATCACGTCGACCAGCACGGTCTCGTAGGCGCTGAACGCCAGCTCGCGCAGGCTGCTGCCGTACGAATAGTCCATGTACACGGGCCGCAGCGCGACCTCGTGCCCGGGCACCTTGGACTCGATGCGCAGTGAGAAGCCCTCGTCAGGCTGCACGCGGAGCACGAGCTGATCGGGGACGAGCCCCCCCTGTCCGGCCACCGCGTCGCGGAAGAGGAGCACCGGCGGCTTGCGGAACTGGATGACGATCTCGGTCACCCTGCGCGCCAGCCGCTTCCCGGTGCGCAGGTAAAAGGGGACGCCCTGCCAGCGCCAGTTGTCGACGAGCAGCTTGATGGCGGCGTAGGTCTCGGTGATGGAGCCCGGCGCGACCTTCGGCTCTTCGCGATACGCCGGCACAGTCCGTCCGTCGAGGACGCCGCGCACGTACTGTCCGCGCACGGCGAACAACTCCGCCTTATCGCGGGGGATCGGCCGCACGGCGCGCAGCAGCTTCACCTTCTCGTCGCGGATCGCCTCGGAGTCGAAGGTGACCGGCGGCTCCATCGCCACCAACGCGAAGAGCTGGATGAGGTGCGGCTTGATCATGTCGCGCAGAGCGCCGGCCTCTTCGTAGTACGTGCCGCGATGCTCGACGCCCAGAGTCTCGGCAGCGGTGATCTGCACGTGGTCGACGTAGCGCCGGTTCCAGATCGGCTCGAACAGCGTGTTCGCGAAGCGCAGAACGAGGAGGTTCTGGACCGTCTCTTTGGCGAGATAGTGGTCGATGCGATAGACCTGCCGCTCATCGAAGACCTCGCGCACGATGGCGTTGAGCTCGGTGGCGCTCGCCAGGTCGCGGCCGAACGGCTTCTCGATCACGATCCGCGTCCATCCGTGCACGGTGACGAAGGCCGGCTCGCCGGAGGGCGACGTACCAGGCGGGTCCGTGGCGGAGGCTCCGTGCGCGATCGCCGAAGCCCCGCCGGCGGTGGCCCGGGCCCCGGGGGCGCTCGCCCCCGATGCTACAGCCGGTCCGCCGGCCCACGCCCCGCGCCGGGCCAGTCCGCTCTCCCCGAGCCCGCGCACGATGGCGGGAAACTGGCTGGGCGGCGTCGCCAGGTAGAAGATGCGGTTCCCGGCGGTGCCGCCCTCCTGGTCGAGTTCGTCGAGCACGGCGGCCAGCCGCCGGTACGTCCCCGACTCATCGAAGCCGCCTCGGACGTACCGAGGGGCACGCAGCACCCGCTCGCAGGCCCCGTCGTCGACCTGCTCTTCGCCGTAGTGGTCGTCGATGGCCTCGAGCATGAGCTCGCGAGCGGCGTCGTCGTCGAGGGGCTGCCGCCCGACGCCGACGATCGTGAACTCGTGCGGGACGACGTCGTGGCAGGCAAGATCGTAGAGAGCCGGGATCAGCTTGCGGTGAGCGAGGTCACCGGTGACGCCGAAGATGACCAGCGCGCAGGGCTCGAGCGCGGAGCTCGACGGGAAGGGCGACGGGGCGGCCGCGGCGCGGCGCGCCACGGCCGCCCCGTCGCCCTCGTCGTCGTAGCCGACGTCGTCGACCGTGTCGTAGCCGACACCGTCGAAGGGGTCACGGCCGTCGTCGACCACCCGGGCGTCGCCGACCATCTGGTCCTCCCTCGCAGCATCGCCCGACGCAGGGCCGGCCGTCACCTCACGTGCCTTCCCGCACCCGCAACTCGTCGATCTTGCGGGCCACGATGTCGACGACCCCGGCGTGGGCCGCGGCGAAGAGGTCGACGCCCTCGCGCTGCAGGCGGCGCCCGATCTCCTCCATCTCGATGCCGAGGCCGCCCAGCTCGCGCAGCACCCGGTGGGCCTCCTCGATGTGACGGTCCACCGTCCGCGCCGGCGTGCCGTGCGCCTTGAAGGCCGCCAGCGTCGCCTCGGGCAGCGTCGTGACCGTGTGCGGCCCGATCAGCTCGTCCACGTACAGGGTGTCGGAGTACGACGGATCCTTCGTGCCGGTGCTCGCCCACAGCACGCGCTGCACCTTGCCGCCGGCCGGGGCGAGCATCAGCCAGCGACGCCCGACGAGATGAGCGGCGAAGCGCTCGTAGACGGTCTTGGAGTTGGCGACCCCGGCACGACCCTTGAGGCCGTCGATGCGGCGCCGTTCGGCGGCTTCGTCGACGTCGGCGAGGCGGGCGTCGAGCTCGCGGTCGACCAGCGTGTCGACGCGCGAGACGAAGAAGCTCGCCACCGACGAGGTGCCGCGGATCGTCTCGTCGCGGGTGAGACGCTCCTCCAGAGCGTCGAGGTAGGCCTCGGCGACGGCCTCGTACTGCGACAGCGAGAAGAGCAGCGTGATGTTGATGTTGAGGCCGTCGGCGAGGCAGCGCCGGACGGCGGGCGCGCCCTCGCGCGTGCCGGGAATCTTGACCATCACGTTGGGCCGGTCGACGGCGGCGAAGAGCCGGTGGGCCTCGGCGACGGTGAGCTCGGTATCGTAGGCCGCCGCCGGCGTGACCTCGATCGAGACGAAGCCGTCCTCGCCGCCGCTGCCCAGGTACACGGGAGCCAGCACGTCGCAGGCGGCGCGCACGTCGTCGACGGCAAGACGGTCGTAGACCTCGGCCGCCGAGAGCCCCTGTCGCGCGAGGGCGAGGATCTCGTCGTCGTAGTCGTGCCCCTGACCGATCGCCTTCTCGAAGATGGCCGGGTTGGAGGTCACGCCCCCGATGCCGTCCTGGTCGACGAGCCGCTGCAGGCGGCCGCTGCGCACCAGCCCCCGGCTGATGAAGTCGAGCCACGGGCTCTGACCGAGACGCTTGAGCTGGAGCAGCCGGTTCTCGGTCTTCGCGGGCGTCGCCATCGTTCTCCTTTCGAGGGCAGGCGCGCGGCCTGCTCGTCCACTTCCCGGTGATGTACCCCGATCGCGCCTCGGGCTCGCCTGCCTCACGCCGCCGTTGTCTCGTCTACCTCACGCCGCCACGGGCGCGCGCTTCGTCATGCCACCTTGCCTTCGCTCGCAGAGGCCGCGCCGGACGGCGCGGCCTGCGGCTACTCAACGCGATTCCGGCGCGCTTTTCAAGGACGACCGGCGCGCCGCGGCGCGCACTTCAGCGGCCGCGCCCCCCGGGACCCCCCGGCGCGGCCGTGCTCGGCGTCAGCCGGCGCCGCGCTCGGGCACGATGCACAGGAGGGCGAGCGGCTCAGCGCCGGTGTTGGTGTACTGGTGGACGACACCGGCCGGCACGAACGCAGCCGAGCCCTTCTCGATCTCGAGGTCCTCGCCGTCCATATGCAGCTCGCCCGAGCCCTCGGCGACGAAGTTGATGTGCGGCCAGTCGTGGGCGTGGCGCGGCGTGTGACCGCCGGGCGCGATCTCGAAGAGCCGCAGCACCCAGCCCTCCCAGCCCTCGTCGGGCGAGATCAGGACGCGGCGCATCACATCCTTCACGCCCTCGCCGCTCATCGGCTCGGCCGCCACCGATCCAGGCCCGCGCACCACCTTCGCCTCGCTCATGCCACCTCCGTTCGTTCGCGTCCTCGGCTGCGCCGCCACGCCGCAGGCGCGGCGGCGAGCCGTCGTCGTTCTCACATCTTCTTGACACCCTGGACCAGCCGGTTGGCCACGTCCTGGGCGTCGCCGAACACCATCCGCGTCGCGTCGGCGTAGAACAGCCGGTTCTCGATCCCGGCGAAGCCGGCCCCGCGCCCGCGCTTGATCACGAGCGCCGTGCCCGCCTTGTCGACGTCGAGGATCGGCATGCCGTAGATCGGGCTCCCCTTATCTTCCCGGGCGGCGGGGTTCACGACGTCGTTGGCGCCGATGACGAGGGCGACGTCGGCCTGGGGGAACTCGGCATTGATCTCGTCGAGGTCGTGGATCAGGTCGTACGGCACCCCGGCCTCGGCGAGCAGCACGTTCATGTGGCCGGGCATGCGCCCGGCCACCGGGTGGATCGCGAACTTCACCTCCACGCCCTTTTCGTCCAGCGTCTTGGCGAGCTCCCAGATCTTGTGCTGCGCCTGGGCCACGGCCATGCCGTAGCCCGGCACGATGATGACCTTCTGCGCGTAGGCCATGGTGGCCGCCGCGTCGTCGGCGCTCATCTCCTTCATCGACCCCTCGACTGCCGCCAGCTCGGCGCCGCCGTGAGCGCCGAAACCGGCGAAGAGCACGTTGGCCAGCGAACGGTTCATCGCCTTGGCCATGAGCTGCGTGAGCAGGGTGCCGGCGGCGCCCACGACCGTACCGGCGATGATGAGCGCCGCGTTGCCCAGCACGTAGCCCTCGAGGGCCACGGCAAGGCCGGTCAGCGCGTTGAAGAGGCTGATGACGACCGGCATGTCGGCGCCGCCGATGGGGAGCGTCATCAGGACGCCGTAGATCAGGGCGAGGGTGAAGAAGATGGTCAGCATCAGGTGCTCCGGCCCGCCCACGACATCGAGGTGCTGCAGCACCGTGATCGCGCCGAAGGCGACGGTGGCGACAAGCACGGCGGCGTTGAAGATGTTCTGCCCCGGGAAGAGGAAGGACTTCTTGATGAACCCCTGCAGCTTGGAGAAGGCGACCATGCTGCCGCTGAAGGCGACGGCGCCGATGAGGGCGCCGGCGATACCGAGCACGGCGAAGCTGGTCGGCATCTGCCCGATCCGCAGGAACTCGGCGGCGGCGATGCCGGCAGCCGCGCCGCCGCCCATCCCGTTGTAGACCGCCACCATCTGCGGCATGTCGGTCATCTTCACCCGCCTGCCGGCGGCCAGGGCGATCCCGCCGCCGAGGCCGATGGCGATCACCATCAGCAGGTAGTTGCCCATGCCCGGCGTGAGGAAGGTCGCCGCCGTGGCGATCACCATGCCCACGCCGGCCCAGACGATGCCGCGGCGCGCGGCGCGCGGCGAGCTCATGCCGCGCAGGCCGAGGATGAAGAGCACCGTGGCGGCGATGTAGCTCAGCTGGATGACGTCGTTACGCATCCGGGCCCGCCTTCTGCCTCTCGCCCGTCTTCTCGCCGCTGCCGCCGGCGGCCCGCCGGTCGTCGCTGCTCTTGAACATCTCGAGCATGCGCTCGGTCACCACGTAGCCGCCGACCGCGTTGGCCGCCCCGAGGAGGACGGCGACGAAGCCGATGATGCGCTCCGGCGTCGTCTCCGCCACGCCGAGGGCGACCATGGCGCCGACGACGACGATGCCGTGCACGAAGTTGGAGCCCGACATCAGCGGCGTGTGCAGGATCACCGGCACGCGGCTGATGACCTCGTAGCCGGTGAACGCGGCGAGGAGGAAGATGAAGATGGCGACGTAGCCGTCGATCACGAGAGGCCTCCCTCGATCCGCTCGCGGACGGCGTCGTTGGCGATGCGTCCGTCGCGGGTGAGCACGCTGCCGGCGACGACCTCGTCGTCCCAGTCGAGCGTGAGCTCGCCGTCGGCGACGAGCGGGGTGACGAAGTTCAGCAGGTTGCGCGCGTACTGCTCGCTGGCGTGCACGGGGAGCAGCGCCGGCACGTTGAACGGGCACTCGATGACGACGCCGTCGTGCTCGACGCGCTCGCCGGGCCGGCTCAGCTCGCAATTGCCGCCGCCCTCGGCGGCGAGGTCGACGATGACCGCTCCCGGCTTCATGCGCGCGACGGTGGCGGCGTCGATCAGCCGCGGCGCCGCGCGCCCGGGGACCGCCGCCGTGGTGATCACGGCGTCGGCGGCGGCGACGTGGTCGGCGACGACCGCCGCCGCCTTCGCCTTCTCCTCATCGGTCAGCTCGCGTGCGTAGCCGCCCTCGACCTCGGCGTCGATGCCGGTGTCGATGAAGCGGCCGCCGAGGGAGTGCACCTGTTCTTTCGTGGCCTGGCGGACGTCGTAGGCCTCGACCATGGCGCCGAGGCGACGTGCCGTGGCGATCGCCTGCAGACCGGCGACGCCGACGCCGAGCACGAGGACCTTCGCCGGGCGGATCGTGCCCGCCGGCGTCGTCAGCATCGGGAAGTACCGCGGCGCCAGGCCGGCCGCCATGAGCACCGCCTTGTAACCGGCGACCGAGGCCTGGGAGGTGAGAGCGTCCATCGCCTGGGCCCTCGAGATGCGCGGCAGCAGTTCGAGGGCGAAGCTGGTCACGCCGCGCTCGGCGAGAGCGCGGACGGTGTCGGCTTCGCGGTACGGGTCGAGGAGGCCCACGAGCACCGCGCCCTCACGCAGCAGCACGACGCGCTCCGGCGCCGGCGGGCGCACCGTGAGGACGAGGTCGGCGGCGAAGGCGGCGGCCGCGTCATCGACCAGCTCGGCCGCCGTGTAGTCGTCGTCGGGGTAGTGGCTCGCGACCCCCGCGCCGCGCTCGAGGAGCACCTCGAGGCCGAGCGCAGCGTAGCGCTCGGCCACCGCCGGCACGAGCGCGACGCGGGTCTCCCCCGCCGTCACCTCGCACGCGACCCCGAGCCGTGCCGCCATGCATCCTCCTCACTCAGCCGTTGCCGCGTGGACTTCCCCCTACCCGCGCGGGGGAAACGCGGAGTCCGAATACCACGCGACCGGCGGGCGGCCGGTGAACGACGGCCGGCCCGCCCCCGGAGGCGGTGGGTCGGGCTCGCTACGGCCCTCGTCAGACCGGCCGGCGGCCGCGACCAAGGCGATCAGGCCGGACGGCGCCTCGCGGGACCGACACGCGGCCGGTCAGTCCCGGGAGCCCTCGCACGGCGACCCGTCAGTCCCGGGAGCCCTCGCACCGCGACTGTCTCGCGACCGGTCAGTCCGGGAGTCGCCGAACCGCCACTGATACGGAGTCGAGGCCGACGTGCGTGGTCAGCACGGCGCCCGCCCTGGCGATGGGCACATGGTCGAGGCCGAGCCCGCGCTCGAGACGGTCGGCGCAGAGTGCGGCCCCGGCCTCGTCGCCGCTGTGGACGACCATGGCCTTGGCCTGGTGGCCGCCGGCCCACCGCAAGGCGCGGCGCACGGCGGCCTGCATGGCGCGGTCGTAGCCCAGCGCGACTCCACCCTTGCCGGCCTTGCCGGTCTCGTCGAAGACGATGATCGGGGCCAGCCCGAAGCGCTTGATGGTCTTGGCCAGGCGCGGGCTGACGCGGCCGCCGCGCACGGCGAAGTCGAGCGACGAGACGCTGCCGAACACCTTCACCTCGCGCTTGGCGCGCTCGGCGACGGCGACGGCCTCGTCGAGGTCGGCGCCGGCGGCGATGGCGTCGCCGACGGCCTGGACGACGAGGCCGGCGCCGACCGACACGGTGCAGCTGTCGACGACACGCACGCGCTTCGGGTCGACCTCTCGCGCGGCGGCGGTAGCGGACTGCACGGTACCGGACATGGCGCCCGCGATATGGATCGAGACGATGCCCTCGCGGTACTCGAGCAGACGCCGGTAGGTCTCGACGAAGTCGCCGACCGCGGGCTGCGACGAGCGCGGCACGGCGGTCGTCGCCTCGAGCCGGCGCACGTACGCGTCGAGCGTGATGTCGACGCCGTCGAGGTACTCCTCGTCACCGATCGACAGGGTCAGCGGGACGGCGACGAGACCGAGGCGGAAGACGTCCTCCTCGGGGAGGTCGGTCGTCGAATCGGTCACGATGGCGAGGCTGGCCTCGCGCCCGGCGAGCTGCTGCAGCACCATGTCGTCGATCTTGCTCTGCTCGACCGCGCCGAGCTCGGCCAGGGCGGTGAGGAAGCGCTGGGGCTCGTTGGTGTGGATGTGCACGCGCAACCGCTCGTCGCCGCCCGCGACGACGAGCGACTCGCCGAGGTCGGCGACTGCGGCGTTGACCGCGTCGCGTGCCAGCGGGGTCTCGTCGCGGGCCACGAGCAGCGCTTCGGTGCAGTAGCGGAAGCGCTCGTCGATCTCCTCGTGGGTCTCCGAGAAGGGCGGCACGCCGTGAGCCGGCGCGGCGACCGGGACCCAGGTGTGCTCGCGCCCGAGCAGGGCGTCGACGATGCCCTCGAGGAAGTACACGAAGCCCTGACCGCCGGCGTCGACGACGTGGCTGCGGGCCAGGACCTCGAGCTGGCGCGGGGTGTCGGCCAGGGCCTCTCGGGCCGCGGCGAGGCCGGCGTGCATCATCTCGATGAAGTCCTCGTCGGGGCGGCCACGCCGGCCGAGCTCGTGGGCCCAGACACGCAGGACCGAGAGGATCGTGCCCTCGCGTGGCTCGGCGAGCGCACTGTAAGCCGAGTCGGCCCCCGAGCGCGCGGCGTCGGCGAACTCGTCGGGGCTCATGTCTTCGCGCCGGCCGATACCGCCGGCCAGACCGTGCAGGAACTGGGCGAAGATCGCCCCCGAGTTGCCGCGGGCGCCGTCGAGGGCGCCGTCGGCCGCCGCCCTGGCGGCATCCCCGACGCCCAGCGGCGTGGCGACGCTGCCCAGACGCGCCGCCGCGGCCTTGAGCGTCGCCGCGAGGTTCGCGCCCGTGTCGGCGTCGCGCACCGGGAACACGTTGATGCGGTTGAGCTCCTCCTGCTCGCGCACCACGGCGAGCGCCCCGGCGCGGATCGCGCGGATGAAGACCTGCCCGTCGATCGTGCGCATGGCGACCTCTCGTCGTCGTGGTCCAGACCGCGCCGCGGCCCGAGCGCCCAGAGTCTATCTGTTCAGGAGCGCCGGCGACATGGCGGCTGAGGAAGGCGCCGGAGGGCGCCGGTCAGTCGGCCGGCACGCGCAACTTCGAGATTGCCTTGCGGCCCGACTTCGCCGCCGCCGGGTTGGGCTCGAGCGCCACCATGCGCTTCAGCGGCTTCTCGGCGCGCGGGTCGCCGATGCGGCCAAGCGCCTCGGCGGCGAGACGGCGCAGGAGCGGGTCGGGGAACTTGAGCGCCGCGCACAGCGGCTCGACGGCGGCCGGGTCGCCCATCTTGCCGAGCACGAAGGCAGCGTCCTGACGGCGATGCACGTGACCCTCGCCGAGGATGAAGATGAGCCGGTCGCGGGCGGGTGGGCCTATGGCGACGAGGGCGTCGCGCGACTGGGCCACGAGGCTGAGGTTCTTGCTGTCGAGCTGCCGGATGTAGTAGTCCATGCGCTCGGTCAGCAAGGCGCGCGCCTGCTCGGCGATCTCGGGGTCGCGATACCGCGAGGCGCGGACCAGGCTCATGGTGTCGCCGCGCGCCTTGAGGCGCTCGATGTTCGGCGGTCTCAGGTAGAAGGGCACACCGCTCCTCTCTTCGCTGCGAGTCTGACAGTCTAGCGCAGCACGCGGTTGGCGACATCGAGCAGGCGCCGCGGCAGCTCGCGGTAGGTGCGCACCGGGAAGACGTCGCCGTGGCCCGCGTCCGCCAGCCGGCGGCACAGGGCCGCGTCCATCTTGTAGTCCTCCGTCAGGAGCACGAAGAGCCGCGGGAAGCGGTGCGCCGCCGGGACGGGGTCGCCCCCGACGGTGGCAACGCCGTCGGTGATGAGCAGGCCCGTGCGGCGCGGGTCGCGGCCGCGCTCGAGCTCGGCGGCGCCGAGCTCGAGCGCGGCCCGGATGTTCGTGTAGCCGCGTACCGGCTGGTCGAGCATGCGCCGCACGACTTCGACCGGCGGGTCCGCGGTGTGGAGCCGGGTCACCGCCCGCGCCGTGTCCTCGAACACCACCACGGAGAGGTCTTCGGGGTGGATCTTGAGCGCCAGCACCGCCGCGGCAACGGCGGCGATGGCCATGTTCTCGCCCGACATCGAGAGCGAGGTGTCGACCATGAGCACGACCTGGTGGCGGCGCTCCTCGCGATGCACCCCGACCCAGTCGTGGGCCTCGGGGTAGGGCTTGCCGGCGATGTTGGACAGC
>JAFGAW010000057.1 GCA_016933475.1 Thermoleophilia bacterium
CCGGCCGGGCGACAAGGTAGGCCCACTGCAGCCGGCAGAGTCGAGCCGAAGACGAAGGAGGGCGCCATGTTGAAGGACGTCAACTGCAACATGCTCGAGCAGACCACGCAGCTGTCGAAGTCGATGGCGCGGTTCGACACGTATATGCAGGACGCCCGCGGCGCCGGCTGCGACCAGTGCGTGGCGCTTTGGGAGGATCTCCGCGAGCGTCACGAGACCGAACTCGCCGACCTCATGCAGCACCTGAAGGCGCATATCGACGCCGGCAAGGTGGACTTCGGTCCGAAGTGACTGTCGCGACCTGAACCGACAGGACGCCCGGCAGCCGCAGACCCGGTGCCCGTGAGGGCACCGGGGTCATGTCACGGCCCGTCCGCTCCGCTCGGAGGCTCGGTAGCCTTCCTGCCCGGGAACAGGCGCTTGTGGTAGTAGCCGTCGGCGAGGTAGATGGCGGCCAGCGGGTTGTGCCCGAGCACGCGGTCCTTGGCCGCGAGCACGGTGACGGGCGCGACCGAGTGCTTCATGAACAGGCTATCGTGCCCGACGCAGAGGCCGAGCAGCACGTTGAGCTCGGTGCCGGCGCGGGCGAGGGCCTGTGCCTGGCCGATCGGGTTGCAGGTCGGCTCGTACTCCCCGGGCGAGATCTTGTCCTCCTCGGCAAGGCCGAGCTCTTCCTTGGGCAGACTGGCGTTCTTGCACACGACCGAGTCGACCGTGAAGCCGCTGGCGCGCAGCACCCGGGCGAACACCCGGGCCTCGCGCTGCAGGCCGATGCAGAACGCGATGCCGAGGTGGCTGAAGCCGTTGCGGCGGGCGAAGTCCATGATCTCCTCGACGCGCGTCAGGCGGCAGTAGCCGTGCGCCTCGACCAGTGCGGCGTTGCGGGCGATCTCACGGTCCTCCCCCTCGCCGTAGGCGGCGAGCAGCCCGTCGCGGTCTGCGTCGAGGGACGGGCAGTTCGCCGGGTAGGCGCTCTCGTCGCCGCTGTCGCAGGCGAGCTTGGCGCACTCAGCGCAGGTGTACATGGCTCCTCCTCTCGGCTGCCGCGGCACGGGCGGCGCCCGCGCCGCCCGTGCCGCGGCAGCAGATCGTCTTCTCGGGCAGTTCCCTGAGCGGAGCCTGACGGACGGCGACACCGGCATCAAGCTCGCGGAGCCGGTGGTACCATCTCCCAGCGATGGACCCGTGCCCGATCTCTCTCGCCGGCGTCGGCCGTTGCGCGCTGCGGCCGACAACGCATGACGGAGGCGCCCCGTGAGCCGCCGCCGCTCGATCCGCCGCCCTGTGAGTCGCCGCCCCATGAGCGGCCGCCGCTCGAGCGGCGGCCGCCTCCTGTTGAGCGGCGCAGTCGTCGCCCTGCTGGCCGCGGCGGCCGTGGCGGTCGCCGGCTGCGGCTCGGCCGGACCGGAGCCGCAGGCCCTCGCGACCGCGAGTCCCGCAGGGACGGTCGCCCCGGCCCCGGCCGTCAGCGCGACGCCGGCGTGGGTCCTGAACGCCGACGGGCCGCCACCGGAGTACGACCGCAACTACAAGCTCGGTCTCGTCGAGGCCCTGGACGAGCCGCCGGAGCTCGTCGTGATGGGGGGCTCGCGGGCGCAGCGCTTCGAGCCTTCCTACATCCGCGAGCTCACAGGGCTCGGCGCCTTCAACTTCGCCGTGCAGAACAACCGCCCCGAGGACGCCTACGCGATGTCGCGGACCCTGTTCGACAGGGCGCCCGACGTGAAGCTGCGCCTCTTCTACGCCGTGCAGGTGACGACCTTCAACGACGCGACGATGCACCCCGGCATCCTCTACGACGAGCGCTTCGCGCGCTGGTTCCCGGCGGATCTCATCGCCGCGCAGAAGGAGGAGCTCGGCACGCCCAAGCCGGACGGCATCCCCGAGAACAATCGGTACAGCGTGCGGGGATGCCTCCTCCACAACAGCTACGACGAGCGCGTCGAGCGCGGGCGCGCCCTGGAACGCGCCCTCGAGACCTATCTCGACCGTCTGCTGCCCAAGGCGGCCGCAGCGCCCGTCGACCAGTCACGTCCGCGGCACTACTTCGAGAAGCTCCTGCGCCTCTACAACGACCACGGCGTCACCCCGGCGATCGTCCTCATGCCGCAGCACCCCGTCGCCCTGGCCGCGTTCAGGGAGGTCGGGTGGCAGGCCAAGAACGACGCCCTGCTCGCCTACCTGCACGGTCTCGAGGACGAGTACGACCTGCGCGTCCTCGACTACACCGAGATCGAGAGCTTCGGAGGCAAGGCGCGCTACTTCTACGACGGCTCGCACATCACCAGGGAGAACGCCCGTCTCCTGCTGGAGCAGGCGGTCCGCGACGCGCCGGAGTGCTTCTGAGGGGACTGTCGCAGGCCGACCCTCACCCTCGAGTCGAGGGTGAGGGTCGGCCTGCGAAGCTGCCCTCGCGGGTCTGCGCCACCGCGCCGTTGCCTTCGTGTGGCGCTGATCGGCGCGCAGCGGCGGCCTTGCCCTCGCCGCGCCGGCGCAGATGCCTGCTCGTTGCGTCGCCGCCTCGTCGCGCGGCCGTGGCCTCTCCGTCGCCGCACCGCGCGGGCACCCTCAGGGCGCTGCGGGGCACCGTCACGGCGTCGCCGCGGCGGCGGGCTCCTCTTCGGGCGCCCGCCGCATGGCCGGCGCCGTCCCCAGCACAGAACCGAGAAGGATCAGCGGCAGACCGACGGCGATGCCCAGCGTGAACGGTTCGGCGAGCAGCCAGACGCCGAGGAGGACGGCGACCAGCGGGTTGATGTAGGTGATGACCGTCGAGCGCGCCGGGCCGACCTCGTAGATGAGCGCGAAGAAGAGGATGAAGGCGAGCGCCGTGCAGACCAGGGAGAGGGTGGCGACGGCGCCCACGGCCTGCGCCGAGACCGATGCCGGCAGGGTCGCGAGCGCCCACGGCGCGTACAGGACGGTGGTGATCACGAGCGACGCCACCACGACGCCGAGGCTGGGCAGGTCGGCGAGCCGGCGGCTGATGATCAGCGGGCCGACGGCGTAGCACACGGCGACGAGCCCGACCTCGGCCATCGCCAGGCCGTCGCGGTCGCCGAAGTCGAGGCCGACAAGCGCGGCGACCCCGGCGAAGCCGACGAGCAAGCCGATGAGACGGCGGGCGTCGACGTGGTCGACGACGCCGAACGCCCGGTAGACGATCACGGCGATGAGCGGCACCGAGGCGACGATCAGGCCCGCCATCGAGCTCGACAGGCGCTGTTCGGCGTGCGAGAGCAGGAGCCAGGGTACGGCGAGTTCGACGATCGTGTAGGCGAGGATCCAGCGCCAGTGCGGCCAGAGGCCGCGCGTCTGGCCGCGGCGCAGCGCCAGCGGCAGGAGGACCACGGCCGCCACCGCCGTTCTGAAGAAGACCAGCGCCGGCGGCGACATCTCCTCCACGGCGACCCGGATCAGCAGGTAGGGGATGCCCCAGATCACGCAGAGGGCGATGAAGAGCGCCCATCCCTTGCGCGACACGGGCGTGACCTCCTCGGGGTGCGGCGGACGGCGACGAGGCCAGTCTACGCGCACGAGGGAGGCCGCGGCGACCGTCGCGGGCTGCGCCCGCGGCCCCGCCTCGTCCCTGCCGCCCGCCGTGGCCCGTGACCTGGGCTCATCCTCTCCGCCCACCGCGGCCCGGTCGGCAGTGGTAGAGGAATCGCGCACACGCGCGTTGTACTCGGTAGCGCGCGGCCGATCGGAACGGCCGCCTTCAAGGAAAGGGGGCACGAATGCGACGCGCGCGCACCGGCGCGGGGGCCGTCGCCGTTCTCGTCCTGCTCGCGCCGCTTCTGTTGACGGGAGTCGCGGGAGCCGCCGACGACAGCTATGCCGGCACCTACAAGGGCTGGGGCGAAGGCACGGGCAAAGGGGGCGGCAAGGCGACGTCCGCGGTCACGATCTGGGTCCAGGACCTGGGCGACACGGTACGCTTCACGATAAGGGCTGCCCGCCTGGGCGTCGCCTTCGACTTCGAGGGGCCGGAGCAGCGGCAGGGCGACGACACCGTCACCGTGCCTGTCAACGTCAAGAGGATGGGCATCAGGGCCAAGGGCAGCATCACGCTGGAGCGTGATGATGACGGCTGGGTCCTCTCGGGCAGCGGCAAGGGTAAGGTGTTGACCTACGAGGGCACCGGCACGGTCTTCGCCGTGCGTACCGCGACCGGCGTCGAGGTCCCCGGGGTCGCCGACCAGATCACCGGCGGGCTGGAGGCGCTCTTCGGTGGGCCGCCCGCCGCGGAAGAGGCGCCCCCCGAGGCGACGAAGGGCGACACGTTGCAGCCGCCGGAGCCGCCGGCGCAGGTCGAGCAGGTCGAGCCGGCGTCCGCGCTCGCCGCGGCCGAAGCCGCGCCACCGATCCCCGAGTACGACAAGTGGGTGGTGGCGATGGTCTTCATCATCGTCATCCTCGCCGTCACCGGCCTGTACGTCTTCATCTGAGAGGCGCCGTCATGGATGACTTCATAACTGTGTACTACTGGGCGAGGCTCGCCGTCCTCCTGCTGGTGACGGTGAGCACCTTGGTCGCCACGATCCGTATGAGCGCTCGGCGGCCGTTCAGGCCGTGGCGGGAGGTCGTCGCCATGCTGCTCGTCGTGGCGGCGTTCGTCGCGCTGTCGGTGATCCCCGGCGTGTACTACGGCGTCGTCTGGGCGGCTGTGCTGGTCGTCCTCGGCCTCGCCGCCGGCTACGTCGTCAACCGCGGCCGGCGCACGACGCGCGGGACGCGGCGAGTCGAGCTGCGGCGCTCTCCGCTCGTCCCGTGGCTGTGGTTCGTGGCCGCGATGCTCACGTTCTCGACGCTGCTGTTCGCCGAGACTTACCTCTTCTCGCTCTCGATGCTCCTCCTGGCCTTCGTGATGGGGGCGTTCGTCGGGCAGACCATCGCCCTGCTGCGCGTCTCCGCGCCGGGGCCGGCCGGCGACGCCGCCCGCGGCGAGGGAGCCGAGCCCAGTCCCGCCTGATACCGGCGGGCGAGGTGCGGGGCCGCGGCCACCCGCGTCGGGCGGCCGCGGCCCCGAGGACCCGACCCCGCACCGCCCGACCCCGCACCGCCTGATCGCTCTTCGTCGCCACGCGGGTACACTGCCTCGACAGGACACGACCGCACGGCGGGCGCCGGTCTTCGCGGGCCGCCGCCGGCGCCCGAAGGAGGCTCACATGGACGTACTCGAGACCATCGCCGCGCGCTACAGCGTACGGGGCTATAAGCCCGACCCGGTGCCCGACGACGTGCTCGCACAGGTCCTCGAGGCGGCGCGGCAGGCGCCGACCGCCGCCAACAGGCAGCCCTTCCGCCTGATCGTCGTCCACACCGAGGGCAGGGAAGAGGAGTTGGCGCGTATCTACGGGCGAGGCTGGTTCACCCAGGCGCCGCTGGTCGTCGGCGTCGTCGCCGTGCCCGCTGAGGCGTGGCGGCGCATGGACGACAAGCCCTACGACGAGGTCGACGCGACGATCGTCATGGACCACCTGATCCTGGCGGCGACGGGTCTGGGTCTCGGCACCTGCTGGATCGCCGCCTTCGACCCGGCGGCGACTCGCGAAGTCCTCGGGCTCCCCGACGGGGTCGAGCCCATCGCCTTCACGCCGCTCGGCTACCCCGACAAGGCACAGGCGAAGACCGACCGCAGGCCGCTCGACGAGCTCGTCAAGTACGAACGCTGGTGAACTGCCTGTCGGCGAGGCACGCGCCGCCGGCGGCTCCGGGATGACCGCCGAGCGGTCGTCGCCGGCGCGGCCCGCCCGGCACTCGCCGTCGCCGCCGACCCCGCCGTCGCTCCGCTCCTCGCCTGCGCCCTGATCGTGCCGCCGCTCCACCCTTGGCCTGCACCGCGCACTCCTGACAGAATGGCGCCACTGGTGTCGCAGAGAGGGGGGCTCTTGGTGGACGGCAGGCTTCGGGGGCGCGTGGCCATCGTCACGGGTGGCGCGTCGGGTATCGGCCTGGCTGCGGCCGAGCGGCTCCTCAGCGAGGGAGCCGCGGTCGTGATCGCCGACGTCGACGGCGCGGCCGGCACGCGGGCGGTGGCCGATCTCGGCAAGCGCGGGCTCGGGCCCGTCGAGGCCGTCACCGCCGATGTGTCGCGCGACGGCCACGTGCGCCGTCTCGTCGACCACGTCGTCGAGCGGCACGAGCACATCGACATCCTCTTCAACAACGCGGGCTTCTTCGAGCCGGGCGAGATCCACCAGGTGAGCGAGGCCGTCTGGGACCGCCAGCTCGGCGTGAACCTGCGCTCCGTGTACCTGGTCTCGCATCACGTCGTGCCGCACATGCTGGCCCAGGGCGGCGGCGCGATCGTGAACAACGCTTCCGTCGCCGGCCTGGTGGGCGACTACCGGTCGGCGGCTTACTGCGCCAGCAAGGGCGGCGTCGCCCTCCTCACGAGGGCGATGGCGCTGGACTACGCGAAGCGCAACATCCGCGTGAACGCCATCTGCTGCGGCGAGATCGACACTCCGCTGTTCGAGCGCGAGGCGGCGCAGTACGGCATGGGCGTCGACGAGTTCCGCGCGGTGCTCGACGAGGAGCACCCCATCGGCCGCATCGGGCGGCCGCAGGAGGCGGCGGCCGCAGTCGCCTTCCTGGCGAGCGACGACGCGAGCTTCATCACCGGAGCGCTTCTGCCGGTGGACGGCGGCTTCTCGGCCGCCTGACCGTCGCGACGACGTAGGAGGGACGCCACGACCGCGTGCGGACGACGGGGTCGCACGGACGTCGCCGGCGAACAGGCGGCGACGATGAAGAACAGCCGATGACGACGAGGAGGAGCGTGGCGATGCGTGGCCTGGCGGGCAAGACGGCGCTGGTGACGGGAGGGTCCTCCGGACTGGGCGAGGCGGTGGTCCTCCGGCTGGCCGAGGAGGGTGTGAGCGTCGCCGTCGCGGGGCGCGACGAGGCGAAGGCGCGCGCCGTGGCCGAGCGTGCCACGGCCCTCAGTCGAGACGCCGGGCACGAGGGCCGCTTCCCCGTCCTCGTGCGCGACGTGAGCGTGGTCGCCGACTGCGAGCGCCTGGTCGGCGAGGCCGTGGCCGCGCTCGGCCGGCTCGACGTGGTCGTCAACTCGGCCGGCGTGTGGCTCGAGAAGTCCATCCTCGAGACCAGCGAGGACGACTGGGAGTGGTGCATCGGCACCTGTCTCAAGGGCACGTACTTCGTGTGCAAGGCGGCGCTGGCGCACATGGTGCCGCGGGGCCGCGGGGTGATCGTCAACATCGCCAGCGACTCCGGCATCCACGGCGAGCCCGGGGCCGCGGTGTACTCGGCCGCGAAGGCGGGGGTCATCATGATGACCCGTGCTCTGGCCATCGACCACGGCCCCGACGGCATCCGCGTCTGCAGCGTCTCGCCGGCGATCTTCGACACTCCGATGCTCGCCAGGGCGATCGCCGAGGCGCCCGACCCGGAGGCCTACGCCGCCGTGCAGGACGAAGGCTACCCGCTGGGCCGCATCGGCCAGCCGGAGGAGCTCGCCGCGGTCGTCGCCTTCCTCGCCAGTGAGGACGCCGGCTTCGTCACCGGACGCACCTGGGTGGTCGACGGGGGCGTGACGGCCTGACGGAGGAAGACCCGCCCCGGTGCCGAACTCGGCTGCCAGAGGGGGCTGCCGACGAACCAGTACTCCTTCGGCTCGCTCGACTGGTC
>JAFGAW010000058.1 GCA_016933475.1 Thermoleophilia bacterium
CCGGCCCTGGGCAACGGCAAGGGCCTGTAGCCGTTCCAGCAGCACGAGCGCCTGGTCGGGCCGACGCTGTGCCAGCAGCACCCGTGCCAACAGGAGATGGTCGGGCTCACGAGGGTACGTCAGTTCGTCGTCGACGCCCAGCCCCAGCTCCTTCGTCCACGAGACAGCGGCCGCAGCGTCGCCGTGGGCGAGAAGCAGGCGAGCCCGCTGGACGGGGACCGGGTTCAGCAGCCGGCACACGCTCCGGTCCGACGTCACCCGATCGGCCTCGTCGATGGCGGCGAGGGCACCGCGGTCGTCTCCGGCGGCTCGCCGGATCCAGGCCAACGTGGCGAGGCCGGTGGCCAGCGGCTGGGGGTAGGCGAGCTGGCGGCACAACGCGATGCCCTCGGTCACGTGCTCGATCGCGACGTCGAGCTCACCCCGTTGGTACTCGATCTCGGCCATACCCACGTACGCGGCACCGGCGGCGGGCACGGTCGGCCCGTCGGGGGCTGCGGTGACCGCGACGGCCCGACGGTAGGTCTCGAGCGCGGCGTCGAAGCGACCCGTTGCGCGCTGGACCTGGCCGAGGTAGTGGCAGCCTCGAACGGCCAGGTAGGGCTGACCCACCGAGCGCCAGTGGCCGATGAGGGACGCCAAGGCGGACTCGGCGTCGTCCGGCCGACCGCACAGCCACGCGGCCACGGCCAGGCGCGCCCGTCCGATCGAGTGCAGCATCGACTCGTTCTCGTTGATCGCGGCCAAGGCCTTCTTGCCGAACGCCACGGCCTGTTCGGCGTCGCCGTGGAGCTCGGCGAGATGGGCCCGATCGAGAGCGATCGCGGCGGGGACGTTCGCCAGCGTGCTGGCGGCTCGACCGATCGAGGGCTCGTACGGTTCCTCCTCCTCGTCGTCAGCGAATGTTCGTTCGGCCGTGGCCAGCAGCTCCTCGACGCCCTGCACGCGGCCGCTGAGGAGGGCGAGCAGCGCCTGAGCCAGCAGCAGCCGCGGCCGCGAGCGGACCAGCTCGGCGGGGAGCGCCGCCAGCCGTCGCTGCAGGGTCGCCCCTTCGCCACGTAGGTGACCCGCGTCGAGGTGCCGCTCGATCACGCGCGCCGCCCTGGCGGCGTCGCCGGCCGCGAGCGCGTGGCGTACGGCGTCGTCGGTCAGGCCATGCTCCTCGTGCCAAGCTGCCGCGTTGCGATGGAGCTGCTGGACACGGTCCGGGTGCTCCTGC
>JAFGAW010000059.1 GCA_016933475.1 Thermoleophilia bacterium
CGGTGACCTCTTCCTGACGATCGGTCGCGAGTACGACCGCGACGCGCTCCGCAAGCTGCAGGTGCGCCTCGAGCGCGACGAGGTGCTCGGTGAGTGGGTCCTCGCCGACGACGGTCCTCGCTTCGACCTCCGCATGACCGCCCAGGGAGGAGTGCCGGTCTTCGGCACCGGCGCCATGCGCCGCGACATCTTCCGGCGCTACCGCCCTATGGTGCTCGGCGCCATGCGGCACGGGGACGGCGCGCTCGTCGCGGCGCACCCCGAACTCGACGAGGCGCCGGTGATCGCGCGGTTCCGCTGGCGCGACGGCCGCCGCGACACCGAGCCGTGGGGCACGTGGGGGGACTACCGCTGAGGGCGACGTCGGCCCCCGGCGGAGACTGCGGTCGTCGCACGGGCGCCGCCGGCCAGACGGCTGCCGGGCCGGCCCCCGCCTGTCACTGACGCCGTGAACTCGAGCGGCTAGCTTCGCACGAGGCGCGCGATCGCCGGAGCCAGCACCCGGCAGACGAGCCGCTGCCCGGCTGCGTTCGGGTGGATGCCGTCGCCGTCCATCAACAGGTCCTGCACTGACTGGCCTGCCTCGTCCCCGTACTCCTCGAAGGCGGCGTGCACGTCGACCAGGGGCACGGCTTCCTCGCTCGCGACATCCCGCGACTCCTGGGCGTACACGTCGAGCAGTGTGTCGATGCCGCGCTCGGCTTCGGTGTCGAGCAGCCCGGGGTGCCTGCGGAAGACCTCGACGTAGCCGCCCTCGACCCAGCGCATCGGGTTGGGTGTCATGAGCACGACCCGGGCGCCGTCGCCGCGCAGCACGCGCACGATGTGCCGCAGGTTGTCGCGGTACTCGGCGAGCGTGAGACGCGGCTCGCGCCGGCCCTCGCCGGCGTCGATCCAGGAGTCGTTGATGCCGAACTGGACCACGACGAGTCCCGGCGCGTGGGCGCGCACGTCGCGGTCGAGGCGCTCGCGCGCGTCGCGCGTCGTCGTGTCGCAGATGCCCGCATTGACCACGCGCGCCGCGATGCCGTAGGCGACCAGAGCGCCGGGCAGCAGGTCCGGGTACACGTCGATGCCGAAGCCGCTCCAGTCGTCGACCGCGGTCGTCGAGTCACCCAGGGCGACGATCGTGAGGCCGGCGTCGCCACGACGCGTCGCCAGCCCCGCGCGGCCGCTCCGCCCCAGCATCCTGTCGGGATCGTCACCCGCCCGCATGGCCCACCGTCGCTCTCATCGACCGTCCGTCGTGCGAACGACCAGTCGTTCGCCGGCGCCGCGGCCTTCCGACGCGCCGGCCGTACGGGTCGGAGTCTACGGCAGCGGGCCGATCGACGCTCGTGTCGTGAGAAACGGTCGCTCGCCGGGCATGCCTCTGACAGGGCTTGGCCCGGCGACCACACGGAGGGCGGCGTGACTCGCGGCCACGGCTGGAGGAAGTACTGGGCGTCCACCTTGGGCAGCGCCCTGACCGTCGCGCAGGTCGTGCTCTGGATCCTCTGGGGCTTCGGCGACGTCACCTGGCTCGCGTACGCGGGGCTGGCCCTGTGGTGGACCGGCGTCGTCTTCGCCTGGCTCCCCATCGTCCAGTTCAAACGTCGAGGCGGGGTGGCTGCCGGCGCGCAGTACGTGCACACGACCGTGCTCGTCGACACGGGCATCTACGCGATCGTGCGACACCCGCAGTTCCTCTCGTGGCCCATGTTCAGCGTCGCGCTCATGCTGATCGTGCAGCGCTCGACGGTCGTGGCCCTCGGCCTCGCGTCGATGGCCCTGGTTCTCTGGGACTTCCGCGACGCCGACGCCGAAGGCGTCCAGAAGTTCGGCGACGCCTACCGTGACTACATGCGGCGTGTGCCCGGGTGGAACCCGGTCGCGGGCGTCTGGCGCTGTGTCCGGAGACGGGAAGAGTGACTCGGGCGGAAGCGGCATCGAGACGGCGGACGCCCCGCCGACCTCTTCGTCTCGTGGCCGACTAGTGCGAGCCGCCGGTCCGCCGCCCGGGCGCGCGGCGAACCGGCCTGCCGCGCCCCGCATCCACGGCGTGCTCGGCCAGCACCAGGAGCCTCCCATCCGGCAGACGATGGATCGAGACCACGAGGACGAGGCTGCGGCGGGCCATGCCGATCACGTCGGTCCGCAGGTGACGAGCGACGCCCGACGCCGCCACCTCGCGCAGCGCCTCGGGCAGCCCGAGTTCCAGGGCCAACGGCACCGCGCTCCCGACCGACCTCCCCCGCGCCGTCGAGCCGCGGCTCTCGGCGGCCGCCGCGGCAGCCTCGTTCATCCACTCGACCGTCATCGTATCGGGGTCGACCAGGAAGGCCTCGGTGGTGACCCGCACGTCACCGTCGTTCGCACTCGCCACGCGCTCCGGCCTCCTCTCGCCCGGCGCGACCCGCTCGCCTCCCCGCCCAGCGCCATGCCGGGCGAGCGCGCAGGTTCGGATCAGTCGGCCTGTTGCGCCATCACGTGCCCTATCGACTCGTTGAACACGGACGCGTACTGCCGGTAGTCCTCGGAGCGATCCAGGTCTATCTGGACCCACTCGCGCATCCGGCGCCGGCCCATCGGCTGGAACGCGGTGACGTTGGCGTCCGACTCGAGCAATCTCGCCGCGGTCTTCTCGGGCAGCTTCACCCCGACGCCCTGCTCGTACAGGCAGATGGCCAGCCTGCGGCCGGCGTAGTACGCGGGGTAGCCGAACATCCTCCCCGGTCGCACGCGGGCATCGTCGAGCACTATCTCATCGAGGACGGTCTTGTGTCGCTCGTCGTACTTCGATTCTGAGACCATCGTCACCTACCCTCGCCGTCACGGCGGGCCGGCACACGCCTGCGCGCCGGCGTCCGTGGGTATCTTCCCCACAGCGCATCGTCCGTCTCCACCGGAGGCCCATGATCTTCGACCCGGACCGGCTGCACGTGAAGCTCGAGGAGGGGACTCTGCCGTCGGGCCCCGTCGCGCCTCGACGGTATACGTACACGCACTCCGACCTGACGGGACACCTCTTCCTCACCATCGGCGCGGAGTACGACCGGCGGGTACTGAGAGCGCTGCAGGTACGTCTGGAGCGCGACGAGGTGCTCGGTGAATGGCTCGTCGACGGCGGCGAGGCGAGGCTCGAGCTGCATATGGCGGCGCAGGGCGGTCTGCCGCTGTTCGGCACCGGAGCCCTGCGCCGCCGCATCTTCATGCGCGTTCGCCCGCTGGTCCTCGCCGCCCTGCGGTACGGCGACAGGGCTTTGACCGCAGCGCACCCGGAGTTGGACGCCGCACCGGTGGTCGCGCGCTTCACCTGGCGCGACGGGCGCGACGACCACGAGCTCTGGGGGCGCTGGAGCGACGACTGACGCCGGCGGCGCCCGACCACCCGGCAGCGATGGTGGCCGGCCCGGCACGCGATGCTTCACGGCGGCGGGAGCGTTGCCGTCAACGCCGCCCCGCGTCCTTCTCCACCGACCCGCGGTGCGCTCCGCTCAGGCCTGCGTTCCCACCACTCGCCCGAGCCACGCGACGACGTCGGCCGCCACCTGCTCGTGTCCGAGGTCGTTGTGCGGCTCGTGGCACACATCCGGATACACCTTGAGCGTCGTGGAGCCGACGGGCAGCGCGTGGGCGAGCGCCCGGGCTCCGGAGACAAGGTTCAGCCGGTCCGCCTCGCCGTGGAGCACGAGCAGCGGCACGGCGATGCGGCTCATGCCTGCCTCGATGCGACGGACCGCGGCGAGGCTCTCCGTCCCCCAGCGCATCGTCGCGCGCGAGGTGACCAACGGGTCGGCCCGGTAGGCCGCGACCGTCTGAGGGTCGCGCGAGAGCGCGGCGGCATCGATGCCCAGCTTCAGGGATCGGCGTGGCCGCACGCCCGACAGGATCCGGGCGACGGCGATCAGCAGCGGGCTGCCCACGCCGGCGGGCTCGAGGGCCACACCGCTGATGATCGCGCCGGCCAGTCCGTCCGAGCTCTGCAGCAGATAGTCGAGCACGACCAGCGACCCCATACTGTGGCCGTAGACCACGAGCGGTACCCGGGCCGTCTCCGCCGCGACCATCCGGAGAAAGGCACCGAGATCGTCGCGGTACTCGGCCCAGCGGTCGATGTGGACGCGCAGGCCGGGCGACCGGCCGTGCCCGCGTTGATCATAGGCGTACACGGCGTAGCCGTCGTCGACGAGCGGGCCGACGAGGTTGGTGTAGCGGCCGCCGTGCTCTCCCACGCCGTGCACCACGGCGACGGCGGCCCGCGGCGGCTGCGGCGGTGCCCAGCTCTGGAAGTAGAGCTCGAGGCCACCAGCCCCGGCGAACCGACCCTCCGCATGCTGCATGTTCGGCCCCCGCCCCACTCACGCCGTTTTCGACGGCTCATCCTACCGCTTCGGCCCGGCCGGGCGACACGACCGGGACAACGTCACGCCAGCGCCAGGCAGACCACCCCGGCGAGCACCAGCCCCGCCGCGACCCACTGCAGGGGGCGGAGCCGCTCGTGCAGCAGCACGCGGGCCCACACGATGATGACGGCGGGGCCGAGCCAGCCGAGGACGCCGACGATGCTCAGGTCGGCGTGCGTCGTCGCGACGGCGAACGCGGCATTGGCGACCAGGATCAGCCCGCCGATGAGGAGGAGGAGCGGAGCGGCCGAGCGCCGGAGGCGCAGCGCCGGGCGGGTCGCGATCACGAACGCGACGATGCAGAGCGTGGCTGCGCAGCGCACGACCGTCACCGGCCAGTACGGGTCGCCGGTACCGGCGCCGTCCAGGGCGACGAGCATCCCGCCGGCGCCGAGAGCGGCGAGCACCGCCAGGAGCACACCGGTCCGATTGACGGCCCTCTCCCCCTCGGTCGCCCGGGAGTCGCCTCGCGAGATCAGGACGACGCCGAGCACGGCCGCGACGACGCCGGCCGCCTGCAGCGCACCCGGTCGCTCCCCGCCGGCGATACCCCACAGCACGGGTACGACGGCGGCTCCGCCGAGGATCGGCGCCACGACGCTCATCTTCGTCACGGCCAGGGCCCGGTAGCCTGCGATCACGCCGACGGCGCTGCTCGCACCGCCGACGACAAGCACCGCGATGGTGGCCGCTCCGGGAGGCGCCGGCGCCAGAGCGGCGGCGAGCACGAGCGAGCCGAGTGCAGCCACCAGCTGCCCGACGACGGCGACGCCCCAGGCCGACGAGCGTCGTGTCTCGACCCCGGCGAAGAAGTCGGACGTACCCCAGGAGAAGCTGGCCAGCAGCGCGAGCAGGCTAGCGAACACGGCTACGCATCCCGCAGCGAGAGTCGGCGAGGCGGGTCACGGCGCATCGGGTGGTCGGCAGTCCACGCCTGCAGACCCTACACCGCCCGGCGACCTCGTCAGGCATCGAGCTCCCGCCGGGCGGCCCGCGCCTGGCTCAGGATCTCGATGCCCCCGCGCACGACGACGACCGCGATCACCCCGCCCACGACGAGGTCGGGCAGGCGCGAGCCGAGCAGGAGGACGAGCGCCCCCGAGACGATGACGCCGACGTTGGCGATGACATCGTTGGCCGAGAAGATGTACGACGCCCGCATGTGCACGCCGGCGCCGCGATGCCGCGCGACGAGCACCAGGCAGGTGATGTTGGCGGCGAGGGCGACCCCGCCGACGACCATCATGAGAGCGCTGACGGGCTCGCTGCCGTAGACCAGGCGCCGGGCGACCTCGAGCAGGACCCCGGCGCCCAAGGCGATCTGGACGACCCCGCTCGCGAAGGCGGCGTCGGCCTGCAGCCGTCGCGAGCGGCCCACGGCGTAGAGGACGATGCCGTAGACGGACGCGTCGGCGAGCATGTCGAGGGAGTCCGCGACCAGGCCGGCGGCATCGGCGAGCCAGCCGGCGACGGCCTCGACGAGGAACATCGCGCCGTTGATGGCGAGCAGGATCCAGAGCGTGCGGCGTTCGAGCTCGGCGGCCTCGTCGAACTCGTTCTCTTCATATACCGACGACTTACCGTCGAGCGCGGCGGTCGTCGGCGAAGGGTCTCCGCTCACCGGCCCGGGCCGACCACAGCCTCAGTCGCGCCGCCAGGCCACCTCGATCCCCTCCGAGTCCGCGACCGCTTCGGTCAGGATGCGGATCAGTTCCGCGCCGGCACCGGCATCCTTCAGCATCTCGATCGTGTCGGAGGACACGAAGTAGTCGGTGTCCTCCGAGTCCTCCTCCTCGAGCTGGCCGGTCAGCAGGCGCAGGTCATCCTCGCCGATCGTCCCCAAGACCGCACCGCCGTCCGTCGCCACGAGCGTGATCATCGACGTGCCCCTTTCCGTGTCCCTTCAATGAGACTCACTCCAGCCCGGATGACGCGCGCCGGGCGGCCACACCATCTCGATCCGTGCGGGTCGGCGCGCACGGCTCGCCTCACACCGACACCTCGGGTCGCAGCCTAGCCTTCTCGGTGGGGCTTGTCAGCCTGGACCCGCGACACGAACGGCCCGGAGGGTGGATGACGGCCTGGCGTCGCCCTCGGCCGCAACGGCGCCCTGGGCCCCGCGCACGTGCCCGGGGAAGACCCGCTTCAGGAGGTGCTTCCATGAAGGGATCGAGGATACCGGCCGTCGCCGTCGCGCTGATCGTCGTCGGCCTCGCCGGGATGGCCTCGCTGCTGCTCCTGGGCGGTCCCGCGACCTCGGCCGGTGACGGCCTGCGCGGACCCGGCGGCGGCATGGGGATGTTCGGCAGCGGCATGCGAGGCTTCAGTGGCGAGGGCATGGACGCGATGTTCATCGAGCAGATGATCCCGCACCACGACGACGCCATCGCGATGGCCGAGCTGGCGCTGGAGCGCTCGGAGCGGGCCGAGATCAGGCGGCTCGCCGAGGACGTGCGCCGCTCACAAACGGCGGAGAACGCGCAGATGCGCGACTGGTACCGCGAGTGGTACGGCACCGAGGTGCCGGAGACGAGCGGCGGCATGGGCATGATGGGCGGGGTGATGGGCGGCACGACCGACCTCGACGCCTTGGAGAGGGCGGAGGACTTCGACAAGGAGTTCCTCGAGCAGATGATCCCCCATCACCGGATGGCCGTGATGATGACGAGGATGGCGGGTCGCGCCGGCGGCAGGGAGGAACTGCGCGCCCTCACGGACTCCATGCGGCGCGAGCAGACCCGCGAGATCCGCTTGATGGAGAGTTGGTACCGGGACTGGTACGGCGGCTGAGGGTCGGCGCCCCAACCGTCCGGCCCGCGACCGCTCAGCCGCCGCGCCCGCGGCCGATCGCGATCGTGCCGGTGCGCACGACCTCGAGCACACCGAGCGGCTTGAGCAGCTCGAGCAACGCCTCGAGCTTGTCGGTCGTGCCGACGACGCGCAGCGTCACGACCCGGCGGTCGACGTCGACGATCTTGGCGCGGAAGATCTCGGCGATCTGCAGCACCTCGGTGCGCTTCTCGCCCTCGGCGCTCACCTTCACGAAGAGCAGTTCCCCCGCGACCATGCCCTTGGGCTCGAGGTCGCGGATCTTGACCACGTTGATGAGCTTGTGGAGCTGCTTCGTGACCTGGTCGATCGGCTGCTCGGCGCCGTCGATGGTGATCGTCATCCGCGACAGCGCCGGGTCTTCGCTCTGCCCGACGGCCAGGCTGTCGATGTTGAAGCCGCGGCGGGCGAAGAGGCCGGCGACGCGGGTCAGCACACCCGGCTTGTTCTCGACGAGCACGCTCAGCGTGTGCTTCACGACGTCCTCCTCCCCTTGCCCTTGGCCTGACCGCCGATCATCTCGGTGATCTCCTGACCGGCCGGCACCATGGGGAACACATTGGACTCGGGAGAGGTCCAGAAGTCGATCACGGCCGGGCCCTCGCAGGCTATCGCCTCGCGCAGCGCCGGCTCGATCTCGTCCTTCTCGGTGACCCGCAGGCCGAGGGCGCCGTAGGCCTCGGCGAGCCGCTTGAAGTCGGGCTGCGACTCGATGGAGGTGCACGAGTAGCGCTTGTTCCAGAAGAGGTCCTGCCACTGCCGGACCATGCCCAGATAGCCGTTGTTCAGGATGCAGACCACGATGGGCAGCTCGCAGCTCACCGCCGTGGCGAGCTCCTGCACGGTCATCTGGAAGCCGCCGTCGCCGCTGATGTCGACGACCGTCTTGTCGGGACGCCCGATCTGGGCGCCGATGCTGGCCGGCAGGCCGAACCCCATCGTCCCGAGACCGCCCGAGCTGATGAACTGACGCGGCGAGGTGTAGGTGTAGTACTGCGTCGCCCACATCTGGTGTTGCCCGACGTCGGTACAGATGACGGCGTCGTGGCCGGTGACCCGGTCGATCTCCTCGATCACGTACTGCGGCGCGAGCTTGCCGTCGCTCGGCTCGTCGTAGTGGAGCGGGTACTCCTCCTTACGCGCGGCGATGCGCGCCAGCCACTCGGCCGTGCGCTCCTCCGGCCACTCCATGCCCTCGAGCTCTTTGACCAGCCCCGCGGCGACCTGCCTGATGTCGCCGACGATCGGGATCAACGGCGCCACGTTCTTGCCGATCTCGGCCGGGTCGACGTCGGCGTGGATCACCTTGGCGTGCGGCGCGAAGGCCTTGAGCTTGCCGGTCACCCGGTCGTCGAAGCGGGCGCCGAGGTTGATGAGGAGGTCGCACTCGTGGACCGCGTAGTTGGCCGTGACCGTGCCGTGCATGCCGAGCATGCCCATGGAGAGCTCATGCGTCTCGGGGAACGAGCCGATGCCCATGAGCGTGGTCGCGACCGGCAGCCGGCGCAGCTCGGCGAGGCGCAGGACCTCGGCGGCCGCGCCCGAACTGATCACCCCGCCGCCGAGATACAGCACCGGCCGCGCGGCCTCGTTGATGGCCTTGGCGGCGGCGCGGATCTGCTTGATGTGACCTCTGACCGTGGGCCGGTAGCCGGGCAGGTCGAGCGCGTCGGCGTCGTGGTAGGCCAGCTCGCCGAGCGCGACGTCGACCGGGATGTCGATGACCACCGGCCCAGGGCGGCCGGTGGAGGCGATGTGGAAGGCCTCGTGCACCACCCCGGGCAGGTCGGCCGTCTTCTTGACCAGGTACGAGTGCTTGACGATCGGCAGCGTGATGCCGGTGATGTCGGCCTCCTGGAAGGCGTCGGTGCCGATCAGGTCGCTGCGCACCTGCCAGGTGATCGCGACCAGGGGGGACGAGTCGAGGTAGGCCGTGGCGATGCCGGTGACCAGGTTGGTGGCGCCGGGGCCGCTCGTCGACCCGCAGACGCCGACCTTGCCGGTGGCGCGGGCGTAGCCGTCGGCTGCGTGCGCGGCGCCCTGCTCGTGACGCACCAGCACGTGCCGCAGCTTCTTGGCGTCGTAGAGGGCGTCGTAGAACGGGATCGCGACGCCGCCGGGGAACCCGAACATGACCTCGCAGCCCTCGTGCTCGAGGGCGGCCACGAGGGCCTCGGACCCCTTCAGCTTCTTGTCTGGACTCATTGGAGGACAGCTCCCTTCTCCGCACCGGAGACGAGTTTGACGTAACGGGCGAGGTAGCCGGTTACGCCGGGGCGCGGCGTGAGGGGCGGCTGCGCCGCCCGGCGCCGCGCCATCTCCTCCTCGGGGACTTCGAGGCTGAGGGTGCGTGCGGGGATGTCGATGGCGATCGTGTCGCCCTCGCGGACGAGGCCGATGGGGCCGCCGGCCTGGGCCTCGGGCGCGACGTGGCCGATCGCCGCGCCACGCGTCGCGCCGCTGAAGCGGCCGTCGGTGATGAGGGCCACGTCCTTGTCCAGGCCGCGGCCGGCGAGGGCCGAGGTCGGGCTCAGCATCTCGGGCATGCCCGGGGCGCCCTTGGGGCCGCAGTTGCGGATCACGACCACGCTGCCCTTGCGGATGCGGTCCTCGGTGATCGCAGCGAAGGCCTCGGCCTCGCTCTCGAAGACCTGGGCCGGGCCGCGGTGGCGGAGCATCCCCTCGGAGACCGCGCCCTCCTTGACGACCGAGCCGTTCGGGGCCAGGTCGCCGAAGAGCACCGCGAGGCCGCCGGTCGCGTGGTGCGGGCGGTCGAGCGGGCGGATCACCTCGTCGTCGAAGACGCGTGCCGTCGCGACCGCTTCGGCCTGCGTGGCGGCGGCGACGGTCTTGCACGAGCCGTCCATGAGGCCGGCGTCGATGAGGCGCTTCATCAGCGCCTGGATGCCGCCGGCCTGGTACAGGTCTTCGACGTGCATGTCGCTCGCCGGAGCCAGCATGCAGAGGTGCGGCACGCGGGCGGCGATCTCGTTGATGCGCTCAAGGGGGAAGTCGAGGCCCGCCTCGGTGGCGATCGCCGCCAGGTGCAGCACGGTGTTGGTGCTGCAGCCGAGGCTGGCGTCGAGCGCCAGGGCGTTGCCGATGGTCGCATCGGTCACGATCTGCCGCGGGGTGAGCCCCTGGGCGAAGACGTCCATGACGCGCATCCCGGCCTGCTTGGCGAGGCGGATGCGCTCGGAGTACACGGCGGGGATCGTGCCGTTGCCGGGCAGCGCCAGGCCGAGCACCTCGGAGAGACAGTTCATCGAGTTGGCGGTGAACATGCCCGAGCACGAGCCGCAGGTCGGGCAGGCGCTGCACTCGATGGCTCTGAGACCTTCGTCGTCGAGCGTGCCGGCCATGTGGCGGCCGACACCCTCGAAGACCGTGTTGAGGTCGATGGCCCGGCCGCCCTGGCGGCCGGCCAGCATCGGCCCGCCGCCGACCATCACGGCCGGGATGTCGAGCCGCGCCGCCGCCATCAGCATGCCGGGGACGATCTTGTCGCAGCACGGCACGAGCACCAGAGCGTCGAAGGCGTGCCCGAGGGCCATCGCCTCGACCGAGTCGGCGACGAGCTCGCGGCTGGGCAACGAGTAGAGCATCCCCTGGTGGTTCATGGCGATGCCGTCGCAGATGCCGATCACGCCGAATTCGAAGGGCGTGCCGCCGGCCATGCGCACGCCGGCCTTGACCGCGTCGACGACCTGGCGCAGGTGCAGGTGGCCGGGGACGACCTCGCTGAAGGCGTTGGCGACGCCGATGAACGGGCGCTCCATCTCGGCGTCGGTCACGCCCAGCGAACGCAGCAGTGAACGGTGCGGCGCCCGCTCGACCCCGCGCTTGACCTCGTCGCTTCTCACCGTGCCACCTCTTTCGATCGTCACGGCGGCCCGCGCCGGCTGACGCCGGGGCCGCCGCCTCGCGGCCGTGGAGAACGAATGATACCGGAAGCGCACGTGAGCCGGGAGCTTCGTGGTCGCTGCGCGCCGGCGGGCCGCCCCGGCCGCCGGCCGGTTCGCCGATGGCGCCTGCATACCGGCGACTCACGGCGAGCGCGAAGACCGCAGCGGCGAGGCGCCGCCACGCGACGAGCCCCCCCACCGACAGGCATCGTGATTGACGCCTCCGCAAGGCGGGCATGTAACGCCGGAGGCGCGGGCCGGTTACGCCGATACCCCTATGGGTATACAAACGGGTGTCCCGAGGTCTTCAGAACGTGCGACCTGCCGCGTCCGCCGAGTCGCCCTCAGGCCCGGAGAGGGGCGAGGGCGATCGGAGGCGGACCCACAGGAGCATAGAGTGTGAACACAGGTGAGTGCGCAGGGCCGTGCAGACCGAAGTGCGCGAACCGACGAAACGGCCGCCGCGCATGGCCGGCCGACAGCCAAGGAGGAAGTGGTGGTCGAAGTCAAGACGCTG
The DNA here is from genome assembly GCA_016933475.1 of Thermoleophilia bacterium. GTDB lineage: Bacteria > Actinomycetota > Thermoleophilia > UBA2241 > UBA2241 > UBA2241. The sequence goes on from JAFGAW010000059.1 coordinate 11,637, forward strand.
ACCGATGAGAGCTTCGACAAGGAGATCGGCGACGCCGCGACGCCGATGATCGTCGATTTCTGGGCTCCGTGGTGCGGTCCGTGCCGCATGGTGCATCCCGTGATCGAGGAGATCGCCGCCGACCACGACGGCAAGGTTGTCGTCGGCAAGCTCAACGTCGACGAGAATCCGGCGACGGCAAGCAAGTTCGGCATCATGAGCATCCCGACGATCATCTTGTTCAAGGGCGGCGAGGCCGTGAAGAAGGTCATCGGCGCCCGCTCGAAGGCCGACTTCGAGCGCGAGTTCGAGCTCGCCTGACGAGCCATCGCCGCTCGTGCGGCGGAGTGATGCGAAGGGGGACGGGCGGCCTGACGGCCGCCCGTCCCCCTTCTTCCCCAGCCGCACATCGCCCCCTGCCCCCGCCTCCCTTGCCGCGCCACCCCGTATACTGCTTTCGCAGTAGCCTGTCGTCGCAGTAGCCAGAGAGCCCGTACCATCGGCCGCATCGGGGGAGGAGCCGTGCTGCAGCAGATCAGAAGACGCCGTCTCGTCCCGCGCGTGCTCGCCGAGATCCGCGTCGCCCTTCGCGAGGGGATCACGCGCGACCTCCAGATCGGCGACATCTGCGCGAAGGCGCTCACGCAGCTCGAGTCCTCAGCAGCGCAGGCGATCGGGGATGCACGGGCCGCGCTCAGGGTCGCCGCCGCCGAGAACGGCGTCGCCGTCGCCGGCCTCTCGTGGGCCTCGGCGACGGCGACGGACTGAGGCCCCGGGAAGGAGAAAGGGGCGGGCGGTCCCCAAGGACCGCCCGCCCCTTTGGCCCCAGCTGCAGCTACTTGATGGCGTCGCGCCCGCGCTCGCCCGTGTGCGTACGGACGGCGTCGTCAACGGGGCTGACGAAGATCTTGCCCTCGCCGATCTGACCGCTCTTGAGGGACGCCTTGAGGCGCTCGATGATGTGCTCGACCTCGCTCTCGAGCACGACCATCTCGACCTTCATCTTCGGGTGGAAGATGTACTGGCCCGGCTTGACCTCCTCGCCGCGCGTGAACCCGCGCTGCACGCCGAAGCCCTTGCACTCGGTGACCGTCATGCCGAGCACGCCCTCGACGGCCAGCGCCTTCGCCACGGCATCCAGGCTGTACGGCTGGATGTAGACCTCGATCTTCTTCATCGCCTGCGCTCCTTTCAGGCCCTCATGCGGGTCCTGTCACCTCGAGTCCTGTGCCGCCTCAGCGCCCCGGTCTTACCCGAGCCCCGAGGCAGCGAACCGCTCGCGGCCGCGACGGCCGGAGCGGGGTCCGGCGGGGCCGGGCGCCTTGCGCCCGGCCCCGCCGCCCGTGCCGTCCCTCAGACGACGCCCTGGGCCATCATCGCATTGGCGACCTTGAGGAAGCCCGCGATGTTGGCGCCGGCGACGTAGTTGCCGTCCATGCCGTAGGCGGCGGCGGCGTCGACGCACTGCTGGTGGATGCTCTTCATGATGCCGTGCAGGCGCGCGTCGACCTCTTCACGCGACCAACTGAGGCGCAGGCTGTTCTGCGACTGCTCGAGACCCGAGGTCGCGACGCCGCCGGCGTTGGCGGCCTTGCCGGGGCCGTAGAGGATCTTCTTCTCGACGAACAGCTCGACGCCCACGGGGACGGTCGGCATGTTGGCGCCCTCGGAGACGAGGTAGACGCCGTTGCTGATGAGGTTGTGCGCGTCCTTCGCATTGATCTCGTTCTGCGTCGCGCAGGGGAAGGCGCAGTCGGCCTTGTGGGCCCACAGCGGGTTGTGGTCCCGGGCCGCATCGACCGGCGTGTAGACGGCGCCCGGGTACTTGTCGGCGTACTCGCTGACGCGGCCACGCTTGACGTTCTTCAACTCGAGCAGGAAGGCGTGCTTCTCGCGATCGATGCCGGCCTCGTCGTAGATGTAGCCGCCGGAGTCGCTGAAGGTGAGCGGCTTGCCGCCGAGGTCGAGGATCTTCTCGATCGCGTACTGGGCCACGTTGCCGGAGCCCGAGACGAGACAGGTCTTGCCCTCGAGGGTCTGGTCGCACGTGGCCAGCATCTCGGCGGCGAAGTACACGGCGCCGTACCCGGTGGCCTCGGGGCGGATCAGGGAGCCGCCGAACTCGATGCCCTTGCCGGTGAGCACGCCGACGAACTCGTTGCGGATGCGCTTGTACTGGCCGAACATGAAGCCGATCTCACGGCCACCGACACCGATGTCGCCGGCGGGGATGTCGGTGCGGTCGCCGATGTGCCGGGAGAGCTCGGTCATGAAGCTCTGCGTGAAGCGCATGACCTCGAGGTCGCTCTTACCCTTGGGGTCGAAGTTCGAGCCGCCCTTGCCGCCGCCCATGGGCAGCGTGGTCAGCGAGTTCTTGAAGACCTGCTCGAAGGCGAGGAACTTGAGGAGGCCGAGGTACACGCTGGGGTGGAAGCGCAGGCCGCCCTTGTACGGGCCGATGGCGCTGTTCATCTCGACGCGGTAGCCCTTGTTGATCTGGACCTCGCCCTTGTCGTCGACCCACGGCACGCGGAACAGGATCACGCGCTCAGGCTCGGCGATGCGCTCGAGGACCTTCGCCTCACGGTACTTCGGGTTCTTCTCGAGGACCGGCTCGAGGGACTCGACCACCTCCTGTACGGCCTGATGGAACTCGGGCTCGCAGGGGTTGTCGGCCTTGACCTTGGCCATGAACTCGTCAACAAAAGCGCTCATCGATAGCCCTCCACTCGGGACCTGGACGGTGTCGCGGGGGACGCGGCTCGCGGACGGCTCGCGGACGCGCGCCGCACCGACCCCTGCCCACTCTCCTCTTGTCGCGCGCGGGCGTGAGGGGGCTCGGCACCCGGGCGCTGATCGGCATGCGCCGCGGCCGGCAAGAGCAAGAGCCGGCCCGCGACCGCCCGCAGTATATGTGCGAGCCCCACGGCGCGCATAGTCCAGAACGGCCCAAGTTGGCGCGCCACGGCGCGCCAATCCGTACAGCGCGGACAAACGGGGTGAGGCGGCAGTCGGCGAGGGAGGGTCCGGCGGGCCGGCGCAAGCGCCGCCCGCCCCTCGTGGCACGCCGCCCCCGACACCTCTCCAGCCTCGCCGGGCGCTGCCGCAGCCCTCACACGCCCTCATGGTTTGGACACTATGTCTAAACGTGGGCCTCATCGCTCCGAGCAGGTTGGTAAGAATTGACGAGGCCCACGGGGCTTTCTATAGTCCTCGTGGAGAGGGTGTCAGTCCCCCTCGGACCTCCCTCGCCACCGAACCGAACCAACCGCGAGCGCCCCGTCTCGACGCGCGCCCGCGCCCGCCCGGCCAGCGCCGCGCCCGCCCACAGGGCGCGAGGAAGGAGTCGCACGCATGCCGCTCAGGACCCGCGAGGAGTTCATCCAGAGCATCGCCGACCTCGATCTCCAGATCTACATGTTCGGCGAGAAGATCGACGACTACGTCGACCACCCGGTCATCCGGCCCAGCCTCAACTGCATCGCGATGACCTATGAGCTGGCGCAGCAGCCCGAGTACCAGGACATCATGCTGGCGACGAGCCACCTCACCGGCAACAAGATCAATCGCTTCACCCACATCCACCAGTCCACCGAAGATCTCATCAAGAAGGTCAAGATGCTGCGCCTGCTGGGCCAGAAGACGGGGTCCTGCTTCCAGCGCTGCGTCGGCATGGACGCCCTCAACGCCCTCTGGTCGGTGACCTACGAGTGCGACGAGGCCAAGGGCACCGACTACCACGAGCGCTTCACGAGGTACGTGCAGTACCTGCAGGAGAACGACCTCGTCGCCGACGGCGCCATGACCGACCCCAAGGGCGACCGCTCGCTGCCCCCCCACCAGCAGCCCGACCCCGATGTGTACGTGCATGTCGTCGAGAGGCGCGACGACGGCATCGTCGTCCGCGGGGCCAAGGCCCACCAGACCGGCGCCTGCAACTCGCACGAGGTGGTGGTGATGCCGACGATCGCCATGCGCGAGGGCGACGAGGACTTTGCCGTCAGCTTCGCCTGCCCCGCCAACGCCGACGGGATCTACTACATCTACGGCCGCCAGAGCTGCGACACCCGCAAGCTCGAGGGCAACGACCTCGACATCGGCAACGCCAACTACGGTGGTCAAGAGGCGCTGATGGTGTTCGACGACGTGTTCATCCCGTGGGAGCACGTCTTCCTGTGCGGCGAGGTCGAGTTCGCGAGCCCGCTGGTCGAGCGCTTCGCCGGCTACCATCGGTCGAGCTACGGCGGCTGCAAGGTGGGCGTGGGCGACGTGCTCATCGGCGCCGCCTCCGTGGCCGCCGAGATGAACGGCGTCGCCAAGGCGAGCCACATCAAGGACAAGGTCGTCGAGATGACGCACCTCAACGAGACGATGTTCGCCTGTGGCATCGCCTGCTCGGCCGAGGGTGTCAGGATGCCCGCCGGCAACTACCAGATCGACCTGTTGCTGGCCAACATCACGAAGCAGAACGTGACCCGCTTCCCCTACGAGATCGCACGTCTCGCCGAGGACATCGCCGGCGGGCTCATGGTCACGATGCCCTCCGCCCAGGACCTGGCCGACGAGAAGATCGGCCCGATCGTCGAGAAGTACCTCACCGGCCAGTGCGATACCCCGACCATCGACCGCATGCGCATCCTGCGTCTGGTCGAGAACCTCACGCTGGGCACGGCGGCGGTCGGCTATCGCACGGAGAGCATGCACGGCGCCGGCTCGCCGCAGGCGCAGCGCATCATGATCGCCCGCCAGAGCAACCTCGACCACAAGAAGGAGCTCGCCAAGGCGCTGGCCGGCGTCGGCACCCCCTGGCAGAAGGAGAAGCTGAAGACGCCCGCAGCGTCCGCCGACGCGTGAGCACCGCCGCCCGACGAACCGTGCCATCGGGCAGCGAAGACGGGTGCGGCGACAGGACGACGGGGCCTGAGAAGGTGAAGCCGCCCGCGAGCCTGAGCGTCGTCTACTGCGGCGGCTGCAACCCGCAGATCGACCGCGGCGCCGTGGCGGCCGAGCTCGCCGGGGATAAGGCGAGCGGCGCGGCGCCTGCCGGCGGTGCGACCGCTGGCGACGGAGACGCCGGCGGGGCCGCCGAGGCCAGCGCGACCGTGTACCTGAGCGGCTGCGCCCGCGCCTGCGCCTCAGGCCACCGGCTGACGAGCGACGAGCCCGGCGAGGTCGTCGTCGCCGGCGAGCTCGTCGACGGGCGAACGACGCCGGCCCACGACATCGCCGCGACGATCAGACAGAAGCTGAAGGAGTGATGGGATGGACTGGAAGGCCGACTACGCGAAGAAGATCGTCACGGCCGAGGAGGCCCTGAAGGTCGTCACCAACGGTGACCGCGTCGTCTTTGCGCACGCCTGCGGCGAGCCGCTCGAGCTCGTCGACGCGCTCGTCGCCCGCGCTGCCGAGCTGCGCCATGTGGAGATCGTCCATATGGTGGCCATGGGCAAGGGCGAGTACGCGAGACCCGAGTACGCCGAGAGCTTCTACCACAACTCGGTGTTCGTCGGCGCCAGCACGCGCGACGCCGTCTACCAGGGCCGCGGCGACTACACGCCGACGTTCTTCAGCGAGATCCCCGACCTCTTCCTCAAGGGCTACCTCCCCGTCGACGTCGCCCTCGTCCATCTCTCGCCGCCCGACCGGCACGGCTTCTGCTCGTTCGGCATCTCGGTCGACTACACCAAGCCGGCCGCGTCGGTCGCGAAGACGGTGATCGCCCAGGTCAACCCGAACATGCCTCGCACCCACGGCGACTCGTTCATCCACGTGTCCCAGATCGACCACGTCGTCGAGAGCGAGCAGCCGATCATCGAGCTCCAGCCGCCGAAGATCGGTCCCGTGGAGGCCGCCATCGGCAAGAACATCGCCGACCTCATCGACGACGGTGCGAGCCTGCAGCTCGGCATCGGCGCCATCCCCGACGCCGTCCTCAGCTTCCTCCACCACAAGAACGACCTCGGGATCCACACCGAGATGTTCAGCGAAGGTGTCGTCGACCTCTACAACGAGGGCGTCGTCACCAACCGACGCAAGACCCTGCACCGCGACAAGATGACCTGCACCTTCCTCATGGGGACGCGCCGCCTCTACGACTTCGTCGACGACAACCCGATGGTCAACATGTTCCCGGTGAACTACACGAACGACCCCTACGTCATCGGGCAGATCGACAACGTGGTGTCGATCAACTCGGCGCTGCAGGTCGACCTCATGGGCCAGGTCGTGGCCGACACCATGGGCCCGATGCAGTTCACCGGCATCGGCGGCCAGGTCGACTTCGTCCGCGGCGCCGCGCGCAGCAAGGGCGGCAAGGCGATCATCGCGCTTCCTTCGACGGCGAAGAAGGGCGAGATCAGCCGCATCGTCGCCACCGTCACCGAGGGCGCCGCGGTCACGACCATGCGCGCCGACGTCGACTACGTGGTCACCGAGCACGGCGTGGCCCACCTCAAGGGCCGCGGCCTGCGCGACCGCGCAGCCATGCTCATCGAGATCGCCGACCCGAAGTTCCACGACCAGATCAGAGACGACGTCAAGCGGCTGCACTGCGAGGGCTGGCTGCCGCGCTGACCCGACCGATCAACCACTCTCCAGGAGGAGTCATGGACCACGTCCACAACGAACCCGAGCCGCGCGTCTTCTCGTCCGCCATGGGCGGGCAGCAGCTCGAGCGGCGCAGGGTGGAGCGCAAGATGCGCATCCATCGCCAGCCAAAGACGCTCATCACCGGCATCGGCGCCGTCGACCAGCTCGGCGAGGAGGCCAGGAAGCTCAACGGCACGAAGGTCCTCGTGATCACCGACGAGGGTGTGAGCTCGTGCGGCATGTGCGCCGAGGTCGAGCGTCCGCTGCGCGAGGCCGGCCTGGACGTCGCCTTCTACGACAAGGCCGTGCCCGAGCCGCCCATGGGCACGATCGGCGAGATCGTCGAGATCGTCGAGACAGGCGGCTACGACCTCATCGTCGGCTTCGGCGGCGGCTCGCCGATCGACGTCGCCAAGGCTGCGGCCGTGCTGCCCGACACCGGCGACACCGTGTACGACTACGTCGGTATCGACAAGGTGCCCCGGAAGGGCCTGCCGATCATCGCCATCCCGACGACGGCGGGCACCGGGTCGGAGTGCACGGCGATCGCGATCTTCGCCAATGAGAAGCTCAACGTGAAACAGGGCCTCGTGAGCCCCTTCCTGATGCCGAACGTCGCGCTCGTCGACCCCGCCCTCACGCTCAGCTGCCCACCGAACGTCACCGCCGCCTCCGGTATGGACGCCCTCATCCACAATATCGAGGCCTACATCTCGGTCAACGCCACCATGCACACCGACTCGCTGGCCTACGAAGGCATCAAGCTCATCAGTCAGAGCATCCGCACCGCGGTGTACGACGGCTCCAACATGTGGGCCCGCGACAACATGGCGATGGGCTCGATGATGGGCGGCATCGCCTTCGGTAACGCGGGCGTCGGCGCGGTGCACGCGCTCTCCTACCCGATCGGCGGCATGTTCCACGTGCCTCACGGTGTCGCCAACACGATGGTCCTGCCCTGGGCGATGGAGTTCAACATGCTGGCCTGCCTGCGCTGGTTCAAGCAGTTCGGCGAGGCCATGGGCGAGAACATGCTGGGTCTCTCCGATCGAGAAGCCGCCGAGAAGACGGTCGCCGCCCTGCGGCAGCTGGCCGACGACCTGAACGTGCCGCAGTACCTGAGTGACGTCGGGATCCCCGAGTCGGCGATCCCCGAGCTCGTCGAGGGCGCCAAGACGCAGGCGCGCCTCTGGGCCAACAACCCGCGCAAGTTCACGCCCGAGGACATGGAACAGGTCTACCGCAACATGGCCGTGCGACCGGGCAGCAAGCCGGTCAAGGAGAAGAAGCCGGCGGCCGACAAGGCGGCGAAGAACTAAGCAGGGTGGGCGGCCGTTGCGCACTCGGCGCGCGACGCGGCCGTGAGAGTCCACGCGCAGGCGACGGGGCCCACCCGCGTGTCTCCGATGGGCCGGCGGCCCGGCAGGGCCGCCGGCCCATCACCACCGTCCGCCGCGCGATGGGCTCGCGGCGGCGTGACGCAGGGCGGCGGGGCGACCTCACGGTCGCCCCGCCGCCCTGCGCGTGTCGCGCACCTCGCCTCGCGCGTCGTCGCTCCAGCGGCCTCGCCCGCAGGGAGGGAAGGCCATCCGCCCCTACGGACAATTCGCCAGGATCCTGGCGAATTGTCCGTAGGGGGGCGCAGGCCGGGGCCGGGCGGGCGTCGGTCCGCGGGCGGAGGCCGGGCGGGCGTCGGTCCGCGGGCGGAGGCCGGGCGGGCGTCGGTCCGCGGGCGGGCGAGATGCGGATGGGCGAGCGGGCGCGCCCGTCTCAGCGCCGCAGCGCGCGCTCCACGTCGGAGGTGACCTCGCACACCGCGGCCAGCGCGCGCCGCTGCTCGGGCGTGAGCGGTGGCTCGCGCTCGGCATGTGCAGCCAGCCTCTCGGCCATCAGCTGCCGCGCGACGGCGACCTCGTCGCGGCCGGCCGCCTCCCAGGCATCGAAGGCCGCGCGCGTGAAGACCTGCGACCGGAAGTGCTCGCCGGCGCGGAGCCTCCGCGACGTCTCCTTCTCCTTGAGGAAGGTGCCGCCGATGCCCACGCGCTCGACCATGTCGGCCATGATGGTGGCCGGCGAGACCTCGACCTCCGCCACCAGACGGCGGATGACCCCGGCCATCTCACCGTCGATCACGATCTGCGGCAGGTACAGGGTGTTGGCGGCGTCGACGAGGCCGACGCCGCCGCTCAGGACGTCCGCCTCGGCGGCGACGGTGAGCAGGCCTTTCGTCCCCTTCTCGAAGCCGGTCTGGGCACCCGCGTATTTCGCGTCCGTGGCCAGCCCCGGGACGCTCACCGGAACGCCCAGCCGGTGCGCCACCTCGACGCAGGCGACACACATGAGCGCCGCCTCGGGTGATCCGTAGGAGATGCCGCCCGACCACATGTCCATCGTGGTCGGCGACGGACCCCAGATCAGCCGCGCCCCGGGTTCGAGCGTCTGCATGGCCGCGGTGACACCGAGGAGCTCGGCGACGGCCTGCGTGATCGTCCCGGCGAGCGTGACCGGTGCCGTGGCCCCGGCCATGGGCACGGTGTAGACCTTGACCGGGACACCGCAGGCAGCCACCGTGGCGTGGAAATCGAGCAGGGCGCCGTCGAGCTTGAGCGGGGAGGCCGCGGTGAGCAGGGTGCTGAAGCGCGGCCGCTCGCGGAACGCCGCCTCGTCGCCCGAGACGACCGGGATCATGCGGACGATGCGCTCGGCCTGCGACGGGCAGTCGACGAACACGGCGTGCTTGTGCGACTCGCCGAGGACGGTGTAGTAGCCCGCAAGCTCACGCACCTCGATGGGTACGTCACTCGCGGTGACCGTGGTCCACAGCAGGTCGACGTCGGGCGTCTCGTCGAGCAGCGCCGTCGCCGCCTGCAGATCGGCAAGCGTCGAGGGACGCCGCTCGTTCGTGTCGGCATCCAGCGTGAAAGCGGCGCAGCCGGAGGAGCAGAAGTGCGCCGCCTCGCCCTGGTCGAGGATCACGTCGAACTCGGGGGCGGAGCCGGCCATCACGACCCGTCGCGGGGTGCGCGCGACGGCGTCCAGCACCAACTGCGCAGGGAAGCGCACCACGCCGGAGGCGACGTCCACCGTGGCTCCGGCCTCGGCGAGGGCCGGCAACCGCCCTGACCCGGCCGTTCTCATACCCACGCGTTCGAGCAGGCCCAGAGCGTGCTCGACGATCAAGTCCGCCTCGGCCTCACTCAGCCAGTTCATGTGCGTGCGCATCCGTGCCCTCCGCTCGTCCTCAGACTCCGGTCGCCGCCGACGCGCCCGGAGGCACGATCGCCTCCCGCCCGCGGCGGCACCGCAGGAGTCGTACGCATCCTCCGACCGTCGCCGAGGCGGCGAAGGATCTCTCGCGCAGAGGCAAGAGGTGCGCCGCGCGGTCAGGGTCCCGGCGAGATCAGATCGTCGGCGTGTCGGACAGCAGCTTCTTCGTGTAGTCGGCCTGCGGGTCCTCGAGCACCGCGTCGACGCCGCCGTGCTCGACGATGCGGCCCTCGTTCATCACCGCGACCTCCTGGCTGATCGAGCGCACCAGGGCGAGGTTGTGGGTCACGAACAGCATCGAGAGGCCCATCTCGCGCTGCAGGTCGGCGAGCAGGTCGATGATCGCCGCCTGCACGGAGACGTCGAGCCAGCTCGTGACCTCGTCGCAGACCAGGACCGTGGGCTCGGCGGCGAGACCGCGGGCAATGGCGACGCGCTGACGCTCGCCGCCGGAGAGCTGGTCGGGGTAGCGGTTCAGGAGGGTGGCGTCGAGGGCGACCTGCTCGAGCGCCTTCTCCATGCGCGCCTCCATCTCGTCGCGCGAGAGCTCGAAGAAGACCTTGAGCGGCGCGGCGAGGATCTGGCGGATGGTCTTGCGCGGGTTGAGCGAGGAGTAGGGGCTCTGGAAGATGTACTGGATCGCCTGGCGCGTCGCCCGCGGCCGGTCGCGGGCGTCGCGCGCCAAGGGCTTACCCATGAACTCGATGTCGCCGACGATCTTGTGCTGATGCAGGCCGGCGATGCAGCGCGCGAGGGTGGTCTTGCCCGAGCCCGACTCGCCGACCAGCGACAGGCAGCGGCGCTCGCAGAGGGTGACGTCGATGTCGTGCAGGGTCTCCTTGTGCTGGTAGAAGGCGAAGAGGTCGCGCACGCTGATGACCGTCTTCTCGGCCACAGCACAGGCGTCGAGGCTCCGGTCGCGCAGGACGACGTCGGTCTCGACCGGCTGGGCGCCGACCTCCTTCCAGCGCCAGCAGCGCACGCGGTGCTCGCTCGTCGGGCCGTCGACCGGGGGGAACTCCTCGGAGCACTTCTCGATCGCCCAGTCGCAGCGCGGCGTGAAGGCGCAGCCCGGCGGGCGCTGGCCGGGACGCGGGGCCCAGCCGGGGATGCCCTTGAGGGCGCGCTCCCCGGTGATGTCGGGGATCGAGGAGAGCAGCTTGCGCGTGTAGGGGTGCTGCCCGGCTTCGAAGAGCTCCTGCTTGGTGCCGATCTCGACGATGCGCCCGGCGTACATGACGGCGATGCGGTCGGCGAGGTTGGCGACCACGGCGAGGTCGTGGGTGACGTAGAGCGCCGCGACCCCGTACTGCCTCGTCAGGTCGCGGATCGTGTCGAGGACGTGCGCCTGCGTGGTCACGTCGAGGGCCGTCGTCGGCTCGTCGAGGACGATCACCCGCGGCCGGTTGGCGAACGCCATGGCGATCGCCACGCGCTGCTGCTGGCCGCCGGAGAGCTGGTGCGGGTACCTCCGCAGGAAGGCGTGGTCGGAGGGCAGGAGCACCTCGGACATCATCTCGGCGAGGCGCTTCTCGCGCTCGCTGCCCGAGCCGCCGAAGTCGTGCGCCTCGAGGATCTCCATGAGCTGGGTGCCGATGCGCAGGGCCGGGTTCAGCGAGGCCGAGGAGTCCTGGGGCACGTAGCTGATGAGGCCGCCGCGGATCGTGCGCAGCTCGTCGTCGGCGAGGGAGAGCACGTCGCGCCCGTCGATCGTGATGCGCCCGCCGGAGATCTTCGCCCCGCGGCGCTGGTGGGCGAGCAGGCTGGTCGCCGCGGTCGTCTTGCCCGAGGCCGACTCGCCGACCAGCCCGAGGACCTCGCCCTCACGGATCCACAGCGAGACCTCGTCGTCGATGTTGCGGCCCGAGGGGTCGAGGACGATGGTGAGACCCTCGACGGTGAGCACGACCTCGCGCCCGGCACCCGTCGTGGGGTCGGTCGTCATGGCCGTCGCCATCACGTACCCCCCGTGTCGCGCTCGATACCGATCAGCGCCCGCCCCATGCCGTCGGCGATGAGGTTGGTGCCGATGGTGAGGATACCGATCAGGAGGACGGGCATGAACACCGGCCACGGCTGGACCGTGATGCCGATGCGGTTCTCGTTGATCATGAGGCCCCAGTCGGCGGCCGGCGGCTGCAGGCCGAAGCCGAGGAAGGAGAGCCCGGCGATGAGACCGATCGAGTAGGTGAGGCGCAGGCCGAACTCGACGAGCAGCGGGCTCGTCGTCGACGGCAGGATCTCGCTGAAGATGATCTTGAGGCGCGACACACCGAAAGCCTCGGCGGCGCGCACGAAGTCGCGCTGCGCGACCTCGAGGGTGGCGGCGCGGATCACGCGGGCGATACGGGGCGCGTGGCCGATGCCGACCATGAGCACGATGAGCCACAGCTTGGGGCCCACGATCGAGACGAAGAGCAGCGCGAGCACGATCTGCGGGAAGGCGAGGACGACGTCGAGGATGCGCATGAGGGTCTCGTCGAGCCAGCGCCGCGCATAGCCGGTGATGAGCCCCAGCGTGACGCCCGCACCGAGGCCGATCAGGGTCGCCGCCAGGGCGAGCGTGATGACGGTGCGTCCGCCGTAGAGTACGCGCGTGACGACATCGCGCCCGATGTAGTCGGTGCCGAGCCAGACGCCCGACGACGGGGGCGAGAACGGCAGCCCCACGAACTCGGTCGGCGAGTAAGGGGCGACCCAGGGCCCGACGACGGCGAGCGCCACGATGGCCGCGAAGATGCCGACGCCGATCTTGGTGCGGCCCATGCCCCACGCCTCCTGGACCGTCATGATCCACTCGGCGCGGCGCCGACCCGCGTGCACGGTCTCGAGCCCGACCAGTTCGGAGTCGGTGATCGTGGTCACGTCGCTCATCGCAGACCCGTCCTCAGTCGGGGGCTGACGAGGATCGTCAGGATGTCCGCGGTCAGGTTGGCGACCACGTACACGCCGGCGATGATCAGGCAGACGGCCTGCACCATCGGCATGTCGCGATTGGCGACCGCGTCGACCAGCGACTGACCGATGCCGGGGAAGCCGAAGAGGTACTCGACGATGACCACACCGCCGGCCAGCCAGGCGAGGTTGAGAGCGGTGACCTGCAGAGCCGGGGCGAGGGCGTTGGGCAGAGCGTGACGCCAGAGCACGATGCGCTCGACGAGGCCTTTGAGGCGCGCCATCATGACGTACTCGCTCTCGAGTACCTCGATCATGGAGGCGCGGAGGATGCGGGTGATGTACGGAGCGACGGCCAAGGTCAGAGTGATCGCCGGGAGGATGAACAGCTCGAGCTGCTGGTAGATGGGGACGTCGGGATCGACGCGTGATACGGCCGGTGCCCACTTGAACACCTGGGTGGCGAACAGCAGGATCAGCACGATGCCGATGACGAACTCGGGTAGCGCCGCGAGCGAGAGGCTGCCCACGGAGACCGTGAGGTCGAACTTCGAATCTCGTCGCAAGGCGCTGAGCGACCCGAAGAGGAGCGAGATCGGGATGCTCAGCAGCGCGGCGATGAGGACGAGCACGGCGGTGTTGAACGCTCGCCGCGAGAGCAGATCGGTGACCGGCGTGTCCTGGACCAGAGAGTTGCCCAGATCCCCGGTCACGACCCCGCCGAGCCAGTTGACGTACTGCATCACGACCGGCTCGTTCAGACCGAGCTCTTCGCGCAGCGCCTCATAGCGGGCGACGTTGGCCGCCTCCTTGCCGAGGATGGCGCGTGCCGTGTCACCGGGCAGCGCCTGGGTGGCGGCGAAGACGACCACCGACACGAGGAACAGCGTGAGGACTCCCAGCCCCAAGCGTATGAGGATGAGCTTGAGTAGCGGCGGCATCGCGAGCGTTCACCCCCGTGTTCGACGCCGGGCTGCTTGACCCGGCCTCCCCAGCGACCTCGTCGACGGACGTGCCGCCCTGACGATCCAGCGTGCTCCCTCACAGCGGAGGCGTGGAGCAAGCCCTGCGCGGGCCCGGCTCGCCCGCGCACCTCCTTCTTCACCAAACCATCCCACCGCGACCCAGTCAAGCGCGTCGTCGCGAAGTCGACACACGACCCGACCGGTCACGCAGCGCGGATCCGGACCCCGACCCGGCACCCGTCGACCTGCACCGGCCTTGCCCCGGGCCAGAGTTCACCCACCCGGGTGGATTGGCAGTGCGGCGATGCTACCCAGCGCAGTCGACAGTGTCAAGGACCGGCACGACCGACGGCGAGCTCGTCGCGCCTGCGCGCGACGAATGCGGAGGGCGCCCTGAGACGGGCGCCCTCCGCAGAAGAACGTCGCTGCCGCCGGCGCCCGCCGGTCAGGCCTTCAGATAGACGTCCTTGAAGCGCCAGCGACCGAGGCTGATGCCCATGACGTCGTCGGTCGTGATGCCCGCCACCTTGTCGCTGTAGGCGTCGAGCAGGTTGCGGAAGGTCGGGATGATGTAGCCGCCCTCGTTGTACTCGATGGTGGCCGCCTCCCTCACCAGCTCGTTGCGCTTGGCGTCGTCGACGGTCTTGAACCCCTCCTGCACGAGTGCGTACCAGTCGTCGTTCTGCCAGTGGGTCTCGTTGTAGGGCGCGTCGGGCGTGGACCCGGCCGCGGCCTGCTGGAGGTAGTTGCGGTAGCCCCAGTAGTCCATCGAGAAGGGCCACGAGAGGTAGTCGTCGCCCCACAGCACGCCGGCCTCGACCTTGCGGACCTTCACGTTGACCCCGGCGCTCTTCGCCTGCTCGGCGAACACCTGGGCGAAGGCCACCGAGCCTTCTCCCACGGAGTCGCTGGCGATCAGCTCCACGTCGAGGCCCTCATACCCAGCCTGCTTGAGCAGCGACTTGGCCTGCTCGAGGTCCTGCTCGCGCTGGGGCAGGTCGGCCGGATAGCCCTTGTCGAACGGCGAGTACATGTCGTTCGCCATCCAGGCGATGCCGTTGTAGGCGTTCTCGAGGACCTGGGTGCGGTCCGGGATGAGCCTGAAGGCCTGCCGCACCCGCACGTCGGTGAACGGCTTGGCGTCGATGCGCATGCAGATCGGGATCCAGCCGCCCGACTTCGCGTTGAGGGGAATGATGCCCTGGCTCTCGGCGGCCACGATCTGCGACGCCGGCAACTCGGTGAGGGCGTCGACCTCGCCGCTCGCCAGCGCATTGAAGCGCGCGGTGGGGTCGGCGAACTCGATCAGCTTCATGCCGTCGAGGTACGGACGCCCGCCGTGGTAGTCCTCGAAGGCCTCGAGCTCGAACTGCTCGCCCGGCCGGAAGGTCTTCATCTTCCAGGGGCCGCAGCCGATCGGGTTGTCCGGGTCGAAGTCCGCCGGGACGATGTGGACGAGGCGCTGCGTGAGCCCGTCGGTCCCGAAGAGGACGTTCGCGTTCTCCCAAGTGAACCTGACGGTGAGGTCATCCATCTTCTGGATGCCGTCGACCGTGAGCCCGCCGAGACCGGCTGCGCCGTCGAGCGGGTTCTTCGGGTCGACGATGCGCTTGAAGCTGTAGACCACGTCGTCGGCGCTGACCGTCCTGCCGTCGTGCCACGGGACGTCCGGCTTCAGGCGCACGGTCCACTCGCTGCCGTCGGCGTTCGAGGACACCTCCTCGGCGAGCAGGAGCTCCGGCGTGAGATCCGGCGTGTACTGCATGAGCCCCTCGTACATGAGCCAGTTCAACGCGTCGTCGGGGATGAAGGGAGCGATGTGCGGGTCGGCCGTGTCGGCCGCCCGTCCGCCGACGAGGCCGACGTTGAGGATGCCTCCCTTGACCGGCGCGTCCTCGGCCGTCGCGCCGTCACCGGTCTCGTCGCCGCCGCACGCCGCGGCGAACGAGCCGAGACCGAGCAGCGCCCCGGCGGCCACGCCGCCCTTGAGGACGTCGCGCCTGGTCACCCTGGCGCTCAGGAAATCTCTCACGTCGACGTCTGATCTTGAGTCCCCAGCAGTCACTGACACTCCCCCTTGGCACTTTCCGGCTGCCCGGCGGCAGCACCTTCTTGGGCGGCGCACCGTCAACGCGGAACACCGTGCCGGGACGCTCACGATCGAGCGCCGGCTTCGGCCGACAATGCCACGCCGGCTCTGGCGTGTCAATCACGAGTCAGTAAGTCTTGGAGGTACTTGGTCGCGCATTCCGCGGTTCATGCTGCAGTATGGCACGCTTTTCAATGCTGTGCCGGCCTATTTCAGTCCAATGCGCAGAATGCAGAGACCAGCCTCACCGCCGACGTCGGCCGCCCCTTGACACCGCTCAGCTCGACCTGTGGAATTGGCGCCCGACTGACCGGTCGATTAGCGGTGGCTCCGGCACGCGAGCGGCGCGCACCAGAAGGGAGATCCGGGATGAAGATCGGATGCGTCGGTCTGGGCCACATCGGCTACCACGTTGCCGCCAACCTCGTCCGGGCGGGGCACGAGGTGACCGTGCACGACCTGCGACCTGAGTCCGCCGAGGGCCTCCTCGCCGCGGGCGCGGTGTGGGCCGACACGCCGGCTGCCGTCGCGCAGGCCTCTGAGTCGGTCGTGACCTGCCTTCCTTCGGTCAAAGCCTCTACCGCAGTCGTCGCCGGGCCGGACGGCCTGGCGAGCGGGTTCGCACCGGGAAGCGCCTGGATCGAGATGAGCACCACCAGCGTCGAGGAGCTCCGACGGCTGGCCGCGCTGCTCGCCGAGCGCGGCGTCGACACCCTTGAGGCCCCGGTCACGGGCGGCGTGCACAACGCGTCATCGGGGACCATCACCGTCCTCGTGGGTGGTGACGAGGCGGTCTACGAGCGGCATCTCGACGTCCTGCGGACCGTGGGCGGCAAGGTCTTCCACGTCGGCCCGCTGGGCAAGGCCTCGGTCATCAAGGTGATCACCAACATGCTCGCCTTCATCCACATCGCCGCCTCCGCCGAGGCCTTCATGCTGGCCAAGCGCAGCGGCATCGAGCTGAGGCTCGCGTGGGAGATCCTCCGCGCGAGCTCCGGCAACAGCTTCATCCTCGAGACCGAGAGCACGACGATCCTCGGCGGCAGCTACGACGTGGGGTTCTCCTTCGACCTCTGCCTCAAGGACCTCGGCCTCGCCATGGCCGTGGGCCGCGAGCTCGACGTACCGCTCGACATCGCCGGCACGGTGGAGCAGCTCTTCATCCGCGGTCGCGCCCGCTACGGCGGCGAGGCCGAGTACGCCATGGTGGCGAAGCTGCTGGAGGAGGCCTGCGGCACCGACCTCCGCGCCCCGGGCTTCCCCACCACGCTCGAGGAGTATCTGGCGATGATGCCCCGCGCCGAGCGTGGAGCGGACAAGCCGACACCATGAGCCGCGCTCGCTGAGCCTGTCGCTCGGCGCCGACGACGAAGGCCGCGACCAGGCCGCGACCGGTACTCGCGGGCCCCCGAGGAGACTCTCACCCCCTGACCCGCCGGCGCTGTCGTGCTACTGTGGCGGCACCACGGTCGCCTGACCGTGTCGGACCGCCCGGGGCCGCCGGCGACCAAGCTCCGCGCGCCCGCCGGCGCCACAAGAGTCGCCGGCGGGCGCGCGACGCTGTCGCGACCGGCCGGGAGATCAGGGGAGTGAGACAGGGATGGTGGAGTGATGACGAGAGTCGGCTCGACACCCGCAGGCACGGTCGAGATGGACGAGCTGGACCGGCGGATCATGCAGTTGTTGCGGCCAGACGCCCGCCGCTCGTACGCGAGCATCGCGAGGGCCATCGGCGTGTCGGAGCCCACCGTCCGCAGCCGTGTCGCGCGACTTGTCAAGGGGGGCGCCATCCTCCCCTGGGCCAGAGTCAATCCGGCGGCCATCGGCTTCCCGGTCGACGCGATGGTCGGCATCCGGGTCAAGCAGGGCTGGAGCAAGCAGGTGGGGGCCAAGCTCGCGGCGATGGAGAACGTGGCCTACGTGGCGTACACGACCGGCAGCTTCGACATCCTGATCGAGGCACATCTGCCCGACAACGAAGGGCTGTTCAACTTCCTGAACGAGGACCTCGAGCGCATCGAGGGCGTCGCCTACAAGGAGACGTGGCACGTCCTGCGCACGGAGAAGACGAACTTCGAGTGGGAGGGTGAGAACGCCGGCAAGAGACCCCTCGAGGGGGTGGACGAGGCTGAGCTACCCCCAACGAAGCAGCCGGTGATGATCACCTGACCTCCACGGGGAAGGCGCCCGACCGCGCGCGCCCTGCGCACCGGGGCCGATCCGACCGGTGCGCCCTGCGCACCGGGGCCGATCCGACCGGTGCGCCCTGCACTGGACGGGGGGCGCCCACCGCCGAGCGGTGGGCGCCCCCCGTCTTCGAAGGTCTGAACTGCCGCTCTCGCGGCCGGACTCTCAGACGAAGTAGACCTCCTTGAAGTACATGCGGCCGATCGGGCCGGCGAGCTTGTCGAGCTTGTAGCCCGTGGTCGTCTCGGAGTAGGCGTCGAGCTGGTTGCGCCAAGACCAGATGATGTAGCCGCCTTCGTTGTACTCGATCTCCTGCGCCTGGGAGATCAGCGCAGCGCGCTCGGCGTCGTCGACCGTCTTGAAGGCCTGCTGGACGAGCGCCAGCCACTCGGCGTTCTCCCAGTGGGTCTCGTTGTAGGGCGCGTCGGGCATCGTGCCCTGGCTGGCCTGGGCGAGGAAGCTGCGCGTCGCCCAGAAGTCCTGGGCGAACGGCCACGTGAGGTAGTCCTCGCCGTAGAAGACGCCGGCGTCGACCTTCTTGAGCTTGACCGTCACACCGGCAGCCTTGGCCTGCTCGGTGAACACCTGCGC
>JAFGAW010000060.1 GCA_016933475.1 Thermoleophilia bacterium
ATCGCCTTCTCCATGTCGCCGCTCGTGGCCTGAAGGGCCTTCTTGCAGTCCATCATGCCGGCGCCGCTCTTCTCGCGGAGCTCCTTCACAGTCGCAGCGCTGATGTCAGCCACTGGTGTCCTCTCTCTGGCTCGTGTCTCGTCCTGTCACGCCGCGGCGCGGCCGGGGCCGCGCGCGACGGTCAAGCGTCGTCGGTCTTGGCCTTGGGCTCGGCGGCCTTCTCGGCCTCGGGCTCTGCGGCCTTCTTCGCCGCCTTCGGCTCGGACTTCTTAGCGGGCTTCACCGGAGCCTCGGCCTTGTCGTCGGCCTTGGCCTCGGGCTTCTCGTCGGCCTTGGCCGACGGCTTCGCCTCGGCGGCCGGCTTCTGCTCGGCCGTCTTCGCTTCTGCCTTGGCCTCGGCAGCCGCTTCCTTCTCGGCCTTGGGCTTCGCCGCGGACTTGGCTTCGGCCGGCGAAGCCTCAGGTGTCGCTTCAGGCTTCTTGGCCGCGGGCTTCGCAGCCTCAGCCTTGGCCTCAGCCTTGGGAGCTTCAGGCGCTGCCGCAGGCTTCGCCGCCGGCTTCTCGACGGCAGGGGCGGCAGGCTTCTCGGCCGCCGTGGCGGACGCCGGAGCTGCCTCGGCCGCGACCCTCGCGGCCTCGGCGGCGGCCTTGGACGCGGCGGCCTCGGCGGCCTGACGCTCGGCCTCGGCCTTGGCCGCGGCCTCGCGCGCCTTGCGGTCGGCCTCGGCCTTGGCCTCGGCCTCACGCGCCGCCTTCATCTCGCGCTCGGTCACGATCTCGCGGCCCTCGGCGACGGCGTCGGCGACGACACGCACGATGAGGTTGCAGCTGCGGATCGCGTCGTCGTTGCCGGGGATCAGGTAGTCGATCTCGTCGGGGTCGCAGTTGGTGTCGACCAGCCCGACGATCGGGATCTTGAGCTTGCGCGCCTCGCGCACGACGATCTGCTCCTTGCGCGGGTCGACCACGAACACGGCCGCCGGCAGGCGGTCCATGTCGGCGACGCCGCCCAGGTTCTGCTCGAGCTTGCGCAGGTCGGCGCGCAGGTTCATGGCCTCACGCGTGGGCAGCAGGTCGAGCGAGCCGTCGGTCGCCAGCTGGCGCAGCTCGTGCAGGCGCCTGATGCGCTTGTTGAGGGTGCTGAAGTTGGTCAGCAGGCCGCCCAGCCAGCGGTTCATGACGTAGGGCATGCCGATGCGCTCGGACTGCTCCTTGATGGTCTCCTGGCACTGCTTCTTGGTGCCCACGAAGAGGACGAGGCCGCCGCGCGCGGCGGTGTCCTTGAGGAAGGTGCACGCCTCGTCGAGCAGGACGGTCGTCTTCTGCAGGTCGATGATGTAGATGCCGCCGCGCTCGCCGAAGATGTACGGCTTCATCTTGGGGTTCCAGCGGCGCGTCTGGTGGCCGAAGTGGACGCCGGCGATGAGCAGGTCCTTGATGCTCGCCCGGCTCTCGGTGGCTGCAGGCAAGGCTTGCCTCCTTCTGATCGGTTCGTCGGGCGGCCTGGCGGCACGCCCAGCTGTGTGCCGGTGAGGGTCTCGCGGATTCCCTTGCGGGCACCGCCGCGAGCCGTGGGCTCACCGGGTCGTGGTGGACAACGGCGCGGAATTCTATCATAGGCTCACGGCGGCGTCAGTCACGCGGTGCGCGGGCACGGGAGCGACCGCCGGCGTCGGGCCGAGCCGGCGGTCGCGGCGGCGGACGAGCAGGGACACCCGCCGGCGTGAGCCCGAGCCGGCGGTCGCGACGGCGCAGACGCGAGCCTGGCGGCCCGTGGCAGGGGCACGTGGACTGGCGCGGCGTCTCCCCTCTGTGCTTCGATAGCGGTGACGGCCGCGGGCGGGGGAGCACCCCCGAAGCCCGCCCGCCGTTCATGGGGGCCGAGCGCATGACCGACGAGACCGGCAGAGGCGAGAGACCGCGCAGCGCGAGCCGCGGGGCCGGCGACGCGTCGCCCGCGGGCCTCGGTCGCGGCGCGTCACAGCCCGCACTGGGCCGCACCGCCATCCTGAGCCTGCGCTTCCTCATCATCGTCGCCGCCGTCGTCGTCCTGGGCCTCGTCCTGCAGCGCCTGCAGATCGTGATCCTGCCGGTGGCCCTCGCGACCCTAGGCACCGTGCCCCTGGTGCCCGTGCGGCGACGCCTCGAGCGCGCCGGCCTGCCGCGAAGGGCGGCGAGCGCGCTGGTCTTCGTCGCCGCCCTCGCCGTGCTCGCCGGCGTGATCGCCCTCGTGGCGCCGCGCCTCGTCACTGAGTTCGACAGCCTCGACACGGCCGTCATCGACGGCATCCGGGAGGTGCGAGACTGGCTCGTCGAAGGACCGCTCAGCCTCTCACCGGCATCGGTCGACCAGGTCGCCGACCACCTCGTGGGCATCGCCGAGGCCAACGTCGGCCTGCTCGCCAGCGGGGCGACGACGGCCGTCGCCGTCGTGACCGGCGCCTTCGTCACCCTCGTGCTCGGCGCCTTCTTCCTCTCCGGCGGCGACCACATGTGGACCTGGGGCGTGCGCATGCTGCCGAGCCGCTACCGCGAGGCGACCGACGCCGCCGGACGCCGCGCCTGGCACGTGCTCAGCGGGTACCTCGCCGGATCGGCCATCAACGGCGCCATCGAGGCGACGATCATCGGCATCGCCCTCGTCATCATCGGCGTGCCCCTGGTGGCGCCCCTCATGGCGCTGACCTTCGTCGCTCCCTTCTTCCCCGTCGCCGGGGCGATCGTCGCCGGCGCGATCGCCGTGCTCGTCGCCCTCGTCAGCGAGGGCTGGGTCGCCGCCCTCGCGCTGGGCATCGTCTACCTCGCCGTCCAGCAGATCGAGAGCAACCTTCTGGCGCCCTTCATCCTCGGCCGGGCCGTGAGACTGCACCCCGTCGTCGTGCTCGTCGCTCTGCTCGCCGGCGCCAGCCTCGGAGGCGTCGTCGGGGCGTTCGTCGCGCTGCCCGTCGCCGCGGTCGCCTGGGGAGTCATCCAGGAGTTGGTCGAACGCGACATGATCGCGTCGCCCAGTGACATGGACGCGCTGCTCCACGGCCAGGCGGCCAAGGGGATCAAGGAGGGACGGCTCGGCGAGGACGACGGAGGCTGAGACAGGCGCCCGGCGGGCCGGGGGCGTCGACGGCGTCAGCCGATCGAGGCCGGCTCGATCTCGTCGCGCAGGCGTCCTTTGAGGCGCAGGATGGCTTTGGTGTGCAGCTGCGAGACCCGCGACTCGGTCACGCCGAGTACCTCGCCGATCTCGCGCAGCGTCAGGTTCTCGTAGTAGTAGAGGGCGATGACGATCTTCTCGCGCTTGGGCAGGGCGTCGATGGCCGCCGCGAGGCGCGACTTCATCTCCGAGAGGTCGAGCATGCGCGAGGGGTCGTTGCTCTTGGGGTCTTCGATGGTGTCGATGAGCGCCGACTGGTCACCGTCTGAGCCCGAGATCGCCCAGAGCTCGTCGAGGGCGACGATCGAAGCGGTGGCGATCTGCGACAGCGTCACCTGGAACTCGTCGACCGACACTCCGATGTGCTCGGCGATCTCCTGGTCGGTCGGGGCTCGGTGGAGACGGTTCTCGAGCAGCGCACACGCCTTCTCGATCTCGCGCGCCTTGCTGCGCACCGAGCGCGGCACCCAGTCGAGGGAGCGCAACTCGTCGATGATCGAGCCCTTGATGCGCGACACGGCGTAGGTCTCGAACTTGATCTCGCGCGCCGGGTCGAAGCGCTCGATGGCGCCGATGAGACCGAGGAGGCCGTAGCTGATGAGGTCGGACTCTTCGATGTGGGCGGGCAGGCCGTTGCTCATGCGGCCGGCGACGTACTTGACCAGCGGCGCGTAGGCGAGGATCAGGCGATCGCGGGCGCCCTGGTCGCCGTGGTGCTTGTAGCGCGACCAGAGCTCGCGCACCTGGTGTTCTTCGAGTCTGCTCATACCTCAGCGCCGATCGCCGGCCCCTCTCCGCTGCTGCACATCGGCCCGCTACGCCCGCGGGTGGTGCAGATCGTACACGCGCCGCAGGTGCGCACCGCTCACGTGCGTATAGACCTGAGTCGTCGCCACCGAGGCGTGACCCAGGAGCTCCTGGATGACCCGAAGGTCGGCGCCCCGCTCGAGCATGTGCGTCGCGTAGGCGTGACGCAGCATGTGCGGCGAGGCCGGCTCGAGGCCCGCAAGCGCACAGTATTTTACAACCAGCCTGCGGATGTCTGAAGTCAGGAGCGCCCGCCCGTTGCAGGAGAGTAACAGGTTGCGCGGAGCCGGGCCGACGGCGGCCGTCGCGGGCGCGCCGCCCATGGCGGCGCCCCGGGCGGCGCTTCGTGCGGCGCGACGGCCGCCGGCGAGCGCCCCGCGCCCCCGCTCGAGGTAGCGGCGCAGCGCGGCGGCCGCCTCCTCGCCCATGGGCACGACGCGCATCTTGCCGCCCTTGCCGCGCACGATGAGCTGCGCCTCGCCGGGGCGGATGTCGTCGAGGGTGAGCGACACGAGCTCCTGGCTGCGCAGCCCGCAGCCGTAGAGCAGCTCGAAGACGACGCGGTCGCGCAGCGCGGCGGGGTCAGCGCCGCCGGCCGCGCGCAGGAGCGCCTCGACCTCGTCGAGGCGCAGGACGCGCGGCAGCCGCCGGCCCCGCCGCGGCCCGGGGAGCAGGTGCGTCGGGTCGGCGGCGAGGACGTCGTGCTCGGTGAGGTAGCGGGCGAAGCCGCGCAGCGAGGAGAGCTTGCGAGCCAGGCTCGAGGGCGCATAGCCGCGACGGCCGAGGTGCGATGAGTAGGCACGGGCCATCCGGCGATCGAGCTGGTCGACCGTCGCGTCACGCTCCTCCAGCCAGTCGAGCAGTTGCGCGAGATCCGAGGCGTACGAGCGCAGCGTCGCCGCCGTCATGCCCCGGGCGGTTAAGGACCGCAGGTACGCCGGGACGTAGCCCTGCGGGTCGGCCGACGATGTCTCGGCCTCCCGCGCCTCGGCCGCCCGCGCCGCGGCGCCGTGCTCCACGCGCACTCCCCTTCAATCGGACCGGCGCCCGCCGCCGGACGGAGGCGGGCGCCACTGTCTTCGCCCGGGGCGCGTCGAGTCCTGCCGCGACCCGCGTCGCGTCGAGCCGCGGCGCGGGTCGCTTCGGGCTGCGGCGCGCGTCGCGCTCCGGCCACGCCGCCGCCTCAGGGGCCGCTCGAGAGCTCGCCGGTCGCCGGGTCCCAGAACCTCCAGTGCTCGGTGTCGACGACCTTCCAGACCCCGTCGAGGCGCTCGAGCGTGTAGTCGTAGACGACCGCGTTCGGCACCCACTCCGGTCGTGGCACGGCGCGCCCCAAGTCGGCGTCCCACGCCAGCATGCGATAGCGTTGCGCGACTCCCCCGCGCACGACGACGGCCCCTCCGAGCTCGCGCCGCAGGAACTCCCAGTAGACGATCTCGCCGCTGCTGTCGACGGCCTGACCGCCCCTGCCCTGCGCGTCGTAGAGCAGCGCCTCGACGTAGTCCCACTCGCGCCAGCGCGCCAGCTCCTCGCCGGCGCAGGCGCGCTCGAGCCGCTCCTCGAAGCCCTGCTGGAGTGCCTGCCGGTCGGCGGTCGTGAGCTCCCGTCCGACGAGCTCGACGGGCACCGTATGCGCCTTCGCGAGCTCGAACCGCACGACGGCATCGCTCAAGTCGGCCGTGGTCGCCGCCGCGGGGCCGCTCCAGCGCCACATCGTGAGCGCCGCGGTGACCACGACGGCGACCGCGACGAGCGTCACGACCAGGACGACGGCCTTGGGACGACCAGCCATGAGCTCCTTGTAGCACCGGCGGCGCGGCGCGTCCACGGCGCCGGCGGCTGCGGGGATCCGCCGCGCCGCCCGCCGCGCCACCCTCGAGGGGTCCTCAGCGCTTGCCACGATAGATCCCGCCGGCGGCGCACTCCGCGAGGCCTTCGACCTCCAGCGCGCTGAGGGCGGCGGTGACCACGCGCGCTTCGAGCCCGGCTCTGCCGGCCAGATCCTCGGCGGTGCCGGGGGCATCGCGCAGCGCGCGGAGGAGGACACGCGCGTCGGCGGCCAGATCGGAGCCGGCGGCTCCGGCCATTCCTTGGGCCTCTTCGCCGCCGAGCGCCCCTCCCTCGGCGCAAGGCTCTCCCCCGGCGCAAGGCTCTCCCCCGACACCCGCCACGGCCGAACCGTCCCTGTCGTGCACCAAGGGCTCCGCACCGTTGGCACCCGGCACGCGCACGCTGCCCCCGTACGTGCGTTCGAGCCCGAGGACGGCGAGCACGTCGTCGGCGGCCTCGCAGAGGTGTGCCCCTTGTCTCAACAGGTGATGGGGTGCCTCGCTCAGCCGTCGCCCCGCTTCTCCCGGGACGGCGAAGACCTCGCGGCTCCCGTCGACGGCGAGCTCGGCCGTGATGCGCGAGCCGCTGCGACGCGAGCCCTCGACGACGACCACCGCTTGGCTCAGACCGGCGATCACGCGGTTGCGCGCCGGGAAACGCCACACGGACGGCGGCGTGCCCGGCCAGAACTCGGTGACGAGCAGCCCGCGCTCGCGCAGCGCCCGAAAGGCCGGCGCGTTGCTGCGCGGATGCACGATATCGAGGCCACAGCCCAGGACCCCCACGCTCGGCGGTCCGGCAGACGCGGAGTCACCGGCGGCTTCGAGCGCCGCGAGCTGCGCGCAGACGTCGATGCCGAGCGCGGCGCCGCTGACGACGACGACTCCGGCGCGCGCCAGGTCGCCGCCGATCAGGCGCGCCATCTCGCGGCCGTACGCCGAGGGGGCCCGCGTGCCGACGACGGCGACCGCCGGCGCCTCGGCCAGGGCGCTCAGCCGCCGCGGGGCATCCTGCCCGGCGACGAACAGCGCCGGTGGCGGGTCGAAGGTCGTGCGCAGGCGCGGCGGGTAGAGCTCGTCGTCGTAGGTCACGAGCAGCCACCCGTCGCGGGGCCGCTCTGCGGGCGGCTCGAGTGGAGCGGCCAGGGCGCTCACGAAGCGCGAGGACTCCTGTGCCGCCTCGGCGGCTGCGCGGCCGCGCTTCGCGGCCGCCGGCGGCCGGCCGCTCGCCGTCGCGGCCTTCGCCGTGAGACAGGCGCGCAAGGCGGGCAGCGACGCGTCGAGCGCAGCGTCGAGCGAGCCGAACCGCTTCGCGGCGCGCTGCACGACACCCGGCCGGTTGGAGGCGACGCGGGCGAGCCAGACGGCGGTCGCCGCGCGGCGCCGTCGATCGCTACCCCTGCCCACGCTCGACCCTGTAGGAGAGGGCCTCCGCCACGTGAGACACCGTGATACCGGCGGCGCCCTCGAGGTCGGCGATCGTCTGCGCCACCTTGACGACACGGTCGCAGGCCCGGGCACTCAGGCGGAGGCGGTCGTAAGCCCGATCGAGCAGCGTCGTGGCGGCGGCCTCGAGCTTGCAGAGGCGCCGCACCTGGGGTGCCGTCATGTGGGCATTGGCCGTGACCGCGCCCCCGAGGCGCGCCCGCTGCCGACGGCGCGCCTGCTCGACCCGTTCGCGCACGACCGCCGAGCTCTCGCCTCGCCCGGCGAGACGATGCTCGCGCGGCGGCACGCGGGCGACCTCGAGACGCAGGTCGATGCGGTCGAGCAGCGGCCCGCTGAGTCGCGAGCGGTACTGCTGCAGGCGATACCCGGGGCACGTGCACTGCCGCTCGCGGTCGCCGAGAAAACCGCACGGGCAGGGGTTCATCGCCGCCACCAGCGTGATGCGCGCCGGGTAGGTGACCGAGGTCAGCGCACGCGAGATCGTCACCTCGCCGTCCTCGAGCGGCTGGCGCAGGGCCTCGAGAGCCGACAGGCGGAACTCGGGGAACTCGTCGAGGAAGAGGACGCCGAGGTGGGCAAGACTCACCTCGCCCGGCCGCGGCGAGGAGCCGCCACCGACGAGTCCCGGGACGGAGATGCTGTGGTGCGGGGCGCGGAACGGACGCCGCGCGACCAGCGGCACCCGTGCGGGCAGCAGGCCGGCCACGCTGTGGACGCGGGTCACGGCGATCGCCTCATCGACGGTGAGCACCGGCATGATGGTCGGCAGGCGCCGGGCGAGCATGGTCTTGCCCGAGCCCGGCGGGCCGACCATGAGCAGGTTGTGGCCCCCGGCGGCGGCGATCTCGAGGGCGCGCTTGACGACGGCCTGGCCGGCGACGTCGGCGAAGTCGGCTTCGCCGGCGGACGCCTCGTCGAGCAGCGCGCCCACGTCGGGGCGCGCCGCCGCCGCGGACACGCCTGACCCGAGAGCCCCGACGGCGTCGCGCAGCCGCCCGACCGGGACCACGCCCACGCCCTGCACCAGCGCGGCCTCGGCCGCGTTGGCCGCCGGCACGAGCACGCGGCCGACCCCGCGGCGCCGGAGGCTCTCGACCACGGCGAGGACGCCGGAGACCGGCCGTACGGCGCCGTCGAGGCCGAGCTCGCCGAGCGCGGCGACCTCTCCCCCGCCGTTACGCCGCGCCTGGCCCGTCGCCAGCAGGAAGGCGAGGGCGATCGGCAGGTCGAACCCGGGGCCCTCCTTGCGCAGGTCGGCCGGAGCCAGGTTGACCGTGATGCGGCGCGAGGGGAACTCGAAGCCGCTGTTGACGATCGCCGCCCTCACGCGCTCGCGGCTCTCCTGCACCGCTGCGTCGGGCAGGCCGACGATACTGAACCCCGGCGCCGCGGCGACCACGTCGGCCTCGACCTCGACGGCGTGGCCCTCGAGGCCGAAGAGGGTCTCGCTCGTGATGCACGCGAGCATCGCCCTGTCACCGGCCGCGCGTGGTCGATGCGGGCGTCGCCGCGCTACCCATCGCTGCCCTCATGCCCGGGCATCGCGTCACCCGTCACAGGTGAAGGCCGCCGGTAGGTGGCGGACCGCAGCGGGAAGGGGCGCCGCGTCGACGGCGACGATGTCGAAGCGCACCTCGCCCACCCCGCGCAGGGCCCACGGCCGCGCCGCCATCCAGAGCTCGGCGAGACGCGCGACCTGGCGCCGCTTGTGCCAGGAGACCGCGTCTTCGGGCGCGCCGCAGCGGGCGGACCGCCGCGCCTTGACCTCGACGAAGGCGAGCACGGGGCCGCGGCGCACGATGAGGTCGAGCTCGCCGCGGCCGATGCGCACGTTCTGCCCGAGGAGTCGCCAGCCGCGCGACCGCAGGTACGCAGCCGCCGCCTCTTCGGCCTCGCGGCCGAAGCGCAGGCGGCGGTCACCATAGGAGAGCGGCGCCTCGCCCGGCGCGGGCCCCGTGTCGCGGCCCTCGCCGCCCCGCTGTCGTTCGCCCATTGCTGACCCCTCCCCGCCTACGACGCGGCGTCGCTGCCATCCTGGGGACGAGCCTAACCACGCGGAGGCGGGATTGGGATGGAGACGATACCCGGTGTGGGATGACGACCCACCGCTCAGTGCGACAGGCCTCCGGCGGTTCGGAGCCGCTCAGCGCAGGGCCCCACGGCTGCTCGGCGTCGCTCGCAGAGGGTCGCGGCGCGGGCCTCCCGGCCGCGGATCAGACGCCGAGCCCGAGCTGCCGGTAGCTCACGGCGTCGAACGAGCGCCGGTGCAGGTGGCAGACGCCGTGCAGGGTGATCATCTCCTGGTGCCGGGCCGTGGCGTAGCCGACGTGGCGGGCGAAGCCGTAGGCGGGGTACTGCTCGTCGAGTCGCAGCATCACCCGGTCGCGGGTGACCTTGGCGATGACGGAGGCGGCGGCGACGGCCGCGGAGCGGGTGTCGCCGCCGATCAGCGCCTCGTGGGGCACGGTGCAGTCGGGCACGGCGAAGCCGTCGACGAAGGCGCGGTCGGGGCGCGGCTCGAGGCACTCGAGCGCCGCGCCCAGCGCCCTGAGGTTGCAGCGGTGAAGACCGCGCTCGTCGATGCTCGCCGACGAGAAAGCGACCACTGCGACCCGGCGCGCGTGGGCGATGACGACGTCGTAGAGCGCCTCGCGCGTCTCGCGCGTGAGCCGCTTCGAGTCGTTCAGGCGCTCGAGAGCGTCGAAGTCGGTGTCAATGAGGGCGGCGTAGTCGAAGCAGACGGCCGCTGCCACGAGCGGACCTGCGAGGCAGCCGCGCCCCGCCTCGTCGGCGCCGGCCACGAGGCCGCCGCCGCGCTCGAGGTCGAAGGCGAAGCGCTCGTTCATCGGCCTCCCCCCGCTCGAGCCGCGCGCCTAGATGGAGCCGAAGCGCTCGAAGGGCCAGTAGATGAAGAAGCCCCGGCCGATGACGTTGGCCTCGGGCACCGGCCCCCAGACGCGGCTGTCGTCGGAATCGGTGCGGTTGTCGCCCATCATGAAGTACATGCCGGGCGGCACCGTGTACGGCTCGGCCAGGGACCACGGGTCGCTCATCGTCGTACCCTGGATCACCCCGGCCGGCTCGGTGGGATCGGTGCGACCGTTGGTCCTGTGCACATAGGGTTCTTCGAGCTCCTCGCCGTTACGCCACAGGCGGCCGTCCCTGGCCAGGAGCTCGTCGCCGGGCAGACCCACGACGCGCTTGATGAAGACCACGCTGGTGTCGAGCGGGTAGCGGAAGACGACGATCTCGCCGTGCTCCACGTCTTTGAAGCGGTAGCCGATGCGGTCGACGAGCACGCGGTCGCCGGGCTGCAGCGTGTCGATCATCGACGGCGACGGGATGCGGTACGGCTTGACGAGGAAGGCCTGGACGAGCAGCGCCACGGCGACCGCGACGCAGGCGATGAGGATGTACTCGAAGAGGCTGGTGCCGCGACTGCTGCCGCTGCCGGACGTGCCGCTCACGCCCGTGACTCGTCAGCGCTCGCGCCGCTCACCTCGACGGCTCGTCAGCGCTGCTTCTCGCGGACGCGGGCCTTCTTGCCGACCTTCTGCCGCAGGTAGTACAGCTTGGCGCGGCGCACGTCGCCGATGGCCGTGACCTCGATCTTGTCGATCTTCGGCGAGTGCACCGGGAAGGTGCGCTCGACGCCGACCCCGAACGACTGCTTGCGGACCGTGAAGGTCTCGCGCACGCCTTCGCCCTGACGCTTGATGACGATCCCCTGGAACACCTGCACGCGCTGCCGGTTGCCCTCGATGACGCGGAAGTGCACCTTGACGGTGTCTCCGGCCTTGAAGGCGGGGATGTCGGCGCGCAGCTGCTCGCGCTCGATGTTCTCGATGATGCTCAAGGGGGACCTCTTTCCCAGCGGAAGCCGGCGGCTACTTTAGCAGAAGGCCGAGGGGGGCGCAAAACGACAGCGGACGCGCTACCCTTCTCGCGTCACGGCGAGCGACGAGGAGTGCCCGTGCCGACCTACGAGTACCGCTGCAACGCCTGCGGCCGACGCTTCGAGATCGTCTGCCCCTTCGCCGAGCGCGAAGAGAAGGCGGTCTGCCCCGCCTGCGGCGCGCGCGACGCCGTGCAGGTCTTCGGCCCCATCGCGCGCCCGGCCCCCGACAAGCCCTTCAGCCCCGGCCACTTCGAGCGCCCCCCGGGACGCACGTCCAAGCCCCGCTGGGTCGAGCCCAAGAGCTGACGCGCGACGCTCAGTCGGCGACTGCGGCGCCGCCGCCGGCGCTTCAGTCGGTGCCACCGGCCGCCCGGCGCACCTGCTCGGCCCGCCAGCGCGCGATCGCGCCGTGGTCGCCGGAGACGAGCACCTCGGGGACCGTCCAGCCGCGGAACTCGGCCGGGCGCGTGTACTGCGGGTACTCGGTGCCCCCCTCGAGGCCGGGGGCGAAGGACTCGTCGACCAGGCTCTCGGGGTTCGAGATGACCCCCGGCAGTTTGCGCAGCACGGCGTCGCTGACGGCCATGGCGGCGACCTCGCCGCCGGAGAGCACGTAGGGGCCGATCGAGACGCGGTCGCTCACGAGGTGAGCGACGCGCTCGTCGATGCCCTCGTAGCGACCGCAAAGCAGGACGAGATCGCCCTCCGCCAGCTCCTCCGCGAGACGGTCGTCGAACTGCCTCCCCTTGGGCGTGAGCTCGACGACCCGGCGACTCTCGCGCACGGCCGGCGCCCCGACGCCGAAGGCCGCCTCGAGGGCGGCAGCGACGACGTCGATGCGCAGCACCATGCCGGCGCCGCCGCCGTATGGGGTGTCGTCGACCTGCAGGTGCGAGAGCGGCGTGTGGTCGCGGTAATTGGTGAAGGCGAGCTCGTGACCCAGCTCGAGCGCCTTGCGCACGTGGACCTGGGTCACGTACCACTCGAAGGCGGCCGGGAACAGCGTGAAGACGTCGAGGCGCACGCTCACTCCTCCGTCACGTCGCGGCGCGCGTCTGACGCCGTTTCGCGCGCGTCTGACGCCGTTTCGCGCGCGTCTGACGCCGTTTCGCCGCGCACGTCTGACGCCGTTTCGCCGCGCACGTCTGACGCCGCGTCGCCGGCCGGCGGCGCCTCGTCCGCCGGCGGCAGCTCGTCGGCGAGCAGGCCGGCACGCACGACGGCCGTGCCGGCCGCCACGTCGACCTCGACCAGCTCGTCGACCAGCGGGACCATGAGCTCGCCGCCGCCGTCGCGGCGCACGACGAGCAGCTCCTGTGCCGGAGCCGTCACGACCTCGGCGATCTCGCCAAGGCGCCGGCCCTCGTAGCGCACCTCGAGCCCGACGAGCTCGCCGACCAGGTAGTGCGGCACGTCGGCGAGCTCGCCGCCGGCCCCGTACAGCTCGCGCCCGCTCAGGGCGCGCGCCTCCTCGCGGGTGGACGCGAGATCGAGGACGACGAGGGGGCGCCGGTCGGTCCCGCCGGCGCGCGTGAGCGCGCACGGCGTGACGCCGCCGGCGCCCCCCGCCTCGGCCACGTAGAACTCGGCCGCACGCACGAGGACCTCGAGCCCGCCGGGCTCGAGGTCCAGATACAGCTCGCCTTTGAGGCCGTGAGCCCTGCCCAGCCGGCCACAGGCCCAGAGCGCAGGCACGGGGGCATCCTTCAGTCGACGATCTCCACGATCGCACGCTTGCCGTCGCGCACCGCGCTCGCCTTGACGATCGTGCGCAGGGCGCGCGCGATGCGCCCCTGCTTGCCGATCACCTTGCCGACGTCGTCCTTGGCCACGCTCAACTCAAGGACGATGGTCGTGTCCGTCTCCGTCATCTGCACGTGGACCTCGTCCGGGCTGTCGACCAGCGACTTTGCCAGGTACTCGAGAAGGTCCTTCAACATCCCGCCTCACTCCTCCGACGGACCCTCGCGCGCCTCAGGCGCCGATGCCTTTGATCGCCAACAGCCGCTTGACCGTGCGGCTGGGCTGGACGCCCTTCGCCAGCCAGTCCTTGGCCTTGGCCTCGTCGATCTCGATCGTCGACGGCTCCGTGCGCGGGTTGTACTGACCGATCGTCTCGATGGCGCGCCCGTCACGGCGCGCGCGGCCGTCGACGACGACGACCCGATAGATCGGGTTCTTGACGCTGCCGACGCGGCTCAATCTCATTCGTACTGCCACTTGTCTCACTCACCCCCTCGGGGAATCCTCGCATGCTGCACCGCCTCGTGTCGCCGGCGGTCGCTGCACTCTACGCAACCTCCGGAGGAGGTGCAAGAAACGACCGGCTCAGCCACCCATGCCGGGGAGCTTGAACCCTTTCATCTTGCCCGACGAGAACATGCGCACCATCTTCTGCATCTCGCGGTACTGCTTCATCAACTGATTGACGTCCTGCACCTTGACCCCGCTGCCGCGGGCGATGCGCTGCCGGCGGCTGCCGCCGATCACCTCGGGGTGACGCCGCTCCTGCGGGGTCATCGAGAAGATCATCGCCTCGATGCGGTCGAGCTGGCGGTCGTCGACCTGCACGTCCTTGAGCTGCTTCATCGCCGAGGCCCCGGGCAGCATGCCGAGGATACTCGAGAGCGAGCCCATCTTGCGCACCTGCTTGATGTTCTCGAGGAAGTCGTCGAAGCTGAACTCGGCGCGCCGCAGGCGCGCCTCCATCTCGGCCGCCTTCTGCTCGTCGAGCGACTCCTCGGCCCTCTCGATCAGCGAGAGCACGTCGCCCATGCCGAGGATGCGGCTCGCCATGCGGTCGGGGTGGAAGACCTCGAAGTCGCCGAGCTTCTCGCCGGTCGAGACGAACTTGATCGGCTTGCCGGTCACGGCGCGCACGCTGAGCGCGGC
>JAFGAW010000061.1 GCA_016933475.1 Thermoleophilia bacterium
CACGGTAGCCCTCTTCCATGAGGGCCTCGAGCTCGCGCTCGCGCAGGCCGGCGATGGCCTCGACGACGACTTCGGTCTTGGTGGTCTGGAGAGCGGCCGCGCGAGCAGTTAGGAACTCGATCGCCCACTCGGGGAGGCGGAAGTTGACGGGCCTGGTGTCAGGCTTGGGGCCTGGGGTGACGGAAGCCATGAGCGGTCTCCTGGTTCGCACGCCTTCAGTCACACCATACCGCCGTATGTCGCTGACGCACTACGCGGCGTGGATACACCTTTCGGATCCGGTGGCGCGCTCGATGACGTGGCGAGCGATCGTGGCCGGCCGATCCGTCTGCCGCCATGTGACCATGACAGCTCGGGGTAGCCGCGAACAGGGTGACCAGGGTGACGTTGCGGGCCGGGCCGGCGGAGGCGCACGCCGTCGCGGCGGGGTTCCGTGTCAGCCGGCGATGCCGAGAGGCCGCGTCAGCCGGCGATGCCGAGAGGCCGCGTCAGCCGGCGATGCCGAGGCGGGCGCGGTAGAGCGCTGCGTCGGCCGACCCATAGCAGCAGAAGGTGACGAGGCGCGGCAGCTCGTGCACCGCGAGCCACTCCGAGACCGCGGTGACGGCGATGTCGCAGGCCGCGGCCTTGGGGTAGCCGTAGACTCCGGTCGAGATGCCGGGGAAGGCGATGGTCTCGAGCCCGGCCTCGGCGGCGAGGCGGAGGGACTCGACATAGCACGAGTGCAGGAGCTCCGGCTCGCCGTGGCGGCCGTCGCGGTAGACCGGCCCGACGGTGTGGATCACGTGGCGCGCCGGTAGGTCGTAGCCGCCGGTGAGGCGCGCCTCACCGGTAGGGCAGCCGCCCAGGGTGCGGCACTCGGCGAGCAGAGCCGGGCCGGCGGCGCGGTGGATGGCGCCGTCGACGCCGCCACCCCCGAGCAGTCGCGTGTTCGCGGCATTGACGATGGCGTCGACGCTGAGGCGGGTGATATCGCCCTCGACGACCAGGATGCGCGCCTGCCGTCCTTGCGTCATGGCATCGTGCGTCATGGATGCTCCTCCCGGGGCAACGACGCTAGCACGAGGTGACGGGCGGGCGGTAGGGGTGCGGTGTTGCCTGTCTTGGCAACGGAAGGGGATCGCATGCCCCGTGCCGGAGTCGCGGTAGCACGCGCCTGCCGTCCACTCGTGTTTCGGGCGAGCCGCCCGGCTGGGCCGTGCGGCCCGCCCGGCGCGGCGCACGATCCACTCTCTCCGTGCCTGGCTCCTCCGTTGGCCCGGTTCTAGGGTCGCGTCATCCAGGGACCGCGACGGGAGGGCCGAGTGTGAGGGGCTCGCGGATCCGGGCTTCCGGCTGAGCACCGAAGGGGTCGGCGCATCGGCGCGCCCTTCGGCGCGGCGCCGCGCGACCCGGGCGACGCGGCGCCGGGACGCCCGCCACTGCTGTTCTGAACCACTTGCCGTTCTGAACCACTCCTGCAACGTACGACAAGGAGGGAGCCGTGCGCATCAGACTCATCATCGTCCTCGCAATCGTGGCGCTGGCCGCGGCGCTGCTCGTCAGCATGACGAGCGACGCGGGCAGCGCCAAGCCCGACCGCCAGACCACGAGCTTCAAGCTGCAGGTCTCCAAGGACGTGGCCTGTGCGCCGCTGACCGGCCGCGCCTACGTCATCGTCTCCACCGACGACAGCGACGAGCCGCGGTACCAGATCGACATCACCGGCGTCCCCGGCCGCGAGCGTGATCCGGTCACGGCCGTCATCGTCAACGCCGCGACGCCTCCCTGCCGTTGTCACGAGCAGGCGTGATCGCCAGTGTAGGTTCCTGTGGGGAGGAGGCTGGCGTGCGTCCGCCGCCGGCGAGGCGGCACAGCGGCACGACGGGCAAGGTGAGTTGACCGAAATAGCCAAAATACCTACTATGGGCGAGCCAGCCACTCTGGGGGTCGCCGTGAAGACCGTGTCCGCCACCGAGATCAAGAATCGCTTCGGCCAGTACCTGGCGCGGGTGGCCGTAGAGCCCGTGGCCGTCGAGAAGAACGGCCGGCCGGTCGCCGTGCTTGTGGCCTTTGAGGAGTACGAGCTCCTGCAGCGCGCCGACGACGCCTTCTGGGGCGAGCTTGCACGGGCGGCCGAGGCCGAGGGCTTTGTGAGCGCCGACGAGTCGCTCCGGCGCCTGCAGAGTGCACCCGCGTCTGGCGCCGACGAAGACCGCGCCGCTTCCTGAAGTCCGGCCGGCCTCTGATCGTGCTGCCACTACAGTTGTCGAAGGCGTCGGTCCGCTTCCTCGATATGCTGCAGCCCAAGCAGTACCGGCAGGTGACGCGCAGGATCATCATGCTGATGGCCGACCCTCGTCCGAGCGACGCTGAGCGGCTGAAGGGCTACGAGTACGCCCGCGTGACCGTGGGGGAGTACCGCATCGTCTTCGACATCACGGACGGGGCGCTCCGCGTGCTCGCGGTGGGCAAGCGCAACGACG
>JAFGAW010000062.1 GCA_016933475.1 Thermoleophilia bacterium
ATCATCGCGCAGGTTCTGGTTCGGCCGCGCGCCGCCCGATCTCGATCAGGAGTGGGGCGAAGAACGCCGCCAACTCGGCGTAGGCGTCGAGCGGGAGCACGTGGGCGACGTACTGATCCGGCCGGACGACGACGAGCGCGCCCTGGTCGCGGGCGATGCGGCGCAGATCGAAGATGTCGTCGCTCCTCGAGTCGGGCGTGAACGCCTTCTCGTAGTCGACGAGGCCGTAGCGGCCCTTGCGCGGCACCAGCAGCGACGGCAGGTCGGCGAGGGCGAGGTCGCGATGGTGCTGCTGAAACACGGCGCGTACGTCGAGCATGCTGTCGACGTCGGCGCCGACTGGGGTGTACCGCCGCACCGGCGAGTCGGGCGAGTGCTCGAGGTGCTCGCACAGCGCCCGCAGCCGTGACGCCGGATCGCTGGGCCCGGCCGCGTCGGCGAAGGCGTAGAGTCGCCAGCGGCCGTCCGCCCGGGCGGCGTGGCCGAGCTGGACCGGCTTGGCGTCGGCCAGGCGGATCACCGACGCCGAGTGGAACCGCATCCCGATGGTGAACCCCTTGGCGAGGTGCTGGTGGGTCGCCGCGCCGGTAAGCGACGAGGGCGCGTAGCGGGTGGCGACGCCGGCGGTGTACCGGCCCCACCGCACGAAATACTCCTGCAGCTCGGCCGGGTCGACGCCGCCGGCGGCGGGGTTGGCCGGGTCCTTGGCCGGCGAGGCCATGATTGCCGACCACTGCTTGTCGAAGTCGATCAGCTCTTGGGCGATCGCCTGGCGTTCGGCCGAGTAGCTATGCAGCAGCGACTCGGGGCTGCGGCCCTCCAACACGGCGGCGAGCTTCCAGCCGAGGTTGAACGTGTCCTGCATCGACACGTTCATGCCCTGGCCGGCCTTGGCGCTGTGCGTGTGGCACGCGTCGCCGGCGATGAAGACGCGCGGGGCGCGGGCGCCGACGAGCTCGGCCGGCACGTCGTCGAACTTGTCGGTGAGCCGCTGGCCGACCTCGTAGATCGAGAACCAGGCGATCTCCTTCACGTCGAGCGTGTACGGGTGCAGCACGCGCCGGGCGATCGCGATGACCTGGTCGGGCTGCATGCCGCGCACGGCGGCCCGGTCGTTGGGGTCGACCTCGCCGAGGTCGACGTACAGACGCACGAGGTAGCCACCCTCGCGGGGGATGACGAGGATGTTGCCGCGGCTGCCGGACTGGATCGCCGCCTTGAGGCGGATGTCGGGGAAGTCGGTCACGGCGAGGATGTCCATCACGCCCCAGGCATGGTTGGCGGTGTCGCCGTGGAGCTCGCGCCCGATCGATTGCCGCACGGCGCTGCGCGCGCCGTCGCAGCCGACCACGTACTTCGCGCGCACCGTGACCTCGGTGCCTACGCGGGCGGTATCGGTGCGGCGCAGGGTGACGGTGACGGGGCGATCGCCCGAGTCGCCGACCGCGACGTCCACGACCTCGAGGTCGTAGTCGGGTTCGAGCCGGCTCGGTGAGCGGCGCATCGAGCCGAGGAGGTGGTCGTGGATGCGCGCCTGGTTGACGATCACGTGCGGGAACTCGGACAGGCCGTCCTCTACGTCCTGCACCCGCCCCGTGCGCACGATGCGCGACCGGTCGTGCGGGTCGGGTCCCCAGAACACCGTCTCGTTCACCCAGTAGGCCTCGGCGACGAGCTGCTCGCTGAGCCCGAACGCCTCGAACATCTCCACCGTGCGGCAGGCGACACCGTCGGCCTGGCCGAGCTCGAGCGGACCGGACTTTCGCTCGACAATGCGCGTTGCGATCGTCGGGAACTCGGCGAGTTGGGCGGCGAGCACCAGTCCCGCCGGACCACATCCAACGATCAGCACGTCGACCTCGTCCGGCAAGGCCGCGGGCCGTGCAACTGCGGCCGGATCGGCCGGCCGGACGCGCGGGTCGCCAGCCCGGAATCCGTCCACGTGGAACTGCATCGTCAAGCTCCTTCGTGCTCTCGGCGCACCGACG
>JAFGAW010000063.1 GCA_016933475.1 Thermoleophilia bacterium
GCCGCCGATCCCGAGCGGCCCGGTCAAGCTGCCCTCCGGGGCGAGCGTCAAAGAGATCTCCCAGCTCCTCGGCATCTCCACGGCCGAGATCATCAAGACCCTGATGGGCTACGGCGAGATGGTGACCATCACGCAGTCGCTCTCCGACGAGGCCATCTCGGTGCTCGCCGGCGACTTCAACCGTGAGATCGAGATCGTCCACGCAGCCGACGAAGAGGCCGCCCTCGAGAGCGAGGCGGTCGACGCCCCCGAAGACCTCGAGCCGCGCCCCGCGGTCATCACCGTCATGGGGCACGTCGACCACGGCAAGACCAGCTTGCTCGACGCGATCCGCGACACCGCCGTCGCCGCCGGCGAGGCCGGCGGCATCACCCAGCACATCGGCGCCTACCAGGTGAGACACCAGGGCAAGCTGGTCACCTTCATCGACACCCCGGGTCACGCCGCCTTCACGGCCATGCGTGCCCGCGGCGCCAAGGTGACGGACATCGCCGCCATCGTGGTCGCCGCCGACGACGGCGTCATGCCGCAGACCATCGAGGCCATCGACCACGCCAAGGCCGCCGGCGTCCCCATCCTCATCGTGGTCAACAAGATCGACAAGCCCGAGGCCAACATCGACCGCATCAAGCAGCAGCTCACCGAGTACGCGCTCGTCCCCGAGGAGTGGGGAGGCGACACGATCTTCGTCGAGGCGAGCGCCAAGAAGCGCATCGGCCTCGAGAACTTCCTCGACATGCTGCTCCTGGTCGCCGAGGTCGCCGACCTCAAGGCCAACCCGAAGACGCAGGCCAGCGGGTTCATCATCGAGTCCCGCGTCGACCCCGGCCGCGGCGTCGTCGCCACCGTGCTCGTCAACCGCGGCACCCTGCACGTCGGCGACGCGATCGTCGCCGGCGGCGCCAGCGGCCGCGTGCGCGCGATGCGCGACTTCAAGGGCGAGACCCTCACGAGCGGCGGCCCGTCGACCCCGGTCGAGATCATCGGCTTCGACGAGCTGCCGATCGCCGGCGAGCTCTGCCGCGTGGTCAAGGACGAGCGCGCCGCGCGCGCCCTGGCCGGCCGGCGCGCCAGCCGCCTCAAGACGGAGCGCCTGGCGCGCGAGCGCTCTCTCACGCTCGACGAGGTCTTCGCGCGTATCGCCGCCGGCAAGGTCCTCGACCTCAACCTCGTGGTCAAGGCCGACGTGCAGGGCAGCCTCGAGGCGCTCTCCGACGCGCTGCTCAAGATCCAGCACCCCGAGGTCAAGGTGCGCATCCTGCACTCCGGCGTCGGCGGCATCAACGAGTCCGACATCATGCTGGCCGCGGCCTCCGAGGCGATCATCATCGGCTTCAACGTGCGCCCGAGCCAGGCCGCGCAGGCGCTCGCCGAGCAGGAGGGCGTCGACGTGCGCACGTACCAGGTCATCTACAAGGTGACCGAAGACGTGACCGCAGCCCTCATGGGCATGCTCAAGCCCGAGTACCGCGAGGTCGTCCTGGGCCAGGCCGAGGTGCGCGCCACCTTCAAGGCGTCGAAGGTCGGCACGATCGCCGGCTGCATGGTGACCAACGGGATCATGCAGCGCGGGGCGAAGGCTCGCGTGCTGCGTGACGACGTCGTCGTCCACGACGGTCGCATCGGCTCGCTGAAGCGCTTCCAGGAGGACGCGCGCGAGGTCCAGGAGGGCTTCGAGTGCGGCATCCTCCTCGACGGCTTCAACGACGTCAAGGAGGGCGACGTGCTCGAGGCGTACGAGACCCGCGAAGTCGCTCGTGAGGTCTGACGCCAGCATCGGCGTCCTGCTCGCGGACCTGCACTTCCCCGGCACCCGTTCGCTCAAGGAGAAGCGTGGCCCGCTGAGGTCGCTGCGCGACGTCGTGCAGCGGCGCTTCAGGGCGTCCTTCAGCGAGGTCGGCGGCCAGGACACGTGGCAGACGTCGCGGGTCCTCATCGTCCTGGCGGCCTCGTCGCCGCGCCAGGCCGACGAGCAGCTCGCCGAGATCGACCGCTACCTGCACGGCCTCGAGGGCGACGTCCGCGTGGTGCTGCGCACGGTCGAGGGGGTGGAGAGCCTGTGGGACATCGCCTCCTGAGGATCAACGAGCGCATCAAGGAGTCGGTCTCGGCGGCGATCGTCGAGCGGCTCAAAGACCCCCGCGTCGGCTTCGTCACCGTGACCGGGGTCGAGACCTCGACCGACCTGCGGCACGCCAAGGTCTTCGTCAGCGTGCTCGGCACGGCCAAGGAGCGCGACGCGACCCTCGAGGCGCTGCAGCAGGCGCGCGGCGTGTTGCAGGCCTCCATCACGACGGGCCTGCGCCTCAAGCGCACCCCGCAGATCGAGTTCGTCTACGACCCGACGTCGGTCAACGCCCAGCGCATCGAGAGCCTGATCCGCCGCGAGGCGGCCGAGCTCGAGGCGCGCGGCGGGGCGGCAGGGGAGAGCGAAGCGGAGGGCGACGGCGGAGAGCCCGGCGAGGGCGCGCACGACTCCGGCGAGGGCGCAGACGAAGGCGACGCGGACGCGCACGACGGTGAGCGAGAGGCAGGCGCGTGAAGGCGCTGACGGCCGACCTCGCCGCGGTCGCGCGCCGCATGCGCGGCGAGCGCCGGGTGGCCCTCGCCGTGCACGAGCGGCCCGACGTCGACGCGTTGGGCGCCGCCGCCGGCATGGCCGACCTCTTCGCCCAGCTCGGCGTCGAGGCGACGCTGCACGTCGTCGACGAGCCCGAGCTGCCCGCCGCCGATGTCGTCCTCGTCGGCGTGCCGCTGGCGACGCAGGCGCCGCCCGCCGACACGCCGCTCTACGCCCTCGACAGCGGCAGCGTGCCGCGCCTCGCCTTGGGTCTCGACTCGTGGGACGGCCCTATCGTGAACATCGACCACCACCACGACAACACGCGCTTCGGTGAACTCGTGCTGCTGCGCCCCACGGCGAGCAGCACGGCCGAGGTCGTCTGCGACCTGGCGCGGGCCCTCGATCTCACGCCGCGGCCCGCGGCGGCGGCGGCGCTCTACGCCGGCATCTCCTTCGACTCGGGGCACTTCAGGCACGCGTCGACCACTGCCCACACGCTGAGCACGGCGGCCTGGCTCGTGAGCCTCGGGGCCGACCCGACGGCGATCTACACGGCGCTCTACGAGCGGCGGCCGCTGGGCGGGCTGCGCCTCTGGGCGCGGGCCGTCGCCGGCGCCCGCGAGGTCGCCGGCGGGCGCGCGCTCGTCGCCGTGCTGACCCTGGCCGACGTGGCCGCCGCCGGCGCCGGCGAGGGCGACACCGAGGGTGTGGTCGAGAGTCTCCGCGCCGTCGACGGCGTCGAGGCGGCGGCGCTCGTCAAGGAGCAGTCCTCCGGCCCCCGCTGCCGCGTCAGCCTGCGTTCGAGCGGCCTCGACGTGAGCGCCGTGGCCGCCGCCCGGGGCGGCGGCGGGCACCGCCAGGCGGCCGGGTTCTCGGCCGACGACTCCCCCGAGGAGGTGACGGCATGGCTCAGTTCCGAACTCGCAAGGCGCCTGAAGACGGCCTCCTCCTGATCGACAAGCCCGAGGGCTTCACGTCGCACGACGTGGTCGCCCGCGTGCGCCGTGTGCTCCGGCCGGCGGTTCGCAAGGTCGGGCACGCCGGCACTCTCGACCCCTTCGCCACCGGGCTGCTCGTGGTGCTCGTGGGGCGGGCGACGAAGCTCGCGCGCTTCTTCGTCGACCTGCCCAAGGAGTACGAGTGCGTGGTGCGCTTCGGCGTGCGCTCCGACACCGGCGACCGCACCGGGGTACTCGAGGAGAGCGGCCGGCGCGTGACCGCCGCCGAGGTCGAGGCCGTGCTGCCGCGCTTCATGGGGCGCATCAGCCAGCGCGTGCCGATGACGTCGGCGGTCAAGGTCGACGGCGAGCGCCTCTACAAGAAGGCCCACCGCGGCGAGGTCGTCGAGACCCCCGTCAAGGAGGTCGAGATCTCGGCCATCGAGGTGCTCGGGTTCGACGAGGCGGCGCAGACGATGAGCTGCCGCATCGCCTGCTCGAAGGGCACCTACGTGCGTCAGCTCGCGACCGACATCGGCGAGGCGGTCGAAGCGGGGGCTCACCTCCACGAGCTCTCGCGCACGGCCACCGGCGATCTGCGGCTCGACGACGCGCAATCGCTGGAGGCCTTCGAGACCGAGGTCGCCGGGCGCGCCCCGGGCGACCTGCACATCCCCGGTCTCGTGCCCCCGGGCGCAGCGCTGCAGTTCCTGCCCGCGGTCGAGCTCTCCGCGGCCCAGGTCCCGCTGGTGCGCAACGGGGCACGGCTCTCGGGCACCGTCGAGGGTGCGGTGCGCGCCGTGTACCGAGGCGAGTTGATCGCCGTCTACGGCCCCGTCGAGGACGGGCCCGGCCTGCGGCTCCTCGTGCGGGTCTGAGCCGTGGCCGAGTCGTCGACCGTGGCCGACCCCGTGCGCGCCGCGGCGACCGCCGGGAGGCACTCGTGGGAGGCACTCGTGACCGCAGCCGCGCCCGCGGGAGCCTGATGCTGCTCGTCACCGACGTGATGGACGCCGAAGCCGTACCGCGGGCGCTCGCCCTCGGCACCTTCGACGGTGTCCACATCGGTCACCGCCGCGTCATCGAGACCGCCCTCCGCGTGGCGGCGGAGCGCGGCCTGCGGGCCACGGTCGTGACCTTCGACCGTCACCCGCTGGCCGTCGTCGACCCCGCGCGCCAGCCGCGCCTCCTCACCTCCTTCGAGGAGAAGCGGCGCCTGATCGCCGCCCTCGGCCCGGACGAGCTCGTCGTGCTGCCCTTCGACCGCGCCATGGCCGAGCTGCCTCCGGCGGACTTCTGCGGTGCCCTGCTCGCGGGGGCGCTGCAGGCGCGCGCCGTCGTCGTGGGCGAGAACTTCAGCTTCGGCGCCGGGGGAGCGGGCGATGCCGCCGCCCTGCGGCGTTGTGGCGTCGAGCACGGGTACGAGGCGATCGTCGTCGACCTCGTGACCGAGCACGGCCACACGATCAGCTCGACGC
The DNA here is from genome assembly GCA_016933475.1 of Thermoleophilia bacterium. Taxonomy (GTDB): domain Bacteria; phylum Actinomycetota; class Thermoleophilia; order UBA2241; family UBA2241; genus UBA2241. The sequence continues at coordinate 4,980 of JAFGAW010000063.1, forward strand.
GCATCAGGCGCCTGCTGCGTGAGGGCGACCTCGACGACGTGCGCGAGATCCTCGGCCGGCCGCCGTCGGCCACCGGCCGTGTGGTGGCCGGGGTGCGACGCGGGCGCACGCTCGGCTTCCCGACGGCCAACGTCGAGGTCGAGGCCGGCACGATCTTCCCGGGGATCGGCGTCTACGCGGCACGGGTGCAGGTCGACGACCGCTGGTACCGCGCCGCGGTCAACATCGGTCACAACCCCACGTTCACGAGCCTCGACGAGGAGAAAGCCCCGGTCAGCGTCGAGGCGCACCTGCTCGGGTTCGAGGGCGACCTCTACCACCGCGACCTGCGCGTCGACTTCCTTCACCGCCTGCGCGGGGAGGAGCGCTTCGCCTCGCTCGACGACCTGGTGGCGCGCATGCAGCGCGACGTCGACGAGACCGCGGCTCTCGACGACCCCGCCTACGCCGAGGTCGGCCTCGCGCCGTCCTCCGTCTGAGAGCGGCGAGCGCCCCGCGGGCGACGGTCTCGAGATCGGCTGGAGGCTCGCTTGAGAGAGCGCTGATCGCCGGGCCGCCGACGGCCCCCAGGTTTGTGGCCCCCCGGGCGTGTGGTACCCTACCGCGGACCGTTTCTCGGTCACGGGCCGCCGACCTGTGACTGGGTCTCCGGAGTAGCCTCTGAGGAGGTGTTTCCCCTGGCACTCACGACCGACGACAAACAGGCGATCATCGCCAAGCACGCCAAGCACGACGGCGACACCGGTTCCCCCGAGGTGCAGATCGCGCTCCTCACGAAGCGCATCGACGAGCTCACCGAGCACCTCAAGCTGCACAAGAAGGACCACCACTCACGCCGTGGACTGCTGAAGATGGTCGGACGGCGCCGCAGATTGCTCGACTACCTGCAGGCGCGCGACCTCGAGCGCTACCGTGCGCTCGTCAAGGAGCTCGAGCTCCGCAAGTAGCGGCTCGAGCCACCCCCGTCAAGTCAGCGCGCCCCACTGTGGGACGATCGACGCTGCAGCCGTGGCGGGGAGGAGAGGATGACGAAGGAAGAGATGAATAGAGTAGAGGTAGAGATAGGCGGCAAGACGATCTCGTTCGAGACCGGCCGCATGGCTCATCAGGCCGACGGCGCGGTGCTCATGCGCTGCGGCGACACCATGGTGCTCGTCACCGCGGTCATGCGCGACGACGTGCGTGAGGGGCAAGACTTCTTCCCGCTCACGGTCGACGTCGAGGAGCGCCACTACGCAGCCGGCAAGATCCCCGGCGGCTTCATCAAGCGCGAGTCCCGGCCGAGCGAGAAGGCGATCCTCGCCGACCGCCAGATCGATCGCCCGATCCGGCCGCTGTTCCCCAAGGGTTTCATGAACGAGGTCCACATCGTGGCGACGACGCTGTCGAGCGACCGCGAGAACGCGTACGACGTGCTCGCCAGCATCGGCGCCTCGGCCGCCCTGACGATCTCGAAGATCCCGTTCAACGGTCCGGTCGGTACGGTGCGCGTGGGCTCTATCGACGGCGAGCTGGTCGTGAACCCGACGCTGACCGAGGCCCACGAGGAGTCCACGCTCGACCTCATCGTGACCGGCACCGCCGACGCCATCGTGATGGTCGAGGCCGGCGCCAAAGAGGTCGGCGAAGAGCTGATCCTCGAGGCGCTCGAGCTGGCGCACGGCGAGATCAAGAAGCTCGTCGACGTGCAGCTCCAGCTGCGCGAGATGGCCGGCGTGCCCAAGCGCGAGGTCGTCGAGGCGACCGTCGACCCCGGCGTGTTCGCCGAGGTCCAGGCGGCTTTCGGCGCCGACATGGACGCGGCGACCCAGGTCGTCGAGAAGCTCGAGCGCCAGACGGCGACCGCCGACGTGCGCACCCGCGCTCTCGAGCAGCTCGCCGGCGGCGACGAGCCCGACCCGGAGCGCGTGCTCCAGGTCAAGCGCGCCGTGGCCAAGCTCGAGAAGGACATCATCCGCCACCGCATCGCCGTCGAGAAGCGCCGCCCCGACGGGCGCAAGACCGACGAGATCCGCCTGATCACCTCCGAGGTCGGCCTCGTGCCGCGCACGCACGGCAGCGCCCTCTTCACACGCGGCCAGACCCAGGCGCTCACGCTGCTCACCCTCGGTGGCACCGGCGAGTTCCAGCGCATCGACGACCTCTCCGTGGTCGAGAAGAAGCGCTACATCCATCACTACAACTTCCCGCCGTACTCGGTGGGGGAGACGGGCTTCATGCGCGGCCCCAAGCGCCGCGACATCGGCCACGGCGCACTCGCCGAGCGCTCCCTCGTGCCGGTCCTGCCCGAAGAGGTCGACTTCCCGTACACGATCCGCCTCGTCTCCGAGATCCTCGAGAGCAACGGCTCGTCGTCGATGGCCTCGGTCTGCGGCTCGACGCTCTCCCTGATGGACGCCGGCGTACCGATCAAGGCCCCTGTTGCCGGTATCGCGATGGGTCTCATCATGGAGGGCGACGACTACGTCGTGCTCACCGACATCGCCGGGGTCGAGGACCATCTCGGCGACATGGACTTCAAGGTGGCCGGCACCAGCGAGGGCATCACCGGCCTGCAGATGGACATCAAGATCACCGGCGTGACCTTCGAGATCCTGAAGGGTGCGCTCGAGCAGGCCAAGCGCGCCCGGCTCTTCATCCTCGAGCGCATGCTCGAGACGCTGCCCGAGCCGCGGGCCGAGCTCTCGCCGTACGCCCCGCGTATCTTCACGATCCAGATCAACCCCGACCAGATCGGCCTCGTCATCGGCAAGGGCGGCGAGACGATCCGCGGCATGACCGACGAGTTCGGCGTCGACATCGACATCCAGGACGACGGCACGATCTTCATCTGCGCCGCCGACAAGGAGTCCGCCGACGCCGTGATCGGCCGCATCACCGCCATGACCAAGGAGGTCGAAGTCGGCGACGTCTTCACCGGCAAGGTCGTGAAGACGACCGACTTCGGCGCCTTCGTCGAGCTGAAGAAGGGCACCGACGGCCTCGTCCACATCTCGCGTATGGCCCCCAAGGGCCAGCGCGTGAGCTCGGTCGAGGACGTCATGAAGCGCGGCGACATCGTCACCGTTGAGGTGGTCGAGATCGACAAGGCGCGCGGCCGCATCGGCCTGCGCCCCGTGCAGGCGCCCGAGCAGGCGCCTGAGCAGCCAGAGTCGTAAGCGGCCGTCGGAGGTCGTCACGCCGCACTACGAGCTCTCTCTGCTCACGAACGGCCTGAGGGTCGCGAGCGAACGCATCGACGGCGTTCGCTCGGTGGCCCTCGGGGTGTGGATCGCCGCCGGGTCCCGGCTTGAACCGCCGGAGCTCGGCGGCGTCTCGCACTTCATCGAGCACCTCGTCTTCAAGGGCTCGGCGCGCTTCTCGGCGTGGGACATCGCCCACATCTTCGACGACATGGGCGCCGAGCCCAACGCGGCCACCTCGAAGGAGCACACGATCGTCCACGTGCGTTGCCTGGACGAGGACCTCGACAGGGCCTTCGAGGTGCTCGCCGAGATGGTCGCGCGGCCGTCCTTCGCCGACCTCGACCACGAGCGCGAGGTCGTGCTCGAAGAAGTGGCGATGTACGAGGACTCGCCGCCCGAGCTCGTGCACGACGACCTCGCCCGTGCCGTCTTCGGCGACCACCCGCTGGGCCGGCCGATCATCGGGCACACCGCCACGCTCGCCGGTCTCGACGACGCCGTCGTGCGCTCCTACCACGACGCGCACTACGTGAACCCGGGCATCGTCATCGCCGCCGCCGGGCACGTCGACCACGCCCGGCTCTGCGACCTGACCTCGCGGCACTTCCGCCCCGAACCGGGGGCCGAGGTGCCGCGCCCCGTGCTCGGCCCGCCCGACGAACGCCACGTCGCGAGCTTCGCCGAGAAGGACACCGAGCAGTACCACATCTGTCTCGGCGGCCCCGGGCCGCGGCGCGCCGACCCCGACCGCTGGGCGGTGTTCGTCGCCGACGCGATCCTCGGCGGCTCGTGGAGTTCGCGCCTCTTCCAGGAGGTGCGCGAGCGGCGCGGGCTCGCCTACTCGGTGTACTCGTACACCTCGCTCTACGCCGACGCCGGCCTCACCGCGGTCTACCTCGGCTCGCGCGAGGGCGCCGTCACCGAGGCGCTTTCGGTGACGCTCGACGTGCTCGGGCGGCTCTCCGACGAGGTCACCGAGGAGTCCGTCTCGCGCGCCCGCAACCACCTCAAGGGGCAGCTCGCGCTGAACCACGAGAGCGTGACCAGCCGCATGCAGTCGCTGGGGCGCTCGGTGCTGCTCGAGCTGCCCGTCCTCTCGCTCGACGAGATCGTGGCGCACGTCGACGCGGTGAGCCGCGACGACGTGCTCGCCGCGGTCGCGCGCTACTACGCCCCCGAGCGCTGGTCCGCGGTCTGCATCGGCCCCGACGCGGCGCCGTTCAAGGCCCTCACCGAAGACTTCACCTGGGAGGAACGATGATCGACGTCCTCGTCATCGGCGCCCTGGGCAAGATGGGCGCCCTCACGGCTCAAACGGTCGCGGCACAGGAGGACCTGCGGGTGGTGGGTCTGGTCGACCCGAAGTTCGGCTCGGCCGAGGGCCCGCCGCCGCCCGTCGACGCGTCGGCCTTTGCCGACGTCGGCGCGGCTCTCGCGGCCGTGCGCGCCGAGGTCGCCGTCGAGTTCAGCCTGCCGGCCTCGGTCTACGCGAACAGCCTCGCGACGCTCGCCGCGGGGGTGCACACCGTCGTCGGCGCGACCGGGCTCGGCGACGAGCAGCTCGCCGGCCTGCGCGAGCAGGCCGCGGCGAGCGGCGCCAGACTGTTCGTCGCGCCCAACTTCGCCCTCGGCGCCGTCCTCCTCATGGAGTTCGCTCGCCAGGCGGCGAGACACTACGAGCACGCCGAGGTCATCGAGCTGCACGAGGCGAGCAAGAAGGACGCGCCCTCGGGCACGGCCCTGCGCACGGCGCGGCTGATGGTCGAGGTCGAGGGCTCGCGCATCGCCGGGCTGCCCGGCGATGCGCCGTCCCGCGGCCTCGACGTCGACGGCGTGCGCGTCCACAGCGTGCGTCTGCCGGGCCTCGTCGCCCACCAGGAGGTCCTGATCGGTGGCGAGAACGAGTCGCTCACGATCCGCCACGACTCGTACTCGCGCGCCTCCTTCATGCCCGGCGTGCTCCTCGCCGTGCGGCGGGTCTCGTCCCTCAAGGACTCCGTCGTGGGTCTGGAGAACCTACTCGGTGAGTGACTGGTCGATGACCGCGGTGTCAGACACGGAGGGCGGAGAGATGGAGACCAGCTTCGGGACCATCATCACGGCGATGGTGACGCCGTTCGACGACGAGCTCGCCGTCGACTATGGCCGCCTCGCCGAGCTCGCCGTCTGGCTCGTCGAGCACGGCTCCGACGGGCTCGTCGTCGCCGGCACGACCGGCGAGTCGCCGACCCTGACCGACGACGAGAAGCTCGCGATGTTCCGCACGGTGATCGAGGCGGTCGGCGACCGCGCCGGCGTCATCGCCGGGACCGGCACCTACGACACCCGCCACACCATCGCGCTCACGCAGAAGGCGGCGGAGTGCGGCGCCGACGCCGCCCTCGTCGTCACGCCCTACTACAACAAGCCGCCCGAGCGCGGCCTCATCGAGCACTTCAAGGCCGTGGCCGCGGCCAGCCCGCTGCCGGTCATCATCTACAACATCCCGGGGCGGTCGGGGGTCAACCTCTCGGCCGACGCGCTCGCCGTGCTCGGCGAGGTCGAGCGCATCGTCGCCGTCAAGCAGGCGAACCCCGACCGCGACGACCTCGCCCGGCTCGTCGAGCGCTCCGACATCGGCATCTACGCCGGTAACGACGACATGCTGCTCGACGTGCTGCGCGCCGGCGGCCTCGGCGGCATCTGCGTGGCCAGCCACGTGGTCGGCCCGCGGATGGCCGAGATGGCGGCCCACGTGCGTGAGGGCCGCCTCGCCGAGGCCGCGGCCATCGACGCCGAGCTGCAGCCGCTCTATGCGGCCCTCTTCGTCACGACCAACCCCATCCCCATCAAGGCCGCCGTCAACCTGCTCGGCATCGATGTCGGGGGCCTGCGCCTGCCGCTGGTCGCCGCCACCGACGAGGAGCGGGCCGTCGTGCGCGGTCAACTCGAACGACTGGAGCTCCTGTGAGCCAACGACCGACCGTTCGCATCATCCCGCTCGGCGGGGTCGGTGAGATCGGCAAGAACATGACCGCCATCGAGTACGAGGGCAAGATCGTCGTCGTCGACTGCGGTCTCGAATTCCCCCGCGACGAGATGCTCGGCATCGACCTGGTCCTGCCCGACGTCACCTACCTGCTCGAGCGTCGCGACGACGTGCTCGCGTTCATCATCACGCACGGTCACGAGGACCATCAGGGCGCCTTGCCGTTCGTGCTCAAGAAGCTGAACGTGCCCGTGTACGGCAGCCGGCTCACGCTGGCGATCGCCAAGTCCAAGCTCGACGAGCACGGACTGCTCAAGCGCGTCGAGCTCCATGAGATCACCGAGCGCAGCACACTGCAGCTGGGACCGTTCGAGGTCTCGTTCGTGGCCGTCAGCCACAGTGTGCCCGACGCGCTCTCCGTCGTCCTTCGTACCGGCCTCGGCCTGATCGTCGTGACCGGCGACTACAAGTTCGACCACACGCCGATCGACGGCCGCAAGACCGACGTCGACGCCTTCGCGCGGCTCGGTGAGGAGGGCGTCCTCGCCCTGCTCGGCGACTCGACCAACGCCGAGTCCCTGGGCTCGACCCCGTCGGAGAGCACGGTGGGGCAGGCGTTCCACCAGATCTTCGCCGAGGCCGAAGGGCGCGTGATCGTCGCCAGCTTCGCCTCCCATATCCACCGCATCCAGCAGGCGATCCAGATCGCCCACCTCCATGGGCGCAAGTTCGCCGTCTCCGGGCGCTCGATGGTGAAGAACGTCAACGTCGCCCGCAACCTCGGCTACCTGAAGGTCCCCGAGGGCTCCATGGTGAAGCTGGCCGACATCGACGAGTACCGCCCCGACGAGATCCTCGTGCTGTCGACCGGCAGCCAGGGCGAGCCGCTCTCTGCACTGTCGCGGATGGCCTTCTCCGACCACCCCCAAGTCGTCCTCAACGAGGGCGACACGGTCGTGATCTCTGCCAAGGCGATCCCCGGCAACGAACTCAGCGTGACCGACACCATCAACCGCCTGCTGCAGTCGGGGGCGCGGGTGGTCCACGGCGAGAACAGCGGCGTGCACGTTTCCGGTCACGCCTCCCAGGACGACCTGCGCATGCTCCTGAACCTGACACGCCCGCAGTACCTCGTCCCGGTGCACGGCGAGTACCGCCACCAGCACATCCATGCCCAGCTCGGGCGCGAGGCCGGGATCGGCGACGAGCGCATCTTCATCCTCGAGAACGGCGACGTGCTCGACATCGACGCCGAGAGCGCCGAGGTCACCGGCAAGGTCCAGGCCGGCATGGTGTTCGTCGACGGGCTCGAGCTCGGCGACGCCGACGGCGCCGTGCTGCGCGACCGCCAGCAGCTCTCTGAGGACGGCATCCTGATCGCCGTCGTCACGCTCAGCGTGCAGACCGGCAAGACGGTGCGCCCGATCGAGCTCGTGGCACGCGGCTTCCTGCACGACGGGGAGACCGAACAGGACGTGCTGGGCAAGGCCGCCGCAGCCCTCGAGGAGCGCCTCCGCGAGGCGGCGCGGGACCGCGTCACCGGCCAGACGCTGCTCAAGCAGGACGTGCACGACGCGCTCGCCGACCACGTCTTCAAGACGCTGCGCCGGCGCCCGCTCATCATGCCGGTGGTCGTCGAGGTCTGACTCGCCGCCCGTCGCCGCGGCGACCCTAGCCACAGCGTGCCTGATCCGCGACGGCGGCTCACGGCGGCGCCCGGCTGATCGACGCCGCTTGTTGCATCCGCGGAGACGCCCGCCCACACTGCGGTGAGGATTCGCGCCCCCGGCGTCGAACAGGCATCTCATGGCGAACGCACGCTCGAAGCAGGCGAAGGGGCGGGCGGGCGCCGCGCAGCGTCCTCGCCCGCGCGCCACCCCCGCCCGCACCGAACGCGAAGAACGCCGCTCGCACCACGGCCGCGAGCTGGCGGCGATCGCCTGCGTCGCCATCGCCGCCTTCCTCGTCTTCACCCTGTACTTCGGCTGGGAGGGCGGCCGTCTCGGTGGCTGGCTGGCCGAGGGCCTGCGGTTCGCCGTCGGCGTGGCCGCCTACGTGGTCCCGCTCCTCCTCTGCTACGTCGCCTACCTGCTGGTGAGCGGCGGCGACCGCCCGGCGCGGCGCGGCGTCAGCGCCGGCATCGCCTGCCTCTCGGTCGCCCTGCTCGTGGCCGCTGCCGCGGACAGCTTCGGCCTCTTTGCCGGCGAACGCCCAGACGAGCTCTTCGTGGCGGCCTATATGGCCGAGCACGGCGGCCTCGCCGGAGAGGTCGTCTACGCGCCGCTCCAGGCGCTGATCGGCCGGCTCGGCGTGAACGTCCTCGTGATCGCTCTCGCCTTCGCCGGCCTGCTGCTCGTGACCGGCTCGTCGCTCGGCCTCTGGGCGCGGCGCTCGCGCGCCGGCGTGAGCGCGGCGGGGCGCGCGGCCCGCGAGCGCGCGGCCGCCTTCGAGGAGCGCCGCCGTGAGGCGGCGACGCGGCTGCTGGAGCACGGGGAGGAGGCGACGGTCGCGCTCGGCGCCGGGGACACCCGCGTCACGAGCTACGGCCCCGCCGCCAGCGCCCACGACACGCGCCTGATCGACGGAGCGCAGGCGGCGCCCGAGATCTTCAGCGAGCCCGCGAGCGGCTACGCGGCCGCCACGGCGGCCCCGGCGCTGCGCGTCGAGGAGGTCGACGACGGCGAGCAGCTCGCCCTCGACGCGGCGGACGGCGAAGACCGGGGCGCAGCGCACGACGGTGATGCCGGCGCGGACGCCGAGTCCGGGCCTTTCGCCGCCGAGGCCCCGAGGCGCACCTGGCGCCTGCCCGACCCTGAGATCCTCCGTCATCTCGGCGAGGGCACGGGGGAGCCGCCGGCGACGATCGCCGAGGTCTCCCGGCGGCTCATCGAGACGCTCGGTCACTTCGGCATCGCGGCGAGCCTCCTGGGGACGGTGTCGGGCCCGCGTGTGACGCGCTATGAGCTGCAGCTCGCTCCCGGTATCAAGGTGAGCCGCGTCGCCGGCCTCAAGGACGACCTCGCCTACTCGCTCGCCGCCACCGAGATCCGCGTGCTCGCGCCGATCCCCGGCAAGACGGCGGTCGGCGTCGAGGTGCCGAACACGCAGGCCAACTACGTCGCCCTGGGCGATATCCACGGCCCCTTCCCGCAGGGCGCCTCGCCGCTCGCGTTCTGGCTCGGCAAGGAGATCACCGGCAGAGCCGTGCTCGCCGACCTCGTCCAGATGGTCCACCTGCTCATCGCAGGTACCACGGGCTCGGGCAAGAGCGGCTGCATCAACGCCCTCATCAGCTCGATCCTCCTGCGTGCCACGCCGGACGACGTGCGCATGATCATGATCGACCCCAAGAAGGTCGAGCTCTCCAACTTCGACGGCATCCCGCACCTGCTCGCCCCGGTCGTCACCAACATGAAGCAGGCGAACTACGTGCTCGAGAACATCTGCCGCGAGATGGACCACCGTTACGAGGTCATGTCGCGCGAGGGCAGCGCCCAGAACCTGCGTGAGCTCAACAAGAAGCGCGAGCGCCGCGGCGATGAGCCGCTCCCCTACATCATGGTCGTGATCGACGAGCTGGCCGACTTGATGATGGTGGCCCCGGCCGAGGTCGAGGACACGATCACGCGCCTCGGCCAGCTCGGCCGCGGGGCCGGCATCCACCTCGTCGTGGCCACGCAGCGCCCCTCGGTCGACGTGGTCACCGGCATGATCAAGTCGAACATCCCCTCGCGCATCGCCTTCGCCGTGTCGTCGCAGACCGACTCCCGGGTGATCCTCGACCAGGGCGGGGCCGAGAGCCTGCTGGGCAACGGCGACATGCTCTTCCACCCCTTGGGCCACTCGCGGCTGCTGCGCGTGCAGGGCGCCTTCATGACGGCCGCCGAGCTCAAGCTGATCACCGAGCACTGGAAGCAGCAGGCCAAGCCCGAGTTCCAGGAGGACCTGCTCGAGAACCCTGCCCTGCAGGACACCGAGGCTCCGCAGGGAGGGGGCGGCGACGAGCTCCTCGCCGAGGCGATCCGAACGGTCGTGAGCACGGGTGCCGCCTCCGTCGCCCTGCTGCAGCGCCGCCTGCGCGTGGGCTACGCGCGCGCCGGCCGCCTCGTCGACATCATGGAGCAGATGGGCATCATCTCGGGCTACGACGGCAGCAAGGCGCGCGGCGTGCTCATCACCGAGGACGACCTCCCGGCCACGCTGGCCGCGCTCGACGGCGGCGACGCGACCGTGCCGGCAGCAGAAGCGGTGTCGGAGGAGGCGCTGGTCGCCGAGGAGTGACCCGCGCGGCGCGCGATTGCGATGCCGGCGGGTGCTGACTAGACTCTGGCTTCGGGCCGCGGTCGGGTGTGCCTACCGGCCCCGACGTCCCTCGAGACCACAGAGGCGGGCGAGAGTGTTCGAGATCGGCACGACGTTGCGCGAGGCGCGGGTGCGCCGCAAGCTGACGCTCCAGCAGGTCGAAGAGGACACGAAGATCCGCGTCAAGTATCTCCAGGCGATGGAGAACGAGGACTTCGACATCATGCCCGGGTCGACCTACGTCAAGGGGTTCCTGCGCACCTACGCCACGTACCTCGGCCTCGACGCGCGCATCGTCCTCGACGAGTACGGTTCGAGGCTCGGCCCGCGCGACGTGCACCAGCCCTTCGGGGGCTCGTCGGCCCTGCGGCCGCGGGTGCACCGGCGCCGCAACACGCTGCTCTTCGTCGCCGTCATCTGCCTGTTGACCCTCGCCGTGCTCTATGCCTTGGGTCTGGGCCGCGAGCAGGCGCAGGAGGCTCCCCCGACGCGCCCCGAGGCGCTCGGTATCGAGAGCGCCTCGCCCTCGCCGACGAAGTCGCCTGAGACGAGCGCGTCGCCCTCGCCGACCGCGACCAGGGCGCCGGCCAACGAGCTCCGTGTCACCGCTCGCGAGGGTGACTGCTGGGTGCGCGTGCGGCGCGGCGGCGCCGACGGCGAGATCGTCTTCGAGGGCGTGATCCCCAAGGGCACGACTCGCGTGTGGGAGGCCAAGGTGCTCTGGATGCGCATCGGCAGCCCGTCGGCCATCGGCATCCGCGTCGGCGGCGAGAAGCAGCCGCCGATCGAGCAGGCCGGCCCGGTCGACGTCCTCATCGAGGGCGGCGAGCTCGTGCCGCAGCGCTGAGCCGGGGCCGGCGACGCGCTACCACGTCCACACCGTCGGCTGCCCCAAGAACGAAGCCGACTCCGACCGCCTGCGCAGGACGCTTGGCGCCGCCGGCCACCGGCACACGGCACCGGCCGAAGCCGAGGTGGTCGTGGTCAACACCTGCGGGTTCATCGACGCCGCCAAAGAGGAGTCGATCGACGCCCTGCTCGAGGCTGCCGGCGTGGCGGCGCGCAACGGCGCCCGGCTCGCGGCCGTCGGCTGTCTGGTCGAGCGCTATCGCGAGGAACTCGAGCCCGAGTTGCCCGAGGTCGACCTGTGGTGTGGGCTCGACCTCGCTCCTCTGCTCGCGGCCTTCGTACAGTGGGGCGGGGAGGAGGAGGCGATCGAGCGCGCCGGGGCAGCCGGTCGCGGCACAGACGCCTCGGTGGAGCCTGCGTCCGGCCACCGGGCGGCCCCCGCCGCGGCGAGCCCGGCCCGCCGGCGCTCCCGCCCGGTCTCGGCCTACGTCAAGATCTCGGACGGCTGCGACCGCCGCTGCGCCTACTGCGCCATCCCGCTGATCAAGGGCGACTACGAGGTCGTACCCCCCGCCGAGGTCCTCGGGCAGGCGCGTGCGGCGCTTGTCGAGGGCGCGCGCGAGCTGGTGCTCGTCGGCCAGGACACCTCACGCTACGACGCCCCCGGGTACGGCGGGCTCGATCGCCTGCTCGCCGACGTCGCCGCTCTCGGCCCCGCCTGGGTCCGCCTTCTGTACCTGCAGCCTGACGGCGTCGACGCACGCCTTCTCGAGGCCATGGGCAGGCACACCCTGCCGTACGTCGACGTGCCGCTGCAGCATGCCTCGCGGCGCGTCCTCACGGCAATGGGGAGGAGGGGCGACGGCGAGGCCTACCTCGAGCTCCTCGCGAAGGTGCGCCGGGAGTTGCCCGAGGCGACGGTGCGCTCGACCTTCCTCGTCGGCTTCCCGGGCGAGACCGAAGCCGACGTCGACGAGCTCGTCGCCTTCATCGAGGAGGCGCGCCTCGCGGTCGCCGGGGTCTTCGCCTTCGACCCCCAGGAGGGGACGCGTGCGGCCACGCTCGACGGGCAGGTCCCCGAAGGCCTGCGGCTCGAGCGTGCGGCGCGCGTCGGCGCCGCCATCGACCGCGCCGCAGCGCCGTACTGGGAGGGTCTCGTGGGGCGCACGGTCGAGGCGCTGGTCGAACACGGCCGTCGTGGCCAGCCGTCCGCCGCCGTTGGTAGAATCGCCGCGCAGGCGCCCGACGTCGACGGGATCGCCCTGCTCGAGGGGCCGCGGCTGCGTCGCGGCCGGCTGTGCAGGGCGCGGGTCGTCGCCGCGCAAGGCTACGACGTCACGGCCGAGGTCGAAGCACGATGAACGCCGCCAACCTCATCACTGTCGCGCGCATGCTTCTCATCCCGGTCTTCGTCGCCCTCGTCTTCTCCGAGATCCCCTTCGGTGACATCATGGCCGCCGGCGTCTTCATCATCGCCGCGGCCACCGACAAGCTCGACGGCTACGTCGCGCGCTCGCGCAACAGTGTCAGCACCCTCGGCGAGTTCCTCGACCCACTGGCCGACAAGCTGCTCGTGGCGGCGGCGCTCATCGCCCTCGTCGGCATGGACCGCGTCCCCGCCTGGGTCGCGATGGTGATCCTCGGGCGCGAGATCGCGGTGAGCGTCCTGCGCATCGTGGGCCTCGCCCAAGGGGTCTCGATCCCCGCCGCCGGGCTCGGCAAGGCCAAGACGCTCAGCCAGATCGTCTACATCGTCTACTGCTTCTTCCCGACGGCCGAGATCCGCGACTGGTGGGGTGCGCCGATCTGGCTGCACGAGCTCATCACGTGGACCCTCATCGCCGTCGTCGTGACCCTCACGCTGGTGTCCGGCGTGCGCTACTTCATCAACGCCCGCGGCGTCATCCGCATACCGGGCACCACGGGCTGAGGCGCCGATGACCCCACGGGAGCGAGGGATGAGCGCAGGGGAGGAGGCGATGGGCCCGCGGGCCCGCCCGTCGGCGGCCATCGTGCTCAGCGGCGACGAGCTGCTCGACGGCCGCACGCGCGACAGCAACGGCCGTCTGCTCGCCGGTGTGCTGAGCGGCCGCGGCGTGCGCGTCGCCAGCCTCGCCATCGTCGGCGACGACCGCGCCCGGCTGGCGGCGACGCTGCGCTGCGCGCTCGCCGGCGAGCCCGACCTGCTGCTCGTCGGCGGCGGGCTCGGCACGACGCACGACGACCTCACCGCGGAGTGCCTCGCGGACGTGCTCGGCGTGCCCCTCCGCGAGCATGATGGGGCGCTGGAGATGGTGGCCGAGCGGGCACGCGACGTCGCCGAGCGCCGCGGGCTCGACTTCACCGACGTGCTCGAGCGCACGCGCCGGCAGGCGCGCCTGCCGGCCGGCGCGCGTCCATTGCCGCCGGCCGGTGTAGCCCCCGGCATCGCCGCCGTCGTTGGGGCCACGCGTATCTTCGCCTTCCCCGGCGTGCCCTGGGAGCTCCGCCGCATGTGGTCCGAGGTCGAGGCCGAGCTTGAGCGCGAGGGGTTCTTCCCTTCGGTCGTGACCCGTCTGGTCCGGCTCTTCGGCGCCGGCGAGCTGCAGATCTCGCCGGTGCTCGAGGATTGCGCGCGCGACCTCCTCTGGGTCGGCATCAACATCGGCGCCGGCGAGGTGACGGTGATCTTGCGCCACGACGCCGACGAAGCCGCGCGCGCCCAGGCCGCGGCGGTGGTCGCGGCCCTCGAGGCCGAGCTCCCGGTGTTCAGCAGCGACGGCCGCACGGTCGACGACCTGCTCGGCGAGGCGCTGCGCACCCGCGCCGAGACGGTCGCCGTCGCCGAGTCCTGCACCGGCGGCCTCCTCGGGGCGCGGCTCACGGCCCGGCCCGGCAGCTCGGACTACGTACGCGGCGGGGTGATCGCCTACGCGAACCAGGTCAAGGAGGGGCTGCTCGGCGTTCCTCGCGAGCTCCTCGAGCGCCACGGGGCGGTCTCCGAGGAGGTCGCAGCGGCCATGGCCGAGGGCACCCGCCACGTCACCGGCGCGACCTGGGGTATCGGGGTGACGGGGGTGGCCGGGCCCTCGGGGGGCAGCCCCGACAAGCCCGTCGGGCTCGTCTACGTGGGGTGCGCCGGCCCCGGCGGCGTGCACGTCGTCGGTAACCGCTTCCCCGGCGACCGCGACAACGTGCGCGACTGGAGCGTCGTGCGCGCGCTGCACCTGCTGCGCGAGCAGCTCGGCGTATGAGCGGCCGCCGGGCGGGCGACCCGCGGCCCGGCAGCCGAGGGCCGCACGACGGGGAGACCGCCTCCGGCCGGGCGGGCGACGACGGCTCGCGCGCGCCGCGCGACACGCTGCGGCTCTTCGTCGCCGGTGAGCTGCCCGGCGACGTGCGCCGGGCGATCGCGGCCTGGCAGGAGGCGCAGCTCGCGCCGCGGCGCGAGCTGCGCCTCAACCGCAGCCTGCACCTGACGCTCTGCTTCCTCGGCGACGTGGCGCGTGAGGCAGTCCCCGGCATCGCCACGGCGCTGCGCGCGGTCCGCTTCGGCGCCGTCCCGCTGACCCCGGCCGAGGCGCTCTTCCTCCCCGAGCGCGGCCACAAACGTGTCGTCGCCCTGCGTCTCGACGACCCCACGGGGGCGCTCGTCCGCCTGCACGGCGCGGTCTCCGCGGGGCTTGAGGCGCTCGGGCTCTACGAACCCGAGCGCCGCCCGTACCTCCCTCACCTGACGGTGGCCCGCTTCCGCGAGAAAGGTCACCCATTTCCCCTGCAAAACGTCAACATCCCGGAGTTTCGGCTGGGGCGCGTGGTCTTGTATAGTAGCCTCCTGGAGAGGGGCGGCGCCGTCCACACTCCACTCGAGATCTTCCCGGCGTCATAAGAGAGGAGCCCGCAGGTGGACAAGGACAAAGCCCTCGACGCGGCCGTCACCCAGATCGAGCGCCAGTTCGGCAAAGGCAGCGTCATGCGCATGGGTGACCACCCCGTGAGCGATGACCTGCAGTGCGTCCCGACCGGTTCCCTCGCCCTCGACATCGCGCTCGGCGTGGGGGGTATCCCCCGGGGCCGCATCGTCGAGATCTACGGGCCCGAGGCCTCCGGCAAGACCACCCTCGTCTATCACCTCATCGCCCAAGCGCAGCGCCTCGGCGGTCAGGCGGCCTTCATCGACGCCGAGCACGCCATGGACCCGACCTACGCCAAGACCATCGGGGTCGACGTCGACAGCCTGCTGGTCTCGCAGCCCGACTACGGCGAGCAGGCCCTCGAGATCGCCGAGATGCTGGTCCGCAGCGGGGCGCTCGACATCGTCGCGATCGACTCGGTGGCGGCGCTCACGCCCAAGGCCGAGATCGAGGGCGAGATGGGCGACAGCTTCGTCGGCCTCCAGGCGCGGCTCATGAGCCAGGCCCTGCGCAAGCTCGCCGGCACGCTCAACCGCTCGGGCACCATCTGCTGCTTCACCAACCAGCTGCGCGAGAAGATCGGCGTCATGTTCGGCAACCCCGAGACCACGACCGGCGGCAAGGCGCTCAAGTTCTACGCCACCGTGCGCCTCGACATCCGCCGCATCGAGACCCTCAAAGACGGCGCCGAGGCCGTGGGCAACCGGGTGCGCGTCAAGGTCGTGAAGAACAAGGTCGCCCCACCCTTCAGGCTCGCCGAGTTCGACATCATGTATGGGGCCGGCATCTCGCGCGAGGGCTCGCTGCTCGACCTCGGCGTGCAGTTCGAGGTCGTGCAGAAGAGCGGCGCGTTCTACAGCTTCGCCGACGACCGTCTCGGTCAGGGCCGCCACAACGCACGCCAGTTCCTCAAGGAGAACCCCGACATCGCGGCGACGATCGAGGCGCAGATCCGCGCCAAGGCCGGGCTGCCCGAGCAGCCGGCGGCCCCCGGTGCACCGGCTGCCTCCACCGAGGCGACGGCCTACGACGTCGGCGCCGTCGCGCCCGAGGCCGAGCCCGCCGGCTGAGCCGGCCGTGCCGCTGATCACGGCACTGCGTGCCACCCGGGGCGGGGGCATCGCCGTCCACCTCGAGGGCGCCTACCTCTGCACGGTGAGCGAGGCGCTGCTCGCTCGCCGCCGGCTCTTCAAGGGGCTCGAGCTCGACGAGGCCGAGGTCGCGGCGCTGCGCGCCGAGGCCTCGGCCGAGCGCATCATGGGCGACGCCTACCGCTTGCTCGGCCACCGGCAGCGCAGCACCGCCGAGCTGCGCCGGCGACTGCTCGACAAGGGGCACACCGACGAGGCCGTCGCCGGGGCGCTCGAGCGCCTGACCGCCGACGGCCTGCTCGACGACGAGGCCTTCGCCCGGGCCTTCGTGCACGACAAGCGCGCCGCCGGGGGCTGGGGCCACGCCCGTCTCGAGCGCGAGCTCGTGCGCCTCGGCGTGCCGGCGCCGGCCGTCGCTGCGGCGCTCGCCGGCGAGGGCGAGAGCGACGAGCTCGAGCGCGCCCTCGCCGTGCTGCGCCGCCGCGCGCGTCCGCTGCCGCCCTACGAGGGCGACAAGCGGCGCGCCCTCGCCGCACTGCAGCGCCGGGGGTTCGCGACCGAGCTCGCCTACGCCGCTGTGCGCCGCTGGGTCGATGAGTCGCGCGCCGCCGGCGGCGACTGAGCCGGTTCGACCTCGCCGGGTGGGGCCGGCTCGCCCTCGGCCGGAAGGCCTCAAGCAGAGCTTGAGGCTCGCTCTCCCGGCCACGGCCGGCGGCCGCATCCGCGCTGCATTTGACAGGAAATCGGCCGAGTCCCTATTATCGAGTCACGCGACGACGTGCGCGTGTGCCTGTGATCGGCACCTGCGCGTGCAGAGCCTGTAGCACTCCCACGGCGCGTGGCGCCGTGTTCTAGACGAGAGAACGTGCGGTCCATTGTATGAGTCCGGGGGTAAGACCCCCCTGAGTCACACCCCCGCACCGGCATTGAGTGCCACACGCTGCATCGCTCTGCAGGCGTGAGGAGGCGCGAGCAGGCTGGGCGTCCGCCCGGCCTTTTTTCGTGCCCTGACCGTGCTTGAAGGGATGCGACTGACATGACTGTGCTCTATGTGGTGCTGGCGCTGGCGGTGGGCGTCGGCCTCGGGTATCTGGCCCGCCGCTACCTCGCCAGCAGCAGCCTGGCCAATGCCGAGCGCGAGGCCGAGCGCGTGCAGCGCGACGCCAAGCGAGAGGCCGAGACCGTCCTCAAGGAGGCCCGTCTCGAGGCCAAAGAAGAGGTACACCGCGTGCGCACCGAGGTCGAGACCGAGCTCCGCGACCGGCGCGCCGAGGTGGCCGCGCTCGAGCAGCGCCTGATGCAACGTGAAGAGCAGCTCGAGGCGCGCGCCGCCGAGCAGGAGCGCCGCGACCAGTCGCTGCGCGACCGCGAGGCCAACACCGAGCGCCTCACCGAGGAGCTCAACGCGGCCCGGGACGAAGCCGTCGCCGCCCTCGAGCGCATCTCCGGCCTGAGCCCCGCCCAGGCCCGCGACCTGCTGCTGAAGCAGGTCGAAGACGATGCCCGCCACGACATGGCCAAGCTCGTCCGCCAGGTCGAGGAGGAGGCCCGCCGCGAGGCCGACCGCAGGGCGCGCAACATCCTCTCCCTCAGCATCCAGCGCACCGCGGCCAATCATGTGGCCGAGACCACCGTGACCGTCGTCCCGCTGCCGTCAGACGACATGAAGGGCCGCATCATCGGCCGCGAGGGTCGCAACATCCGCGCCCTCGAGGCGGTGACGGGCATCGACTGCATCATCGACGACACCCCTGAGGCGGTCGTCCTGTCGGGCTTCGACGGCGTGCGCCGCGAGATCGCCCGGCTGACGCTCACCAAGCTCATCGCCGACGGGCGCATCCACCCGGCGCGCATCGAGGAGATGTACGAGCAGTCGCGGGCCGAGGTCGAGGCGGCGATGGAGGAGGCCGGCGAGCAGGCCTGCTTCGACACCAACGTGCACGGGGTGGCGCCCGAGCTCGTCAAGGTCCTCGGGCGCCTCAAGTTCCGCACGAGCTACGGGCAGAACGTGCTCAACCACTCGGTCGAGGTAGCCCACCTCGCCGGCCTCATGGCCGCCGAGCTGGGCGCCAACATCAAGATCGCCAAGCGAGCCGGCCTGCTGCACGACGTCGGCAAGGCCGTCGACCACGAGGTCGAGGGCTCGCACGCCGACATCTCCCAGCAGCTCGCGAAGAAGTACCGCGAGTCGCAGAGCGTCGTCCACGCGATCCACGCTCATCACCAGGACGTCGAGCCGCAGACCATCGAGGCGGTGCTCGTGCAGGCCGCCGACGCCGTGTCGGCCGCACGTCCGGGCGCGCGGCGCGAGTCGCTCGAGAACTACATCAAGCGCCTCGAGGCCCTCGAGGAGATCGCCGAGAAGCACAAGGGCGTCGAGAAGTGCTATGCGATGCAGGCGGGGCGCGAAGTGCGCGTCATGGTCAAGCCCGCCGAGATCAACGACAACGGCACCGCGCTGCTGGCGCGCGAGATCGCCAAGGAGATCGAAGAGCAGCTCGACTACCCCGGGCAGATCAGGGTCACCGTGATCCGCGAGAGCCGCGCGACCGAGCTGGCGAAGTAACGCACCGCGTGCGCGGGGCTCCACGGGTCGCGGCGGCGTGGGCCGCCGCGGGAGAGGCGCCATGAGGACGTACTACCTGCGCTCGTTCGGCTGCCAGATGAACGAGCACGACGCCGAGCGCCTGCGGCACCTGCTCGAGGCCGGGGGTCTCGCCCCGGTGGGCGAGCCCGAGGCGGCCGACGTGCTCGTGTACAACACCTGCACCGTGCGCGAGAGCGCCGACGCGCGCCTCGCCGGCCACCTCAGCGGCGCGGCACGCCTGAAGCGCGAGCGCCCCGGGCGTGTCGTCCTCGTGACGGGGTGCCTGCCGCAGGCCGAAGGCGTCGCGTTCTTCGCGCGCTTCCCCTTCGTCGACGGCATCCTCGGGCCGCAGAACGTGCACCGTCTGCCCGAGCTGCTCGAGGCGGCGGTCGCCCGCACGACGCCCGGCGACGCAGCGAGGGCGCCGGGCGGCGCCGGGGCGGCGCCGGGCCGGCCCGCCTTCGTCGAGGACGGGCCGCACATGAGCGGCGAGCTCCCCGGCCGTCGCGCCCGTCCGTTCCAGGCTTGGGTGCAGGTCATGTCGGGGTGCACCAACTTTTGCTCGTACTGCATCGTGCCGTACGTGCGCGGGCCCGAGCGCAGCCGGCGGCCGGAGGCGATCGAGGCCGAGGTCCGCGACCTCGTCGCCGACGGCGTCCGCGAGGTCACCCTCCTCGGCCAGAACGTCAACGCCTACGGCCGCGACCTGCCCGGCCCCGGCGAGGGCGGCGGGGGAGAGGCCATCGATTTCCCGGCCCTTCTCGCCAGTCTCGACGGCGTGGACGGGCTCGACCGCCTGCGCTTCGTGACCTCGCACCCCAGGGACCTGAGCGAGCGGCTGATCGCCGCCGTCGCCGAGCTGCCCAGCGTCTGCGAGCACGTGCACCTGCCTCTGCAGTCGGGCTCCGATCGCATCCTCGGGGCCATGCGCCGCGGCTACACGGCGGAGGGCTTCCTCGACCTCGTTCGTCGCCTGCGCGCTGCGGCCCCCGACGTCAGCGTCACGACCGACCTGATCGCCGGCTTCCCCGGCGAGACCGAGGACGACTTCGCCGCGACGCTGGCGGCCGTCGAGGAGGCGGCGTTCGACGGGGCGTTCACCTTCGTCTACTCGCCGCGGCGCGGCACCGCCGCCGCCGAGTTGCCCGGCCAGGTGCCCGAGGACGTCCGTCGCCACCGCGTGGCCCGCCTCGTCGACCTGACTCAAGGCCTCGCCCTCGCGGCTCACCGCCGCTGGGTCGGGCGCCGCGCCGAGGTCCTCGTCGAGGGCCCGAGCCGGCACGCGGGCGGCGTACGCGGGCGTACGCGCCAGCACGTCACGGTCAACTTTGGCGGCGCCGCCGCGGCGGGTACGATAGTCGAGGTGGAGATCACCGGGGCGACATCGACCACACTGGCCGGCCGGCGCTGAGCCCGGACGAGGAGGCGACCCGATGCACGGCTGCATCTGCCCGCACCCGCCGCTGCTGATCCCCGAGATCGGCGGCGATGCGCTCTCCGAGGTCGCCGCGACCGTTCAGGGCATGCACCGCTTGGCCGCCGACGTCGGCGAGCCCGAGACCCTGGTCGTGATCTCGCCGCACGCGCCGGCCACTGGGGACACGCACCTAGCGAAGGTCGGGGCTCGCCTAAGCGGGGACTTCGGCGCCTTTGGCTGCCCGCAGGTCGCGCTCTCCTTCGAGAACGACCTGCCCTTCGTCGAGCTCCTGCTCGCCCTCGCCGGCGGCGACGGCGCCGTCCGCGTCGAGCCCACGACCGACGAGGTGCTCGACCACGGCGTCCTGGTGCCGCTCTACTTCCTGCCCCAGGCGCGGCTCGTCTCGCTCTCGATCGTCGGCCGCTATGGCGAGCACCGTGCCCTCGGGCGCCTCGTGCGGCGCTGCGCCGAGGAGCTCGGGCGCGACGTGCTCTTCGTCGCCAGCGGCGACCTCTCGCACCGCCTCACGCGCTCGGCCCCGGCCGGCTACGACCCGCGTGGCCGCGAGTTCGACGAGCGCATCGTCGAGCTGGTCCGCGCCGGCGACTTCACCGGCCTCACGACCCTCGACCGCGACCTGGTGCGCGCCGCCGGCGAGTGCGGGCTGCGCTCGCTGATCGCGCTCGGCGGGTTCCTCGGTGACGACGCCACGGACCACCCCGAGGTCTACAGCTATGAGGGGCCGTACGGCGTCGGCTACCTGGTGGCGCGCTTCGGGGCACCGGCGCCGCGCCCGGGCTGAGACCGGGGCCGGGGAGTGCCGACGTGAGCGCGACGGATGAGA
>JAFGAW010000064.1 GCA_016933475.1 Thermoleophilia bacterium
CTCGGCGGGCGGGCGGCCGGCGACGGCGTCGCCGGCCGCCCGCCCGCGACCGGCCGCCTGCCCGCCGCCGCCTACTGGCAGCCGCGGCCGGCGACCGACGGCAGCCCCGACCCCGTTCTCTTCCGCCGCGTCCTGCGCGACGCCGTCGAGCGGAGCCTGGCCGGCGAGGCGCCGGTCGGCGTCGCCCTCGGCGACGACCTCGATTCGGCGGCGGTGGCCGCCCTCGGGGCCGAGCTCCTGCAGCAGCGCTCGCCGGCGGTCGCCGCCCTCGGCGGCCGGCTCAGGGCCTTCTCGGCCGTGGCCGAGGGCGACCCCGCAGGCGAGCGCCCGTCCATCGACGACGTCGCTCAGGGCTTGGGCGCCGACGTCACGGCCGCGGCGCCGACGTCGGCGCAGCTCTTCGACGAGCTGCGCGACCTCGTGTGGCACGAGGACGAGCCCACGGCGACGACCGACGCGTACCTGCGCTGGTGTCTCGCGCGCGGTGCCCGGGGCGAGGTCGCCGCGTTGCTCACCGGGCTGGGCGGGGAGGAGCTTCTCGCCGGCGCCGCCGAGCACCACGTCGCGTACTTGTGGCAGCTCCGTCGCGAGGGCGGGCGCGCCGCGCTGCGTCACGAGGCGGCCGCGGCGCGCGACGTGCTCGCGCCCGAGGTACGGCGGCACGTCGTGCGCGGGCGGAGGCGCCTGAGCATCGTCGGCACGCTGCGCCCCGGGTTCCGCGCGCGGGTCTCCGACCCGGGGGACGCGCGCAGCCGGGACGACCTCAAGCGCCGCCTGCTCGAGGACCTCCTCACCTACCGTCTCCCCGCATCGCTGCGCGATGCAGACAGAAGTGCGATGGCCTCCGCGATCGAGTCACGCCTGCCCTACCTCGACCGCGAGGTCGTCGAGCGTGCCCTCGCGCTGCCGCCCGACGCCCTGGTGCGCGACGGCTGGACCCAATGGATCCTCCGCGAGGGAGTACGCGGGTCGCTGCCCGAGAAGGTGCGCCGGCGGCGCGGCGCGGCGCCGGGCGCCCTCACTCCGGGCCTGCGCTGGGTCAAGGCCCGCCGGGCACAGCTCACCGGCGTCTGCCAGTCACCGAGCTTCGCGGCGCGGCCCTACTGGGACCCCGAGCAGGTGGTCGACGCCTTCCGCCGCTTCTGCGAAGGGAAGACCCAGGACTCGTGGTCGTTCTGGCGGGCGATCGGCCTCGAGCTGTGGCTGCGCGAATTCTGCGACCGGCCGGCCGTGCTTCAAGGCGTCGACGAGGCGGCGGCGCTGTCGGCGCCGGTGCCCGGCGGGGTCGTCACCCGGGGCACGGTCCCCTCACGCGGTGACGAGCTCGCGCCGGCTCTGGTCGGTGGTGCCGGCAGCTCTGAGGCGGAGCGCCTTCTCGCCGAGCACGCGCCGAACGCGACGAAACACCTCTTCGCCTGCGTGCGCGGGCGCGTGTACGCGCGGCTGCCCGTGAAGACGGAGCTCGTCGGCCGCGGGGATGATCTGGAGGCGCTCTTCCGTCGCCAGGTGCTGCCCCGCGTGCGGCCCGGCGATCTCGTCGCGATCGCGGAGAAGCCGGTCGCCACGAGCCAGGGGCGCTCGTGGGCGCTCGACGAGATCCACCCCGGCCGCCTGGCGCGCGTGCTGAGCAAGGCCGTCACCCGCACGCCGCACGGCATCGGTCTCGGCATCCCCGAGACGATGCAGCTCGCGATTGACGAGGCCGGCGCGCCGCGCATCCTCGCCGCGACCGCCGCCGCCGCGGCCGGGCGCCTCGTGCGCAAGCGCGGCTGGTTCTACGCCATCGCCGGCCCGGCCGTCGAGGCCATCGACGGGCCGACGCCCTACACGCTGCCCCCGCATAACACGCACGCCAAGCTCGGCCCGGCCGAGCCCGACGCGGTCGCCGAGCGACTGGCGCGGGTGCTGCGTGACGGACTCCGTGCCGACGCGGGCGACGGCGGCGTGCCCACCGGCGCGGGTGCGACTGCCGTCGGCCCGCCGCCGGTCGACCGACCGTCGTCGGCCGGTCAGTCGCCCGCCGGCCCCGTCCACGTCGCCGTCGTCGACGTCAGCGATCTCGACGCCCGCGTGCTCGGAGCCTCAGCCGGCATGGACCGTGCTCTCGTCCGTCGGCTCATGCTCGACAACCCGCTCGGCCAGGGTCACGAGCAGACGCCGGTGTGCGTGCTGCGCGACGTCGGGCCGTTGGCGTCGCCGCCGGCCTGACGCGGCCGCCGCCGCCGGCCTGACGCGGCCGCCGCCGTCCTGAGCGGGCGATCCATGCCACCGGCCCGGCGTTACTGCTCGCCCTGACATCGGCGGCCTGATCCGGCCACTCTCGTCTCGCCCAGGCTGACCCGCCGCGCGGGTCTGCTCGCTCCCGCCTCCGCGGGGTAGAGTTGCCCTCGCGAGATGTGCCCTCCGCCCCCGAGCTGAAAGGACGGGCCAGATGGCGAATCACAAGAAGGTCGCGGTCATCGGCGACGTCACCGTCGACTGGCAGGTAGTCCTCCCGCACGGTCTGCACGGCTCGAGCCTCGACCCGCTGTGGGCGTGGTCGGCGCCCGAGGAGAGCCAGCTCTCGGCGCACGCCGGTGGGGCCGCCCTGCTGCACGCGATCGTCGAGGCCGCCGTGGCCGATCGCGACCCGTCGGCCGAGGTCTCGGGTCCCTCAGTGCCGGCGGAGGCCCTCGCCCGGCCGGACACCGGCGACTTCGCGCGGCTCGTCATGGCCTGGTCGCCGGCGCCGGCGCCGCAGGCTCTCGGAGGATCGGCGTGGCGCATCGTCGAGCTGTTCGGGCGGACTGCGGCGATCCGTCCGCGTAGTGCCGCGCCGGAGCCGCCCGGGGACGCCGACGTGATCGTGATCGACGATCTCGCCCTGGGCTTCCGCGACGACCCGATGCAGTGGCCGGCGGCGCTGTCCGAAGGGCAGCCGCCCCGGGAGGTCGTCCTGCTCACGACCGTGCCGCTCGCGCGGGGACCGCTCTGGGAGCGGTTGCTCGAGCGCTGCGCCGACGTGCTCACCGTCGTCGTCCTCAGCGAGGACCTGCGCAAGGACTCCCTGCCCGTCGGGTACCCGCTCTCGTGGGAGCAGCTGTACAGGGACGTGGTGCGCGCGGTCCGGGGTTGCGGGCTCGCCGAAGCGGCGCGGGTGGTCGTCCCGGTGGGGCTCTCCGGGGCGGTCATCATCGAGCGCGAGGGCGCGTCGCGGCTGCTCTTCTCGCCCAGGACCCTGGAGGGCGACGAGCGCGCGACGTGGCCCGGCGCCGTAGTGGGCTACGCGATGTGTGTCGCCGCCGCTATCGCCGCCGAGATGACCGGCGACGGAGCCGATCTCACCGCCGCGACGAATCGCGGGCTCGCCGCCGCGCGGGCGCTGCACCTCGGTGGTTACGATCTCGTCCGCGACGGCGAGCAGATACGACTTCGGTTTCCATTGGAGCGCGTGCGGCAGGAGCTCCGCGAGGCGTCCGTCGTACTGCCCTCGGTGGCCATGGACGTTGCGACCAGCGACGATCGCCGCATCCTCACCGAGGTCGTCGGTGGCGCCGACCTCGTGACCATGGCCGAGACGGTGGCTGTGTACGGCCCGGGCCACCTCGAGGCCGCCGTCCCCGTGGAGACCGTCGGCGCCTGGTCGTCGGTCGACCGCGACGAGATCGAGAGCATGCGCGCCGTGCGCGGGATCGTCTCGGAGTACGTCCGTCAGTGGCGCGCCGGCACCCGTCTCGAGCGGCCTCTGTCGATCGCCGTCTTCGGGCCGCCCGGCGCCGGCAAGTCCTTTGCCGTCAAGCAGATGGCCCGCGCCTTGCTCCCCGGCCTCATGAAGGAGCTCGAGTTCAACCTCTCGCAGTTCCACGACGAGTCCGAGCTCGGGCCGGCCCTGCACCGGGTGAGGGACGCGGTCCTGCAGCAGTACCTGCCGCTCGTCTTCTGGGATGAGTTCGACACCGCGCTCCGGGGCGTCCCTCTGGGGTGGCTGCGCCACTTCCTGGCGCCGATGCAGGACGGGGCCTTCCTCGAGCAGGGCGCCTTCCACCCCATCGGCCCGGCGATCTTCGTCTTCGCCGGAGGCACTTCGGCCACGCTGGACGACTTCGTCGGCGGCACCGACGCGACTCAGGCGAAGCAGGCGAAGAAGCCCGACTTCCTCAGCCGGCTGCGGGCCTACGTGAACGTGTACGGCCCGAACCCGCAGAGCGAGCACGACGTCGCTTACATCCTGCGTCGCGCCTTGCTGTTGCGCTCGCTGCTGCAGCGCAAGGCGCCCCAGATCGTGGACGGCGACCTGGTGCGCATCGACCCGGGAGTGCTGCGCGCTTTCCTCAAGGCGGATGGCTACACGCACGGCGCCCGTTCGATGGAGGCGATCGTCGACATGAGCGCGCTCTCCGGCAAGTCGCGCTTCGAGCGTGCCAGCCTGCCGCCGGCCAACCAGCTCGCGTTGCACGTCGACGCCGCACGCTACCTCGCCCTCGTCTACGGGACGGGGAGCGGCTGACGCACCGGCGAGCTGATGGGAGCAGGGACGGCCGGGGCCGGGCTCTCGCCCGGCCCCGGCCGTCCCTCAGTCGCTTCGGCCCGCCGGCCCACTCGCGTGGGCGGCGTGCCGCTCAGCACTCACTCAGGCGGCAGCTCACCGAAGGTGATGCTGACGTCGATGCCCTTCTTGGCGTTCTTGGCCCGCCAGAAGAGGTACCACAGGATGCCTGCGGCCCACGCCGACAAGAAGACGATCATGTACTTGCCGGTGACCTCGCGCGACGTCGGATCGATGAACGAGAAGTAGAGCATCGTGATGATGAACGTGAGGTAGAGGACCCCGCCGATGGTGACCAGCGGGATCCCGGCGAACTTCCACGTCTTGTACGGTGACGCGTCCCAGATGTGGCGCACGTTCTTGCGATACGGGAAGAGCACCGCCGAGATGCCGGTGATCAGGAAGATGGAGATGAACTGCATGCCCCCGCCGACCAGGCCGGCGAGCTGGTTCGACAACCAGAGCACCAGCACGACGAGGCCGATGGCGAACCCCAGCATGGCGACGGTCAGGTTCTTGACCGGCGAGGCGTACCTCGGGCTCACGTCGGTGAACCACTTCGGGCCCATGCGGTCGAGACCCCAGGCGAGGAAGGCGCGCGCGATCACGAGCAGGGCGATGGTGATCTCCAGCCAGATGACGGCGATGAACGCGAGCGCGATGGCCCACGCGACGATGCCGCTCTGGCCGCTGGCGATCCAGGTGAGCGTGAGGTAGTCGGGGTTGTACGGGGCCATGTAGCCTTCGACCCCGGCTCCGAAGCTGGCCTGCGCCGTCGCGCTCAGGAAGTTGAAGTCGACCAGCCGGTAGAGGCCGACGACGGTCAGGAACCCGAGCACGATCGGGGTCCAGACGGCGAGCACGTTGCCGGTGAGCAGAGCCTTGTCGGGGCGCTTGACCTCGCCGCTCAGATAGGCGATCACGTAGTTGTAGACGAAGAGTGCGTAGACGCCGCTGAAGGCGCCCAATGTGTGGTGCCAGCTCCACGTGTTCGGCAGGGCGGCGGCGGCGATGAACGCGTCGTAGTCCAGCGAACCGTACTCGGCGGCGATCGCGTTCCACCGCTCGATGAACTCGGCCTTGCTCGACATGAACAGGGCGATGATGAGCACGATCGGTCCGCCGATGGCGGGGATCAGCATGATCTTCTGGATGATCGCGTAGCTCCTCATGCTGAAGGCCACCGAGAGGTAGCCGACCACGATCGCGATGAGGCCGAGGATGATCAGACCGCCCTTCGTACCGACCCAGGTCGTGAAGCTCTCCCAACCCATGTACTGGCCGAGGAGCTCCAGGGCGGGCTGACCGAGCCAGGTGGCGATGTACCAGTTCCAGTAGAAGACGGCGAGGATGTTCGTGAAGACGGCACCCAGGGCGATCGCCGGGTGCAGGATGCGCGAGTTGTAGACGTACTCGCCACCGGCGCGCGGCATCGAGCTGCTCAGGATGCCCCAGACGAGCGGCGCCCCGAGGCCGGCGGTCACGGCGCCGAGACCGATGGCGATCAGCAGGTTGCCCTGCGGGAAGAGCGAGAGCGCGATGCCGACCATGAGCCACAGCGTGGCGATCGGCTGACAGGTCATGAGCCCGGCTCCGAAGGCGTCCCACATATCGAGGCCGCGGACGAGCCCGCTGGCCTTACGCTCGAAGGCGAGGCTTGACCCTTGGCTGGCGGTGCTTTCGGCCATATGTCCCCCTGGTCGAAATCTACGGTGTCCGGTGCTATGAGGCTGGTGCGGCCCGGTGGCCCCCTCAGACCGGGGGACCGGCACCAGACGCGTCACGCCATACCATCACCTCCAAGTCTCGGCTCACGGCTGCGATTTGACCGACCGGTCAATCTAACGTAGATGCTACTTATTCGCCGCTGCCTGTCAAGAGTGTGCAATGGAATGCATAAGTTTCACGCGCGGGAGCGCCGTGAATCCGCCCCACGATGGGTCACTCCGTGCCCGAGGCGCGTTTCCCCCGGCGACGGCAGAGGATGGGCCGAACGGACTGTGGTCGCGGAGGCTTCCGCGCCGCGCGGGGCGGTTTCGGAAACGGTCGCGGGGGCAGATACGGCGAAACGGGAGGTGATAGTCATGGCAGAGTGCGCGCAATTCCGTCAGTCGGTCGAAGTCGACGTACCGGCGACTGTGGCGGACGAGGAGTGGACGAAGTTCATCTTCTACTCCATCTACTACGGGTCTCGTCTGGAGTTCGAGCCGGACGACGGGCTCGTGCGGCTAGAGAGCATCGGCGAGGGCAAGACTAAGGTGAGTGTCGACCTCAACGTGTGCTCGGACTACCAGGACGTCGGCGACCCAGCCGAGATCGCACGCATCGAGAAGGACCTGCAGCTCAAACTGAGCCTGTACAAGAGCTTCGTGGAGCGGCGCCGCTAGACCCGGCGGTACAGGCGGGTCGGTCGGGGCAGCACGCAGCCTGCCGGTCCGTGTCGGAGAGACGTCCGAGGGCTCGTCGCGACAGCGACGAGCCCTCGGCCGTCTCTCACTCCTTGCTGACGCGGATGGTGACGTCTTTGGGCAAGGCGAGCCCGGCCTCGATCTCGATGGCTTTGAGGATGCCGCTCGGCACGGGGCAGGCGGCGTGGGCGCAGTACTCGCGCGCCTTCTCGAGGGTCAGGGGCTCCTGGCCGCGGAAGCTGATCTCGCGGAAAGGCTCGACCTCGGTCAGCGCCGCGGCGAGGCGGGCGATGTGCTCGCATTCGCTCTCGATCTCGATGCGGACCACGGCCCCGTCGGCTTTCGTGCGTACGGTCGTCGTCAGCCCGCAGATGCCGGCCTCGATCTCGGCTGTCGCCATATCGTCTCTCCTCGGTCGCGACGGCGGGTGAGCAAGAGCTTACCCGACGGCGAGGCAAACGAGGCGGTCTCGGGCGCCGCCGCTGCCGGCGGCGAGCAGGAGGTACGACGCGGCGACGACGACGAAGGCGACGACGACGAAGGCGCAGCCGGCGGCGGTGGCGCGGGCGCAGGGCGGCGTCGCCGCCCGCGGTCACGAGGCTCCACGCGGGGACCCCCACCAGGAGCAGAAGGGCGAGTGCGACGCCGGCGATGTAGTCCACGATGCCGTATCGCCGGCCTGTCGCTGTCCTCGGGCAACGCGCACGCCCCGAAACCCTCACGCACAACATGAGAGTGGCAACGGCCTACGAACGTTGT
Organism: Thermoleophilia bacterium; assembly: GCA_016933475.1. Lineage (GTDB taxonomy): Bacteria > Actinomycetota > Thermoleophilia > UBA2241 > UBA2241 > UBA2241. Next base: position 7,693 of record JAFGAW010000064.1, read on the forward strand.
CATGCCGTCGCCGGGGGGTAGACTGCCGTCACCTCTTGAACGCGATGGTCCGCCAGACCGAACGAGAGGCATCCGGATGAGAAGTCCGGAAGAGCGGTCGGCCGAAAGGTCTGGCCGCTCTTTATTTTGTCCGTCGGCCCCTCGAGCCCGGCCGTCGTCTCGAGCCCGGCCGTCGTCCCGAGGCCGTCGTCCCGCGCTGGCCGTCGTCCGTCTTGAGAGCGAGGGCGGACGCCGGCCGTCCTCGCCCCGGGCTCCTACGCCGTGTCGTCGTCCTCGTCGACCGGCCAGCGGGGCCATTGCTCGGCGCGGCGCAGCAGGGGCCAGCGGCCGAAGGCGAGCCAGGCGATCAGCATGGTCTGACCGACGAAGGGCACGAAGACCAGCAGGGCGGCCCACGGCGTGTAGCCGACCCGCAGGAGGATGCGGTAGAAGCAGTACGCGAGGAAGCCGTAGAAGAGAAGTGCGCCCAGGATGACGGGGTTCATGCGATCACCTTTCGCGACAGGCCGGCGTTCAGGTGGTATGTACCCCGTCGTCGTCCCGGGCCCCGCCAGCGTCCCGGGCCCCGCCAGCGTCCCGGGCCTCGCCGCCGCTCTCGGTCATGTCGCGCCCGGGGTCGTCCGCGGGGGACCGAAGCCCGGGGTCGCCGAAGACTCCCCCGCCGTCGGTGAGGATCCGTGCCAGCTCCTCGGGGTCACGCGCGACGGCGTCGGGCGAGGCGGCCCGCAGCCTCGCCTCGGGGTGCCAGCCCCAGGACACCGCGACCGACGGGACGCCGGCCTCCCGAGCCTCGGCGATATCGCCGACCGTGTCGCCGACGTAGCAGCAGCCGCCGGGGTGCGCGTACCGCGCGCGGGCGGCCGCCATCTTCCTCACTTTGCTCGTGTCGGTGTCGGCGCCGGCGACCTCGGTGACGCCGTTGACTCCGAGGCGGCGGAAGACCCCGTCGACGAACCAGCCGAAGTTGGAGGTGATGACGACGACGGTGTGCCGCAGGCTCACGCGCTCGATGACCTGCGGCATTCCCGGCACGGGCTCGATCTCGTCGATGCGCTCCCTGAGGCCCTCCATCAGGGCGGCGTCGAGGGCGTCGGCGACGCCGGGCGGCAGGCCGGCGCGCGCCATCCCCTCGTACCAGTTGTGGTCGAGCATCGAGAGCATCGCCTCGGGTGACGCGAGGTGGTCGAGGCCCTGCTCCTCCAGGTACTGCACGGCCCCGGCGTAGGTCGCCTCGAGCGAGTCGACGATGACGCCGTCGAAGTCAAGCATGATGAGTCGTCGAGCCATGACCTCCGTCCTCAAGCGTGCTGCAGCGCAGAGGTCACTCTACACGCCGGCTCCTATGAGTTCTCGCCCGTGTCAGTACACGTGGCCCAGCGTCACCTCGTCGTACTGGCCGTCGAAGCCCGCGACGTAGGCGTTGACCCCGTACACCGCGGTCGCCGTCGACTCATGAGAGGTGGCCGGGCTCGCGGGCCAGGTGCTCACCCAGGAGGTGCCGCCCTCCCGGATGCGCATGGTCCAGATTTGCGAGCTCGTCGCGCCCGTGCCCAGCGTGCCCGTCAGGTAGACGCCGCCCTGCGAGTCCTTCGCCAGGCTGATGATGGCGTCGCGCCAGTCGCTCCTCGGCTCCCACATCTTGCCGTGCATCTCGCCTGATGGGCTGTAGATGGCCATGTAGCCGTCCATGCTGGCGGCGAGCTGGTCGAAGCCGCCGCAGATGACGTCGCCCCCCGGCATGACCTCGAGGTCGTAGAAGGCCTGGGGTTTCATGTCGGGAAGGAAGCCCGGGTCCCTGACGGTAAGCACTCGCGAGCCGGCCGACGTGTAGGCGAGGAGGAGGCCGTCTGTGCCGGTACCGACGCTGCCGGTCTCGCCGCAGACGTAGACGCCGCCTCCCGGGCGCAGACGCAGCGAGTAGGCGCCGTCCTGCGCGTGGGCCGTGCCGTCGAACCGCTTCGTCCAAAGCACGGCCCCGGTCGCCGAGAACTTGCGCACGAGGGCGTCGCGGTCGTTCTTCGCCGACGTGCTGTAGCCCGCGACGTAGACCCGTCGGGCTCCATCGATCGCCAGCCTGCCCGCCACGTCGCCCAGATGCGACGGCCCGTCGTAGCGGCGCACGTAGCGCCGCGTGCCGTCCGGCCTGTAGCCGATCACGACCCAGTCCGGGTCGGCGCCCGCCGTCGGCTCGCTGGCGCCGACGACGACGACGTTGCCGTCGCCGTCCACCGCGACATCGTTCGCCGAGTCGTCGCCACCGCCCTTGTCGTAGGTGCGCGTCCAGACACGATCCCCGGAGGAGTTCCAACGGAGGAGCAGCACGTCGAGGGTGCCGCTCTTCGTCGTGCGGAAGCCGGCCGTGTAGATGGCCTTGCCACGCGCCGCCACGGCCATCCCGCAGTCGTCCCCATGCGCGGGCCCGTCATAGGTCCTCTGCCAGCGCAACGCGCCGTCGACGTACTTCGAGAGGCGAAGATCCTGGGTGGCGGGGAACGTGTAGCCGGTCGTGTACACCGTGCGCTGCGCGACGGCGACGATGTCGGACGCGGCGTCGCGGGGCACAGTGTCCGCGGTGAGCGCCCACGTCGGGGCGACGTCCGTGAAGGATACGCCGAGCTTCTGGGGCTCCTCCGGTGCCGTGACGACCGCGTCGGCCGCATCGGCGACCGCCGGGGGCGAGGCTCCCGGCAGCGTCGCCGCGACGGCCGCGACGACGAGCAGCGCAGGGATGACAAGGATGACGATCTTCGGTCGCGGTCTGCGGGATGCTGAGGACATGGCCGCCTCCTTCCGAGAGCGGGGGGACATGACGGCCGATGCCGCCAGACCCCTCCACGTCAGCATGGTAGTACCGGGTCAGCCGAAGCTGCCGTTGGGCGACGATCGCGGCGCGCCTTCGCGACGACAACGAGCCCCGGGGGCGCGGTCAGCCGCTACCCGCTCAAGAAGGTGTACGAGCGGGTACGCCCTGAGGCGATGGCGGTGTGGGGCCTCGTGCGCAGTGTCACGAGGGCTTCGGCTTGGAGCGCCGGCGCGAGGCGCCCGGTCTGGGTATGTCGAGCATGACGGTCTGCTCGGCGAACGCGGCGCGGACTTCGAGTCGCCCGCCGAGCGCTTCGACGTAGCGGCTGAGCGTCGACAGCCGAAGGTCGGTCGCCCCCCGCTCGATCTGCGACACGTTCTCCTGTGTCACGGCGAGACGCTCGGCCACCGTCGTCTGCGTGAGGTCGAGCTCGCGACGAAGCTCCCCCAGCATGGCGGTCTTGTGGCTCTCGACCCGGGCGCGCCGCACCGGGTCGGCATCGATCTGCCGGCGGAGCTCGTCGAAGCTCCTGGTGTGTCGCGTGCGTTCAGTCATCATCGATCAGCCCTTCCTCGACGAGGCGTCTCAAGTGCTCGTCGTACAGACGGTCCGCGAGCGGAACGGCCTGCGAGTACCACTCTCTCCAGCGCCCGGTCTTGTCTCCGCCGAGCAGCAGGACCGCCCTCCGCGTCGGGTCGAAAGCGAACAGAGCGCGGAGGTCCCCGACGCGAAGCTCCTTCATGGTGGCGCGGCGTGAGCCTTCGAGGGTGTCGACGAGCGGCCGGCCCACGGCCGGCCCTCCCTGCTCGATGATCTCAACGGCCGCCGCCACGCGCTCCTGCTGGTCGTCATCGAACTCTCGCCACCATGCGCCGAACTGGTCTGTGTACTCCACCTCCAACATGCCAGAATAAGCTGAAGACCGTATAAGTCAAAGCTTGTATCCCTCGGCGTCGACAAGGGCAAACGACGATGGGGAGGGGGAAGGTGGTGCCCCCAACGGAAGTCGATTCACCCTCGTCTCGGAGGTCCTCCGGACTGACCACATGGGTTCAGCGAGTGGCCTCGGGGTCTGCGGCGGTACGAGGGGCGTGTTGGCGGATCTCTGGCAACCGCTCGCCTCGACGGGCCATGTGGGGCGGGTCGCCAGACACGGCGACTGTCGACCAGAGACACGGTGATGATCGATCAGGTCGAGAGAAACGGAAACGGCCGGAAGCATCCGGCCGTTTCGAGTGTCCCCCGCAGAGGAGCACCGCTATTCGTGGTGAGTGTACCCGGTATCGGACGTCAGCGTGCAGACCTCAGGTGGTTCGCAACCAGCACCTGAGCCCGTCGAGCTTGGTGCGGTTATCGGTGTGAACGATGATGTCGAAGACGCGCTGCGGGACGCGGGCGCGAAGCTCCTCCGCGTGCGCCACATAGCGGCGTATCAGCGCGGTGATCTCTCGCTTGGGCATGCCGAGGCAGCGTGCCAGGTACACCACGAGGGCCAGGTAGTCGGTGAGCGTGTCGAAGTGCAGGGTCGCGGCTGAGGGCAAGCTCATCTCGCGCGTCAACAGGGTGGGAATCTGATCGCGGATCTTCGCTGTCTTGAAGCGCGTGTCGAATGCAGTGCCGTTGTGGGCAACGCAGTTGCGGAGGTCCTTAAGTGCCAAGACCAGGTGAGGAAGAAGCTCCGCGTCCCGTCTCTTCAGCCCCCAGCCGGTCGCCACTGCCTGGATCACCGGACCCGAGAGTTGCTCCAGGATGCGGCTGAAGTGCCCCAGTGTGATCACTTCCATCAGCGCCCAGAGCGGGACGGACTCGCCCGGTGCGTCGTAGTAGTGCCGGATGATCACGTTGTTGCGCTTATGGGCGTCGAGAAGCACTCCGTTGCCGGCATGGATGACCTCGAGCTTGCCGCGGCGTCCATCTCTCTTGTCTCCAAGCATCAAGCGGTCATAGACGTCGCTCAGCCGGCTCGAACCCGCCGCTCTCAGGATCTCGACGAGAGCGACGTTCTTCATGGTCATCTCGAGCTGCATGAGCATCGGATAGAGCATGGCCTTGAGCGCACTGTCGAACTCGAGCACCGCGCGCAGTTCGTCGAAGTCGGAGTAGGGGATACGTCTGTCGGCGGACCCGGCGAACCGGTAGCCCTTGTAGCCGTGGAAGTAGCCCATGCGCGCGAGTGCGCGCTTGTGCGTGGCGCCGGCGATGCCCATGCCGGAACTGCATCTGATGTGGCGCATGAGCTGGTTGAGGGTCTTGTAGCCTGGATCGGTCACTCTCGCCCCGTGGTGTCGTTGGCGGCGGCCCGTCAGCGCCGGTAGCCCAGACGAGTATCCCAGAGGTACGTGCGGACGAAGACCGTGAACTGTCGGCCGCGGTTGACGATTCACAGAGCCGTCAGATGACGATCGGGAGGGAGAGGGTGGTGCCCCCAACGGAATTCGAATCCGTGCCGCCGGCTTGAAAGGCCGGTGTCCTAGGCCGCTAGACGATGGGGGCACGCGCGCAGCCGAAGGATTATACCTGCCTGCGCGCGTGCCCCCACACGTGGCTCGCGATGGCCGCGAGTGGTCCTCGTCCCCGGTCTACGACGTCTCCGCCGCCTCGTCCTGCTGCGCCTCGCGCCAGTGGCGGCGGCAGGCCGGCATCAGGCGCCACTGGCCGTCGGGCCCCTGGACCGGCACGTGGATGACCTCGGGGTCGCCCTCCTCGGGCAGGGGTATACCGCAGTCGTAGCAGTGCTGCTGCTCGTGTTCGTCGCCCTCGCTGAAGAACGGGAACAGCGGCTCCTCCATCCCTCCTCCTTCTTCCCTTCGTGCGCGATAGGTGAGGCGCACTCACCACGCGCACGTATAGACAAAAGGTGTACCCGCTGGGCGACGGTCTACCCCTACGCGATGTGGGGGGCCGTCGCGCCAGAAGCCCCGTTGCTTCGTGGCGCCACGAACGCGGCATAAGATGGAGGCGATCCATGGCGGGTAGATCGGCGCGCGAGAGGATGAGAGGGGGCTTCGTGGGCGAGTCCACCCCAGACGTGGCCGGCAGCGTGACCGAGCCCACTCCGGGGGTGGTCGGAAGCGAGCCTGAGCCCGTCCCCCGCCGACGTGCGAGGCGCGTGGAACGCGAGCCCTGGGGCGTCGCGCTGGCCGTGCTCGGCGTCGTGCTCTGGCCGCTCTGGCTGATGGCCATACCGGTGTGCCGCGGCGAGATCAGGCGCAAGAGCAGCGCTGGGCGGCCGACAAGGCTGTCATCCGTCGCCCTCGGTGTCTCCATCGCCGGTCTCGTCTTCACGGCGCTGCTGTACCTCGCGCTGGGTCTGGCGATGTGCTCAGGCGGCTGACCGCCCGGCGCCTCGGTCGCACCGGCAACGCGGCCGGAGGCCGGGTCGCCGTGCCGCCTGACGCCAAGGCCCTCCGCCGCTTCGCGCCGCGTCCTCGGGCAGCCTCACTCCCGCTCGCGGTGTAGGCTTGCCGCAGCCCCGAGGAGGTCCCCCGTGAAGTACGTCCGCATGCCCATCGAGGTCGAGTCGCCCGAGGAGTTCGGCTACGACAAGATCGAGTACAACCTCTCCGAGAGCTCGGTTCGCGACCGCACCCTGAGCGACCTCGGCATCGAGTTTGGCGACATGGTGCTCTACTACGGCGAGCACATGGGCCACACGGGGCTCATGGAGCTGATCGCGCAGGCGAGCAGCGGCCCGGCGGGCGCAGCCGAGCCGGCCGACGTCCTCGTCACCGCGGGTGCGGCCCAGGCCCTCTTCATCATCGCCACGACGCTGCTCGAGAAGGGCGACCACCTCGTCGTCGTGCGCCCCAACTACGCGACCAACATCTTCACCCCGCGCGCCATCGAGGCCGACATCAGCTACCTCGATCTGACCTTCGAGGACGAGTGGCGCGTCGACGTCGACGCCCTCGCCGCGCTCATGACGCCGCGCACCCGTTACGTCAGCATCACCGTGCCGCACAACCCGACCGGGCAGATGATGGGCGAGGCCGACCTGCGCCGCCTGCTCGGCATCGTCGAGGAGCGCGGCTGCCGCCTGCTCGTCGACGAGACCTACCGCGAGATGACCTTCGGCGGCCCGCTGCCGGTGACCGCGACGCTGAGCCCGCAGGCCATCAGCGTCTCCTCGCTCTCCAAGACCTACGGCATCCCCGGCATCCGCAC
>JAFGAW010000065.1 GCA_016933475.1 Thermoleophilia bacterium
CAGCCGCGTCGGTAGGTTCTACCGACGCGGCCCGACCGGGGGCCCGGGCGGCGCCGAACGGCGCCGCCCGGGCCCCCGGCTCAGTCGTGAAGAGTGTTCTCGCCCGTCTCTGCGTGCAGTAGGATGCAGAGAAGAGGGGGTCACGCCAGGGGGGTCTTGGGGGTGTCACCATCAGGGCGCAGCGTGCGACGCTGCGCCGTCATCCTGAGCTTCGTCCTCGGCCTCTGCGCGGTCGCGCTGGCCGGCGCCGGGGTCCTCTCGACTGTTGATATCGCGTCGTCTGAGAGGATCGCATCGCCTACGGAGCTCGCGCTGACCTCCGGGCCCGCTCTCACGCAAGAAGTGTCGTCAGTCCAGACAACGCGGAAGAGCGGCGCTCCCGCACCGGCGGACGCGACGCGTTCGTCGCGGGCGCCGACCTCGGAGAGAGTGGCGGACGAGCGACCATCGGTCGCCGCGAGAGCGTGCGCCACACCGGCTCATGCGCCTGTCGCGACGCGGTGATGTGCCGCGGCGCCCACGGGCGCACAAGGAGCAGCGCCTCTCGAGGGTGTGGTGACGGGAGGCGACGCAGCCCCCGGCGGCGCCCCGCGCTCCCCAAGCGGCTCGACAGTCACTCCCCTTCCCCTCCTACGAGGAGAGGCGTAAGCTGACGCCGTGCGTCGCGTGGAGGGACGCGCCCGCATCAAGGGGTCGACAAAAAGGGGGGGTCATGCCTGCTCTGCGGTCGGTGCGCCCTGCGCGCGCTGTCATCGTCCTGGCCGCGCTGGCGTTCGTCGGTCTGGCCGCGCTGGCGGCCGTCTGGCTCTCGTCGTCGTCGGTGGCGCCGCCGGTCGATGTGGCGCTGGCCGCGGAGACGCCGCAGCAAGTCGCCCAGACATCGTCGACCGACGTCGCCGGGCCCGTTGAGGCCAAGTCCCCGGAGGTCGCGGACGAGCCGGACGCCCTGACGGCCGCCGAGGGCGACGCGGTTCCGGTCGACGAGCCTGCGTCGCTCGAGGAGCGGCTGGCCGTGGACCCGCGTCCAGACCAGCTGCGCCCGAGTCTGGGCTCCGTGTCGCTGCTCGACAGGGTGACTGACGACGCTGGACCGAGCGCCGACAGACCGCAGCCCGAGAACCTCGGTCTGAGCCCCGCCCTCGACCTCTCGCCCAGTTGGGTCTACGAGGGTCTGCCGCCGGCGCGTCAGCCGGTCGACATCGCCGCAGGTGGTCTCAGGACCGTCTACGTCGCCTATGACTACCAGAGCGCCACGAAGAACATCGCTCTGGAGAAGATCGTGGACGGCGAGCCTCAGTGGATGAAGGTCTGGGACGGCGGGGTCAACGGCGACGACTACGTCGGCGCCGTCGCCGTCCGCGGCTCGGCGATCTACACCGTGGGCGACAGGGCCACTCGCTACGGCGACAGTGACCTCGTCGTCATCAAGCGCAACCCGGACGGCACCAAGGTGTGGACGCGCTACTACGACTCGGGCGCTCATGGGTGGGAGATCGCCACCGACGCGGCCGTGGACGGCAACGGCAACTTGACGGTGGTCGGTCTGAGCTACTCGTGGACCAACGACTTCGACGTTCTCGTCGTAAGCTACAAGCCCGACGGCACGCGCCGCTGGGCACGTCGCTACGATGGGCCGACTCACCTCGAGGACGCGGCGCTCAGCCTGAAGATCGACTCGGCTGGTCGGATCTACGTGTGTGGGTACACGGGGAGGTTCCTGAGCGGCGACTACGTGATCGCGGACGCCCTGACCATCAAGTACTCGACGTCGGGTGAACGGCTCTGGGTCCGCCGCTACAACGGAAGTGGAGATTGGGACGACTGGGCCCAGTCGCTGCGGCTGCGCCCGGGCGGCGGGGTCTACGTCGGCGGGATCGCCTGGGGGGGCACGTCCGGCGCGCCGTGCGGCATGCTCCTCTCCTACAAGGCCGACGGGACTCGCGTCTTCGCTCTCGAGGACGGGGGCGACGCAGCGACGAGCGATTCGGCCTGGTTCAACGACATCGAGGTGGTCCCCGGCGGTCACGTGCTGTGCGGCGGCGCCGAGCATCTGCTCGCCTCGGGGTGGCAGCCGCTGCTGCTCGACGTCGCTCCTGACGGGACGGTGGCTTCACGCGAGGTCCAGGAAGCGCCCGGCGTCACGTCCACCCTCGGCTCTGAGATCATGGTCATGGCCAAGGACAGTCAGGGCGGCGTGATCGCGAGCGGGACGTGGGCCACCGAGACGGGTGGCGTGCAGTTCGTCACGCAGCGCAGATCTGAGGGCGGCTGGTGGTGGACGAGCGCCTATCCCAGCGAGCCGCCGGTCGCCAACCCCGAGATCCCCGATGTGATCCCGTCCATCGCGACCAGCGGCGTCAACGTGTTCGTCCTTGGGGCGCGCCTCCCGTCTGTGCTCTACACGGAGCGAAGAATCTGCCTCATGGGCTACGTCTACTGAACGGCGGCAGGGCCGCGAGCCGCGGGGGCGGCTCGCGGCCCTGCCCGCATCCTCAAGGGGGAGAGATCGTGAAGAGGGGGATCCTGTTCGTCGCCGTCGTCACGCTCGCGACGGCGCTCACGGTGGCGCTGGCGGCTGCGCCGGCGCCGGCCAAGAAGGGGCCGCCGGCTCCGACGACGGCTCAATGGACCGTCATGGTCTACATCGGCGGCGACAACGACCTCGAGCGCTCGGTCGTGCCCGACATCGAGACCGAGCTCTGCGTGCCGGGCTCGAACGCCGACGTCAACGTCGTCTGCCTCGCCGACCGGCACCCGGGCTACGACAGGTCGGCCGGCGACTGGACCACGACGAAGCTGTTCTACTGCACCGAGGGCATGACGGCGACGCCCGAGAACGCCGTCGCCGACTGGGGCGAGCGCAACACCGCCGACCCGCAGACACTCACCGACTTCGTCCTCTGGGCACAGGCGACCTACCCGGCCGAGCACTACGCCCTCTTCTTCTGGGACCACGGCTGGATGTGGCGCCCGGGCAAGACCCTGCGCGACGACACGAGCGCCGACGCCATGGACGAGGACGAATTCCTGGCGGCGATGACGGCCGAGGGCGTCGAGCCCATCGACGTCGCCGGCTGGGACATGTGCGAGCGCCAGACCATCGAGGTGGCGGCGACCTGGGCCTCGATCGGCGCTGCCGCGGTCGTCGGCTCCGAAGAGGACGAGTGGTGGGAGGGCGTCCAGTACGACCTCGTCGTGGCCGCCCTCCAGGCCGACCCGACGATGGCCCCCGACGCGATGGCCATCGCCGCGGCATCGACCCCGGGTGGCGACAACCGCACCTACTCGGCGCTGGCCCTCGACGCGCGCTGGGACGCGCTGCTCGAGGCCGTCGACGCGTTCGCCTGGGCACTCGAAGGGGGTCTGCCGCTGTACCGTGACGCCTACGACGACGCGGCGAAGCGCATCCAGGACTACGGCGACCGCGACAATCGCGACCTCTACGACCTGGCGCACGAGATCAGCCTGGTCGTCGACGACCCCGTGATCGACGCGACCGCCCAGGGCGTCATGGACGCGGTCGACGAGGCGGTCCTCTACTCGATGTACCGCTCCGAGAGGTACCGTGACTCGCACGGCGTGAGCATCTGGTGGCCGCGCACTTACGATGCCTTGGTGTACACGCCCAACGAGATCGACAACTGGGCCTTCTACCAGACGCTCGAGTTCGCCAAGGCGACGCAGTGGGACGAGTTCCTGGCGGCCTTCGCCCAGTGAGGTGACGTCGCGGTCGTGGCGTGGCGCCGGAGCCGATACGTGGCGCCGCAGCGGTGATGTGACGTCACGACGATAAGGCGGCGGGGTGGGCGGGCGCGAGACGCGCCCGCCCCGTCTCGCCCGCATCCCCGCCGCCTCTGTCTGGCCGTGCATGTCGGCGTCATCCAGTCTCGCGGCCGACCCGCACGGCGCACTGACGGCTCCGGTTTGCCCGGCGCCCGCTCCGGGTCCTAAATAGGGGGCACAGGTTCGCCGTCTGCGGAGGGATGGGCCGTGTGCCCCCGAAGCTCTCGACGGCGACGCAAGCGACGAGAGAGGCGCCCATGAGCGGTCCAGCGATCGAGGTCGACGGCGTCAGCTACGCCTACGGCGACCGCGAGGCGGTCAAGGGCATCAGCTTCAAGGTCGCGCCCGGCGAGGTGCTCGGCTTCCTCGGGCCCAACGGCGCCGGCAAGTCGACCACGATCAAGATCCTCACCGGCCAGCTCCCGGCGAAGTCGGGCGTCGCCCGCGTGCTCGGTCGCGACGTGCGCCGCGACGACCCCGAGATCCAGCGGCACATCGGCGTGTGCTTCGAGGAGAAGAACCTCTACGAGGGCATGACCGCTGAGGAGAACCTCAAGTTCTTCGCCTCGCTCTTCGGCCTCAAAGGCGTCGACACGACCCGCCTGCTCGAGCGCGTCGGTCTCGCCGACCGGGCGAAGACTCGCGTCGCCGGCTTCTCCAAGGGCATGCGCCAGCGGCTCATGGTCGCCCGCGCGCTCGTCAATCAGCCCATGGTCCTCTTCCTCGACGAGCCGACCGACGGGCTCGACCCCGTCTCGTCGAAGGCGATCCGCGGTCTCATCGAGGAGGAGGCACGGCGTGGGGCCGCGGTGCTGCTCACGACGCACGACATGTGGGAGGCCGACGAGCTCAGCCATCGCGTCGCCTTCATCAACGAGGGGCAGCTCTACGCCGTCGACACGCCCGAGAGCCTCAAGCTGCGTTACGGCAAGCGCTCGGTGAAGGTGCGAGCGCGCGTGGGCGGGGAGGTCGTCGAGGACTCGGTCGCGCTCGACGCCGAGGACACCGGCGAGCGGCTCAAGGAGGCCGTGGCCGCCGAAGGCCTCCTCACCATCCACACCGAGGAGGCCACCCTCGAGAGCATCTTCATCCAGATGACGGGGCGCGGGCTCGACTGATGGCTCGCCCCGTGTCGCACCCCGCCCTCGTCGCGGCCATCGTGCGCAAGGACCTGCGCGAGTTCTCCCGCGACCGCCTGTGGCTGATCCTCACGATCGTCGGCCTGGTCATGTTCATCGCCGTCTTCTGGATGCTGCCGGGCACGGTCGACGAGACGATCCGCGTCGGCGTGACGCCGCCCGACCTCGCCGAGACCCTGCTCGGCCTGAGCGCTGAGGAAGGAGAAGTCGCGCCGGGGCAGGACGACGCCGAGGGACAGGAGACGCAGGGCCTCGAGGTCGTGCGCTTCGACTCCGAGGAGAAGCTGCGGGCGGTCGTTGCGGGCGAGACCGACGGCCCCGACGTGGCCGTCGGTCTCGCCTTTCCCGACGACTTCGCCGGTCTGACCGCGCGCGGCGACCCGGTGACGGTGACCGTCTACGTCGAGAGCGGCGTGCCGGCCGAGGTGCGGCAGGCGATGGAGAGCGCCGTGCGTGAGATCGTCTACTTCGCCGCCGGGGCGGCCGAGGGCGTCGACCCGATGGACGTCGTCCCGGTGCGCCAGGAGACGGTCGTGCTCGGCGAGGACCGCGCCGGCGAGCAGGTCTCGATGCGTGAGCGCATGCGGCCGCTGCTCGCCTTCTTCGTCCTCATGATGGAGTCGCTCGCCCTCGCCGGGCTGATCGCCGTCGAGATCCAGCGGCGCACGGTGACGGCGCTGCTCGTCACCCCGGCGAGCCTCACCGACGTGCTCGCCGCCAAGTCGCTGCTCGGGACCACGTTGGCCTTCTTTGAGGCGGTGCTGATGCTCGCCCTGACGCGCTCCTTCGGTGCCGGGTGGAGCGTCCTGCTCGCGGCCGCGCTGCTCGGCGCCGTCATCGTCACCGGCATGGCGCTGATCTCGGGCGCGGCCGGCAAGGACTTCATGGGCACCCTCTTCCTCAGCATGGCCCTGCTCGTGCCGCTGGCCATCCCCGCGGTGACCGTGCTCTTCCCCGGCTCGACGGCGACGTGGGTGAAGGCGCTGCCGACCTACGGGGTGATGGAAGCCTTCGTCCGCGTGACGTCGTACGGCGAGTCGTGGGTCGATCTCTGGGGGCCGCTCGCCCTCGCGGCGCTCTGGTGCGTCGCCGTCTTCGGCGTCGGCCTGCTTGTGTTGCGGCGCAAGGTGAGGACGTTATGAGCGGCTCTCGCGTCACGCGACCCGCGGAGGTGAGGTCGCCGTGAGTGCCTCGCGCATCCTCACCGTCTTCCGCAAGGACCTGAAGCTCGGGCCGCGCTCGCCCATCTTCCTCTACGCGGTGATCCTACCGGTGCTGATGACCTTCGTCGTGCAGGTCGCCTTCACCAGCCTCTTCGAGCCGGCGCCGCGGCTGGGCATCGTCGACCAGGGCGGCTCCGAGCTGGCGGCGGCGGCCGAGGCGCTCGACGGCATCGCGGTCTCGCACCCCGCGGGCGATGCCGAGCTGCGGCGCCTGGTCGAGGCGAACGACCTCGACGCGGGGCTCGTGCTGCCGCCCGGCTTCGACGACGACCTGCGTGCCGGGCGGCAGCCCGAGCTGCGCTTCTACATCGGCGGCGAGAGCCTCGCCTCGACCCGCGTGATCCTCACCGTCACGACCCTCGACCTGGTGCGCGTCGTCGAGGGCCGGGCGGCCCCGGTCGAGGTCGTCGTCGAGGACTTCGGCGGGGGGACGCTGCCGCTCTCGGCGCGGCTCGTGCCCCTCATCGTGATGTACGCGCTCGTCATGGCCGGCGTCTTCCTCACCGCCTTCGCCGTCGTCGACGAGCGCGAGAAGCGTACCCTCGACGCCCTCATCGTGACTCCGGTGCGGCTCGGTGAGGTGCTGCTCGCCAAGGCGCTGCTGGGCTTCGTCGTCGCGGTCGCGATGGCCCTGGTGACCCTCGCGCTGAACGACGCCCTCGGCGGCTCGCCGGCCGGCTTGCTCGTCACCGTCGTCGTCGCGGCGGCGATGTCGACCGCGCTCGGGCTGGTCTTCGCCACCGCGGCGCGGAACACGCAGATGCTCTTCGCGCTTATCAAGGGGACCGGGTTCCTCATCGTCGGCCCGGTGATCTTCTACCTCTTCCCCGAGTGGCCGCAGTGGATCGCCCGCGTCTTCCCGACCTACTGGTTCATCGACCCGCTGTACCGCGTCGCGCTGGAGGGCGCCGGCCTCGGGGATGTCTGGTGGGAGCTGCTCGTCGCGCTCGCGCTCACGTTGGCGGCGCTCGGCGCCGTGGTCGCCCTGGCGCGGCGCATGGAGGCGCGACTGGCCGCCGAGTAGGGGGCGCCGCCGCCGAGTAGGGGGCGCCGCCGCCGGTGGCCGGCCGTTGCAGTGTAGGCCCGGCTGGGCGCCACTGCGGCGTCGGCGGCCGGCGCGGTCAGGCGGACGACACAGCCGGGGGACGGCGCGGTCAGGCGACCGGCGCCGCCTGCTTCTCCGCCTTCTTGCGCTGCTCGCCGCTGAGGATCGCTTTGCGCACGCGGACCGTCTTCGGCGTGACCTCGACGAGCTCGTCGTCGGCGATCCACTCGAGGGCCGACTCGAGGGTGAGCGGGCGCGGCACCTTGAGCCCGGCGTCGATCTCCTTGGTGGACGAGCGGTAGTTGCCCAGCTGCTTGCGCTTCGTGGGGTTGCAGAGCATGTCGTCGGCGCGCGAGTTCTCGCCCACGATCATGCCCTCGTAGACGCGGTCCATCGGGGAGACGAAGAGGGTCGCCCGCTGCTGCAGGTTCTCGAGCGAGTACGAGGCGACCTCGCCGGCCGCCTGACTCACCAGCGAGCCGCGCTCGCGGCCGGGCAGGTCGCCCCGCCACTGGCCGTAGCCCGTGAAGCGCGAGCTCATGACGCCCAAGCCTCGAGTCTCGGTGAGGAAGTCGGAGCGGTACCCGATGAGGCCGCGGGTCGAGATCACGAACTCAAGGCGGACGAGACCCGTGCCGGTGGCGTGCATCGCGACCAGCTCGCCCTTGCGCAGGCTGAGCTCCTGGATGACCGTGCCCTGGTACTCGTCGGGCACGTCGATGATGAGTTGCTCCATCGGCTCGAGGAGCTTGCCGCGGGCGTCGCGATGGGTGATGACCTCGGGCTTGGAGACGCAGAGCTCGATGCCCTCGCGGCGCATCTCCTCGATCAGGATCGCGAGGTGCAGCTCGCCGCGGCCGCTGACCTTGACGCCGTCCGGGCGGCCGAGGTCCTCGACGCGCAGGGCGACGTTGACGCGCACCTCACGCGCGAGCCGGTCCTTGATCTGGCGCAGCGTGACGGCGCGCCCGTCCTGCCCCGCGAACGGCCCGTTGTTCACGAGGAAGAACATGCTGACCGTGGGCTCCTCGATCTCGAGCGGCGGCAGCGCGACATCGCCTGCGGCGAGCTCGGGCGCCGCCAGCGTGTCGCCGAGCGTGAGGTCGCCGGGGCCGGCGAGCCAGACGATGTCGCCGGCGATGACCTCGTCGACCTCGCGGTTCTCGAGCCCGCGCGTGACCCACAGGTGGGTGACGCGCGCGGTCTCCGCCCCGGCCGTCTCCCACCCGGCGTCGGGGTCGCCGGCCCGCAGGTGCCGGGTCGTGACGCGCTGCAGCTCGTCGCCGACGCGCAGGCGGCCGTGCAGCACGCGGCCGCAGCCGATGCGGCCGATGTAGTCGCTCCAGGCCAGCGTGCTGACCTGCATGAGGAAGGGTGCGTCGAGCTCGACACTCGGCGCCGGCACGCGGTCGATGATGGTCTGGAAGAGGTCGTTCATGCCGGCGTCGGCGAGCTCCCGCAGCAGCGCCGGCGACAAGCCGCCGCCGTCGCCGAGGTGCTCCTCGCGCTCGTGCTCCTCTTTTTGATACTCGTCGAGGTCGTTCACGATCCAGCCCTCGAGACCGGAGCCGTAGAGCACGGGGAAGTCGAGCTGGTCGTTGTCGGCGCCGAGCTCGACGAACAGGTCGAAGGTCTCGTCGAGCGCGCCGGACGGGTCGGCGTTGGGCCGGTCCGCCTTGTTGACGATGACGATCGGGCGCAGGCCCAGGCGCAGCGTCCGCATGAGCACGTAGCGCGTCTGCGGCATCGGTCCTTCGTTGGCGTCGACCAGGAGCAGCACCGAGTCGACCATGCTGAGGACGCGCTCAACCTCGCCGGAGAAATCGGCGTGGCCCGGTGTGTCGATGATGTTGATCAGGTAGTCCTTCCACTCCACCGTGCAGTGCTTGGAGCGGATCGTGATGCCGCGCTCGCGCTCGAGGTCGTTGCTGTCCATCACCCGCTCCTCGACCCGGGCGCTCTCGCGGAACACGTGGGCGGCGCGGAAGATGCTGTCGATCAGCGTCGTCTTGCCGTGGTCGATGTGGGCGATGATCGCCAGGTTGCGGATCTGCTCGACGGCGTGCACGGTCGCGGTCTTCCTGTCGGGGGACGCGGGCGTTGAAGCGCCCGGCGGCGCTGCGCCGACCGGGCGATCCACCCAAGTGTACACGCCGCCTGCGTCGCCGTCGCCCGCGCGGCCGTCACCGCCGTCGGCTGCCCCCCGTCACGGTCGCCACTGCCTTCACGGTCGGCGCCGCCACCCGCGCCGTCGTCACGGCCGCCGCCGCCCCTGACCGCTCTCCTGCCGGAGGCGCAGGAGGGCCCGACCCGATAGCATCAGCGGGCCATGCCCCGCCCTCCTCAGACCCCCTCCGTGCGCAGGTCGGTTCCTGCGCGGGCCGCCGGATCTAGCCGGGTGCGTGCCCTCGCCGGCCGCGCCGGCGCCGAGCTGCGCGCCTTCCCGCCGCAGTTCTGGCTGCTCGCCCTGGGCTTCTTCATCCTCCTCGTCGGTATCGATATGTGCTTCCCCTTCGAGACCACGTACCTGCACGACCGTCTCGGCTACTCGATGACCACGATCGGCGTGCTGCTCGGCGCACCACTGATCCTCGCGGTGCCGTTCTACGTCGTCGACGGGGCCATCGCCGACCGGTACGGGCGCAAGCCGGCCATGGTCGCCGGCATCTGCTTCGTGATCGCGCTCTACCTGACGCTCGCCTTCGCGCGCGAGCTCTGGCAGATCGCCATCGCCGTCGGCGCCGAGGCCGCCTTCGGTTGGGCGCTCTTCCTGACCGGCAGCAACGCCATGGTCGCCGACCTCGTGACGTTCGAGCGGCGCGCGGAGGCGTACAGCATCACGCGCGTCTTCCTCCACGCCGGTATGGTCGTGGGGCCGCTCCTCGCGCGCGTCATCCTCGCCCGCGATCCCACCTACCGCTTCCTGTTCCTCAGCGGGGCCGCGATCTGTTTCGTGTTCGTCCTCGTTGTCCTCGTCTTCTTCCGCGAGACGCGGCCGGAGGCGGCGCGCGCCGAGACCTCGATGCGGGCGACCCTGCGTGGCTACGGGGCGGTGTTGCGCGACCGGCGCTTCCTCGCCTTCTGCGCGATCGCCGCCCTGCCGCTCTACGGCTTCGGGCAGATCTGGTCCATGCTGCCAGTGATGCTGCGCAACGAGCACGACGCGTCGCCCGGCGAGTGGGCCGTCCTCCTCAGCTTCTATGCCGTGAGCCTCGCGGTGCTGCAGTACCCGGTGATCCGCCTGCTGCGAGGGCGGGACCACGTGCTGCTCATGGCGGCGGCGAGCCTCCTCATCGGCCTGGGACTCTCCGGCGCGGTGCTGCTGCCGTGGGGCGTCTGGACCTTCGTCGCCGTCTTCGTGCTCGGGCAGGGAGTGCTGCTTCTGATCCCGATCTCGTCGACCGTCTCGGCCAAGCTGGCGCCGATCGCCCTGCGCGGCCGCTATATGGGCACGTGGACGCTCGTGCAGATGGCCGGGTACGCGCTCGGCCCGCTCTTCGGGGGGCTGGCCATGGACCGGCTGGGCGAGCGTGGCGCGGCGCTCGTGATCCTCGCCTGCGGCGCCGCGGGTGCGGTGCTCTACGCTGCTCTCGCTCGCCGCTTCAGAGGCTCGCCGGCTGCGGCTGCCGGCTGACCGTCGCGCGGCGGCGCTCGCGCTCCTCGGCTTCGGATAAGGCCGCCGCTCGGGGGCGGGAGCGCCGCGTGAGAGCGTACGCGAGCAGGCGACGGGTGCGGCGGGGAGCGAAAGAGGGCCGGGGAGGCATCATGCCTCCCCGGCCCTTTCGTCGTGTCCGCCGCCCCCCCTCGTCGCCGGCGGCGTTGCTCAAGGACCGCCGGCGACTCGGGGGTCTGCCCGGGCGCGCGCCGGCTCAGGCGCGCTCCACCTCGGCGCCTCGGCCCTGCACCGTGTAGTACGCGGCGCCGAGGCTCGCCACCGTGAACGGCGTGGTCAGGAGGAAGGCGACGCCGGCCGCCGCACCGCCGATCGAGCCGATCAGGATGAAGACCACGACGAGCACGAGGTGCTCCCAGAAGCCGCCGTCGACCACCGTGTGGTAGCTGACGCCGAGGGCGTCCCAGAAGCCCATCCGCCGGTCGACCATCAGAGGGAAGACGTAGAGCCAGATGGTGGTGAGCAGGATGCCGCCGATGACGGTGATCCAGGCGAAGCCGATGGCCAGCGCCAGGACGATCGACCCGCCGAAGAACGACCAGAAGCGGTCCATGCAGGAGAAGACGTCGCCGACGGCGGGCTCGCGGCCGTCGCGGATGCGGGTGACCATCATCCCGTACAGACCGGCGTACAGCGGCCCGGCCAGGATGCCGAGAGTGACGATCGAGAGCGCCGTCGCGATCAGCGTGCCGAGCAGCAGGGGCACGATGTCCTTGAGGAACAGGCGCCAGCCGTGCTTCAGGACGAAGCCGATGTCGATCCGGACGGTGCTCACTGCGAGCGATGTTCCCGGGGTTTCCATGAGTGCACTCCTCTCGTGGGTGGCCTGTGTGCTGCCTGCAGATTACCCTCGGTCACGGGATAGGTCGCCCCCCGGTGAGAGGAACCGGGGTCGGCTCCGGGAGGGAGCTTGCGGCGGGGCGGGGCACCCCTGCGGAGGGAGGACGGCGCCGCCGCGGGGTAGAACCACTTGGTCGGCACGCCAAGGAGGGTGACCATCATGTTGTGCGACATCGCGAGGAACCTCGGCGACGAGCAGCTCGAGACGATCAAGACTCTCGAGCACGATCTCGGCCTCACCATCGTCGCCTTCTCCTGCCGCTCGCTCGAGCCGCAGCGGGAGGAGCGCCTGCGCAGGGCGATGGAGGAACTCGGGCCGGTGCTGCAGGCGGAGCCGGCTCCGGCCGACGAGAAGCAGCTCGACAGGATCCGCAGCGCCGAGGAGGCGATGGGCCTGTCGCTCGTGGCCGTGCAGTCTTGAAGCGGTCATGACGCACGGGCGGCGGGGCGCCCCCGAGGGGCGCCCCGCCGTCTTTGTGCCTGTCTGCGTCACGCGACCGCCCGCGTCTCTCACCTCACGCGACCGTCGCTGCCGGCTCCGTGACCTCCAGCCGGTCGAGGTCGTCGTGCGTCTCGCGGCGCAGCCAGAGCTGCGCCGCGCTGCCATGCACGGCCACCACGGCCGGGCGCGGCGTGCGGTTATAGTTGCTGGACAGCGAGTAGCAGTAGGCCCCGGTCGCGGCGGCGACCAGCACCTGACCGACCAGCTCGGCGCCGAGCGGGACGGCTTCGGCGATGACGTCGCCCGACTCGCAGTGCCGGCCGACCACCGTCGTCATCGACGCCTCGCCCGGTCTCGCCGGCACGACGGGTGCCACGGCGTGCTGCGCCCCGTACAGCATCGGCCGCGGGTTGTCGCTCATGCCGCCGTCGACGGCGGCAAGCCGCCGGCCGTCGGCGGCCACCTTGACCGCTCCGACTCGGTAGAGCGTCACCCCGGCGCCGCCGACGATCGCTCGTCCGGGCTCGACGGCGAGCAGCGGGACCGGGATGCCCTCCCGTGCGGCGGCCCTCCGCAGGCGCTCGAGAAGCGCGCTCCCCGTGCACGCCAGATCGAGGGGGTCCTCGTCAAGGTACGTGATGCCGAACCCCCCGCCGATGTCGAGGATCTCCGTCTCCACGCCGTGGCGGCGCGCGAGCTCGCCGGCGAAGGCCGTGAGGGCGTCGACGGACGCAAGGAAGGGCGCAGCGTCCAGCACCTGCGAACCGATATGTGCGTGCAGACCGCGGAATCGTAGCCCGGCCGCTTCGACGGCTGCGACCACGCCGGCCGTCGCCGCGCCCGAATCGATCGGCAGGCCGAACTTCGAGGCCGGTGTGCCGGTGACCAGCGAGGGGTGAGCTCCGGCAGCGACCCCGGGCACCACACGCACGAGCACGTCCTGCCGCCGACCGAGGCGCCGGGCGACGGCGTCGGCGCGCGCGATCTCCTCGAGGTGGTCGCAGACGAGAAGGCCGACGCCGGCGCCGATGGCCGCGTCGATCTCGGGGTCGCCCTTGCAGTTGCCGTGGAGGGCGATGTGGCTTGGCGGGATGCCGGCGCGCAGGCAGGCGTCGAGCTCCCCGCCCGAGGCCGCGAGCACACGAAGGCCTTCGGCGTTGACGAGACGCAGGAGCCTTCGGGCCGTCAGAGCCTTGGCGGCGAAGTAGACGCGGGGGAACGCTGTGCGCAGCTCGCGGCAGCGGCGGCGCAGATGCTCGGCGTCGAGCACCAAGAGTGGCGTACCGAACTCCCGGGCGAGCCTGTCGACGGGGACTCCGCCGACTTCGAGACCCTCATCGCCCCAGTGGGCGGTGACGGGCCAGGGGGTGGATGGACCGGGGGTCGGCGACAGGGATGCAGACACGGCGAGACCTCTCTGGATCGGGGCTGAGGGACGTCAGGGAGGAGGGCGCTCGCCGCGTGACGAGCAGACGCGAGCGCCCTAGCGCTTTCGCGAGAGCGCCGGGCGCGTGCAGAACATCTGGGGTGCCAAGCACCACATGCGTTTCAGGGAAGCGTACGGCGGCTGCGGTGTCAAGTGGCGCGCGGCGACACGGGCGGAGTCGGCATGACGCGGACGGCGGGGCGCCCCCGTCGGGGGCGCCCCGCCGTCCGTCCGCCTCTGGCCCGGGAGGCGTCGAGCCCGGCGGCGCGCGCCACCGAGGCTTTCAGCCTCGAGGTGCGCCGCCGGGAGAGCTACTCACTTATCGGGCTTGCCGGCCTTGTCCGGCTTGCCGGCCTGAGACTTGGCCACCGCGGACACGGCGGCACCATGGTTCTGCCCCGTGTCGGCGTCGCGGAGAGCCACATCGCGGACCGCCTCACCGTGGTTGCGGTACTCGCCGACCCGCCACCGGTGCCGGTTGAGCTCTCCTGCTCCGTCGCCGTCCGCCTCGTTGCCGTCGTCGACGGTGCCGTCATCGCCGTCGTCGACGGTGCCGTCATCGCCGTCGTCGGCGGTACCGTCGTCGCCCTCGCCGTCGGTGCCTTCGTCACCGTCGGTGGGGTCGGGGGAGGGGGTCTCGTCGGGGATAGGCTCGCCGCTCACGTCGTCGTCCGCCGCCAGGTTCACGGCGGCGTCGACGAGCGAGCTCACTTCGTCGCGCATCGAGGCCGACGCCACGCTCGTGATGCCGAGCACGGCGACGACCACCAGGGCGATGATCCACAGGGGACGCATGGGCTACCTCCGGCGTTGGGCCTCGCGGGGCTGCTGGGACTCCGTATGCTTCGGTTAACGGTCGCGCAGAAGCCCGTCTTGACCCATCGGCGGTGTCAGGGTGGGAAACGCTCGGCACTCGCCTTGGACCGGGCTCAGTCCCCCTCCGCCGAACCGGCCGCCGGACGCTCCTCCTCTCTCGCCTCGATCGGCACTCGGCGTGGCTGCGGGCCGCCGCTCTTCGGCACCCTGACGGTCAGCACACCGGCGGCGAAGTCGGCCGTGCAGTCCTCGCTGCGGATGCCCTGCGGCAGGGCCACCATACGTTCGAAGCGTCCGACCGGCCGTTCGACGCGGTAGAACTCCTCGTCCTCCGGTGCGGCGTCGGCCCTGCGCTCCCCGCTCAGGGTGAGCACGTTCTCTTCGAGGCGCACGTCGACGTCCTCGGCCCTGAGGCCGGGAAGGTCGGCCTTGACGACGATCGCCTCGCGGCTGTCGAAGACGTCGACCGCCGGCAGCCACGCCCCGCGGCCGTCTCTCCATCCGAGCGACCCTGTGACCCTCGCCAGCCGGTCCTGCAGGTCCATGAGCTCACGCAGGGGGTCCCAGCGTGTGGGCGCCATGGCGCTACCTCCTCTAAGCCCGTTGTCTGCTCTGGTGCCGCCGGAGCCTCGCGGAGCCGGCAGCCCGTATAGTCAGGCCTACCCTGCCGCCGCCGTTGACAAACCGGAACTACCTGCAAATCGACGTATTATTGAGATTCCTCCGCGGTGATCTCGATGCCGGGCCGGGACACGCCGCCGGCCAGCGGCGACCTTCTGCGGGTTTCGACCGCCGGCAGCACTGTAACCTTCGGCCGACGGCGTCGTTGAAGGGTCATACGCCCGTCGGCGCGAGGGGGCGCCGGTGTGTGTGGGCCTCGAGGTGTTCGCGTGAGCACCTCGAGGCCCTCGGCGTCACGCCGACCGTCCGGCTCTCGGTCGCCTCGCGTTGCGCACACTCTTCATCGGCTCAGCGGGCGGCCAACTCGACCGCCTTCTTCAGCATCGCCGGCCGCAGCTCCCAGAGCCACGACATCTCGATGATGTCGGGGTTGTTGCAGGCCGTGCACCCGTCGGCCTCGGCGAGAAGTTCTCGCCGTCGGGGAAGGGCGAGGGCGCCGGCCAGACCGCGACCGGAGACACGTAACTCGTCAACGGCGACGAGCGGTACGTCCCGGCGACGGCAGTCACGGATCGCGCCGTCCGGCGCGACGGTGAGCAGCGAGTGGGGGCCGCGGCAGCGGTACCCGGTCAGCTGCGGATCGCGCTCGAGGAGATCGAGGAAGGCGTCGGTCGCGAGGAGCGGGTAGCCGTCGGCCTTGAGCCCGCGGGCCCGTCGCGCGGCGGCGCTCAGCTCCTCCGGCGTCAGGGCGAGCGGGCCGAGCCGGTCGACGAACCCGCTCGTCTCCATGCCGCCGGTCTCCATCGCGCAGAAGTAGAGTCCGGCACCCCAGCGCCGGGCGACCGGCGCCACGCGCTCGAGAGCCCCTCTATTCTCCTGCGAGAGCACCGTGTTGACGAGGAGGATGGGACGCTGCGGGTCGTGGCGCAGCCGGGGGACGAACGCCTCCAGCCGGTCGTAGAGGCCCGGCAGGCCGCGCAGGCGGTCGTGCGCCGTGCCTATGTCATCCAGGCTCAGGATCAGGGTGTCTACGCACCCGCGCAGCTCCGGCCAGCGCTCCTCGAGCAGCCATCCGTTGCTGATGAGAGTGACGACCAGCCCGGCACGCTTCGCCGCCGCGAGGAGTGCGGGCAGATCGTCGCGCAGGAGCGGCTCGCCACCCCAGACGACGAGTTGCGCCAGACCGAGGCGCCCCGCCTCGCCGTACAGCCACACGACGCTCGCGGTGTCCATCTCCGCGCCCGACTGGTCGCGCCAGAGGCACGTGGGGCAGCGCCCGTTGCAGCGTGACGTGGCCAGGTGGTTCAGCGTGTGCGGGCGTCCGCGCACGCGAGCCCGCATGAGGCGGGTGACAAAGCGGGCGCGGCTGAGTCCGTCGACGGTCACTCCGATGGTCTACCCGCGGCGCAGTGTCGAGGCACGCCGTGACGTCCTGGCGACACCTTTGTATGTCCGGCGGTGTCCGTCGCCGGAGGAGTAGGATGACGCCACGATGAGCGTCCAGCACGTCTACGACGATGGCCTCTGCACGCAGTGCGGCGCCTGCGTCGCGGTCTGTTCGAAGGACGGCATCGACCTGCTGTGGGACGCGGAACGCGGTTACCGCGTCGTGGTCCGCGCCGAGGTGTGCAACGACTGCGGCCACTGTCTCACGGTCTGCCCCGGACCGGGCATCGACTTCTCGCCGGGGGCGTGGTGGCGC
>JAFGAW010000066.1 GCA_016933475.1 Thermoleophilia bacterium
CGACCGGGACACTCGAGATGCAGGGTGCCCGTGTGGCGGGCCGTGCCCAGCATCTGAAGCAGCTCGACGATGCTGAAGCTCTCCAGTGTCCCCTGCATGGCAGCCGCAAGTGTATACTCGGGCCCGATGCTGGTCGACCTCCACACGCACACCTACCCGGGGTCGAGCTGCTCGGCCATCACCTACCGCGAGTACGTCAACTGGTGCGTGGACGCCGACGTCGAGGCCATCGCGCTCACCAACCACGGCGACACCGGTGACCTCCGCAAGCTCGGGCCGGCCCTCGCCGCTGAGGGCATCCTGCTTCTCCACGGCGTCGAGATCTCGACCTTGTTCGGCGACTTCGTCGTCTTCTCGCCCGACCTCGACTACCTGGGCACGCTTCGCGCCGTGCAGGACGCGCTGCGGCCCGGCGAGGTGCCCGACCACGCGGCCGTCGTGTGGGTGCACCCTGTCGCCGGCGGCGGGCGCAGCGGCTCCGCCTACTACCCCGGCCTCGAGCGCTCCGTGGCGGCGACGATCGAGGGCATCGAGGTCTTCAACGGCAACTGGCTCGCCGACCGCTACGTGTCCCAGGCGCAGGCGATCGCCCGCGATCTCGGGCTGGCGCAGACAGGCGGCAGCGACGCGCACCGGGTCGAGGCCCTCGGCCGCTGCGCCACGCTGCTGCCCGACCCGGTGCGCTCCACAGCCGACCTGGTCACGGCGCTGAAGGCGCGCGTCACCGTCCCCCACCGCACCGACACCGAGCGCCGCCGCAAGCGCTTCGGGCTCTTCTAGGGGAGGGAACCATGCAGAGCTTCGAGCTCCAGACCCCCGGCCGCGCCGCGTTCGTCGACGTGACGGCGCAGGTCCAGGCCGCCGCCCGCGCCTCGGGTGTGCCGGAAGGAGTGGTCGTCGTCTCCGTCCCGCACACCACGGCCGGCGTCACCATCAACGAGAACGCCGACCCCTCGGTGCGCGCCGACCTCCTGATGGCGCTTGGTCGCCTGGTACCGGCGACGCTGCCCTTCACTCACGCCGAGGGCAACGCCGACGCGCACGTCAAGGCGAGTCTTATGGGCGGCAGCGTGCAGGTGCCGCTCATCGGTGGCCGCCTCAAGCTGGGCACCTGGCAGGGCGTGTACTTCTGCGAGTTCGACGGCCCCCGGCGCCGGCGCGTCGATGTCGTCGTGCTGCCGGCCTGACGAAACACGCCGTCCGCTGCGGGACTGACGAGACGCGCCGTCGCACCGCCAGCGTAACGAAACGCGCCGTCGTAGCGGCGGCGTGAGTGGGCGCCACATGTGTCTGCGTGAGCGGGCGCCGCACGTGCTTGCGGGGCGCCGCCGGCGTCAGCGCCCGAGCGCGCGCTCCATGTGACGCCGGAGCGGGTCGAAGTCGAGGCGCCCGCCACCCTTCTTGAGCAGCAGTTGGCCGGCGCGGAAGTGCTGGCCGAAGGCCCACAGCTCTTTGAGCCACTGGGCGGCCGCGGGGCTCTGGAACCATGCGATGCTGAAGCGGTCCTGCAGGATCATTCGGAAGGCGCCCTCGAGCATCCACGCCTGGAGGTAGCTCGCGACGTAGAGCCCGGGGTCGACGTCGACGAGGTAGTTCTCGGCGGGGACCTCGACCATGAGCGCGTCGCTGAGCCGCCGGCTGTAGCGCTGCGCCATGCCGGCGATGTCGTCGCTCGCGTGCAGCTCGGTCTCGTAGGCGACCTTGGCCGCGTAGCGGCGGATGAGGAACAGCTCGGCCACGTTGGCGAAGAACAAGTAGTCGTCGGCCTCGTCGTAGTCGAGCAGCTCGGCCAGCCAGCGGCGGTTGAACGACAGGTGGTCGAAGAGGAAGGCGAAGGCCTCGGTGACGGCGTTGTCGCCGAGGTGTCGGTACTCGAAGGGCAGACCGGGATCGGTGTGAGCGAAGTGCTCGGTGTGGCCGCCCTCGTGCAGCAGCGCCGAGTAGTCGTCGGCGCCACCCTGGGGCAGCACGCAGAGGTAGATCTCGTCGGGCACGCGCACCGGGGCGCAGAAAGCGCGTGGCGTCTTGAGCTCACGCACCTCGGTATCGAGGTGCACGTTGGCCTGGGCGCCGAGGTCGATGCCGAGGCCGGCCAGCGTGCGCTCGAAGGTGGGCAGCAGGCGGTCGGCGGTGAACACATCGTCGTAACCCGGGGCCCTGAACAGGTACGAGAGATCGGAGAACCACAGGTCTTCGAGCGCGATGCCCAGCTTGTCGCGGACGAGACGCTCCATCACGCGGTGGTAGAGACCGGAGGTGTCCTGGAGGAAGCGCTCGGCCTGAGCGCGCAAGAGGAGGTGGTCGAGCCCCCGGATCTCGGTGTACAGCGCGAGATAGTGTGGGTAGCCGAGGTCGCGGGCGAGCCCGTGGGCCTGCCCCCAGAGTCGCAGCAGCAGCGGGTCGAGGTGTGCGGTCGTGGCCTCGAGCCGCGCCCGCTGGATGCGGGCCCGGCGCTCGCGGTCGGCCTCGTTGGCCTGCACGACGCTGGAGACGCGCAGGCCGATCTGCTCGCCGTCGACCTCGATGGTAGTGCGGCTCTCGGTGTTGGCGACCTGGTCGCTCAGGTGGCGTGTCGCGGCACTGAGGTATCCGTCGGTCGTGAACGCGATGAGGTACGCCAGCTGCCGCTTGGGGTCGTCGGTGACCGTCGGGTAGCGCTCGTTGAGCTCGGTCACCGCGGCGCGGGTGAAGAGCTCGGGGTAGCGGTCGTAGACCGCGGCGGTGTCACATGTCTCCTTCTGGCCCGAGAAGTGGAGGTACGCCTCCTTCTCGAGCTCGGCGGAGAAGGCCTCGGCCCGCCGCCGGTACTCGTCGAGATCGAGGGTATGCACCCGGGCTCCTTGGTCGCATGGGCAGCGCCGGCGCCGTGACGCCGCCGGGACTCTATCAGACGGCTCGCGGCCGGCGCCCGCACCTCAGGCCACCCCGGGGTGGACAATCACCTGCGTCCGGAGAGGCGCCGCGCCCGAGGCGACGGTCGCCCAGGCCGGGGGACGGTCGCCGCGCCTCAGGGGCCGGGGTACACTCGCCCGATGCCCCCCAGACCTGGTGACATGCTCGACCTCGAGGTCACGACGCTCGCCTACGGCGGGCGCGGCGTCGCCCGCGTCGACGACTTCGTCGTCTTCGTCCGCGGCGCCCTGCCCGGCGACCGGGTGCGCGCCCGCGTGACCAAGCGCAAGCGGCGCCACGCCGAGGCGCGCGCCGTCGAGCTGCTCCGGCCCTCAGCCGAGCGCGTCGCCCCGCGCTGCCGGCACGCCGGCGAGTGCGGCGGCTGTGAGTGGCAGTCACTGGCCTACGAGCGCCAGCTCGAGGCCAAACAGTCGCAGGTGGTCGAGGCCCTCGCCCACCTCGGCGGGCTCGATGACTATGAGCTCGAGCCGATCCTCGGCATGCCGGATCCTTGGCGCTACCGCAACAAGATGGAGTTCTCGTTCGGGGTGGAAGAGAGCCGGCTCGTACTCGGCCTGCATCGCAAAGGCTCGTGGAGCGAGATCGTCGAGGTCGAGGACTGCCTGCTGGCCTCGGAGCGCATGAACACCGCCCGGGCCGCGGTGGCCGCGGCCGCACGAGAGCTCGGCCTCACCGCCTACGACCGCGGCCGCGGCGCGCGCCCCGGGCAGGATGGTGCCGCGAACCCGGCGCAGGGAGCGGCCGAGGCCTCGTCCAGCGTCGAGACCGCAGACGCGCCGCGCGAGACCGCAGACGCGCCGCGCGAGACCGCAGACGGCACCGCCGCCCAGACCGTCGACGCGTCATCCGCCGCCGAGACCGTCGACGCGTCATCCGCTGCCGAGGCCGCCGACGCCTCGGCGGAGACCGATACCGGCCTCCTGCGCCACCTCGTGGTGCGTGAGGGTCGCACAAGCGGCGACCTCCTCCTCAATCTCTACGTCCGGCGCCGCTTCCCCAAGGAGGAGGCCCTGGTCGAGGCGGTCATGGCCCGCTGCCCCGTGACGTCGTTCGCCGTGACGGTGAACGCCAGCCCGGCCGACGCCGCCGTCGGCGACGGCCCCCACATGCTCGCCGGCCCGCCCTCCGTCCGTGAGCGGCTCGCCGGCGTCGACCTGCGGGTGCCGGCAACGGCCTTCCTGCAGACCAACACGCAGATGACCGACCTGCTCTACGAGACGGCGGCCGGGTTCGCCGGCCTGTCGCCGGCAGCGCACGCCGTCGACCTCTACTGCGGCATCGGTTCGTTCTCGTTGCGTCTCGCCCGTGACGCGGCGCACGTCACCGGCATCGAGCTGCAGCCCGAGGCTGTCGAGGCGGCGCGGGTGAACGCGGAGCTGAACGGGACAGCGCACGTCGCCTTCTTCGCCGGCGACGTGCGCCGCCTGCTTAAGGACCCGTCGGCCGTCGACCTCGACCCAGCTGCGACGCCGCTCGACGTGGTCGCCGTCGACCCCCCGCGCGCGGGGCTCGTGCGCAAGGCGCTGCAACGCGCGGCGGCACTCGGAGCGGAGCGCTTCGTCTACATCTCCTGTAACCCGGCGACCCTGGCCGGCAACGCCCGCGAACTGAGCGATGTCGGGTATCGGTTGAGCCGCGTGCGGCCGGTCGACATGTTCCCGCACACGCACCACGTCGAGACGGTCGCGCTCTTCGTCCGCAAGGAGACCTGAGCCGGGGAGACCGCCCCGGGGACGGGGCGGGCGCCGCCGGTACGGTCGGCGGCCGCACCGCGGAGCCCTCGCAGTCCACTTCGCCTAGAGCCCATGGGGCGTCTCGGCCCGTCCCCCGCCCCTCAATCGCACCCACAGCAGGTCGGCGTTGACGAGCAGCACGGCGGCCGAGAGCAGCGGGAGCGCCGGCACGGCGGTCAACCAGAAGCCGGCCCCGATGCTCAACGCGAACGAGAGCGTCATCGCGACCGCCGTCCACCCGGCGCGCAGACCGAAGCGCCGTGCCGCGCCGAGGTAGAGGGCGAAGAAGATGAAGTCGGCCACACCCAGCGCGGTGTAGGCCTCGTCCGGCCGGTAGCCTGGCCAGGCGAGCGCCACGGTGAAGGCGCCGATGACCCGGGGCCCTTGCGCGATCAGCACCTTGGTCGGGCCGAAGTAGACGCTGACCACGTCGGTCACGGTCACCACGGCAGCGATCAGGACCACCCAGCTGACGCGCTCGAGCGCCCCGGCGAGCAGGAGACCCGCCGCAGTGGCGAAGAGCACCTTGCCGACGTTGGCTCCGGGGACCCAGCCGGCGAGGCTGCAGGCGACCGCGGCGGCGAGCCCCGCGGCGAGCAGGACCACCAGCAGGCGGCGGACACCGGGCCGCCGGCGGGCGCCGGGCAGCGCGGCGAGATCCCACTGCACGAGCGCGGCGAGCGCGGCGGCGAAGCCGGAGGCGAGCACGGCGCCCAGCGTCGTCTCCACCGCGGGCAGGTAGCGACTCAGCCCGGTGTAGGCCGCGAAGAGTGCCGCCGCGACCGCCGCACGCACGAGTGCGGTGGACGGGTCAGTACGGAGGGATGGCGTCGTACCACTCACCGAGCCGGCGGAAGGCCCGCCAGAACGCGGCCTTGAGCCGCTGCTCGTCGAGGGACGCGTCGATGTCGGGCGTGACGAGGATCTCGGTGCCCGGGGTGAACTCGACGATCTCGCCCGGCTCGTAGGCGATCTCGCGGGCCATCGGCACGGCGGCGGCGTTGAGCGCCGCGACCGTCTCCTCGCCCATGGCGACGACGATCTTGGGCTCGACCACGGCCAGCTCGCGGCGCAGGT
Source organism: Thermoleophilia bacterium (assembly GCA_016933475.1). Classification (GTDB taxonomy): domain Bacteria; phylum Actinomycetota; class Thermoleophilia; order UBA2241; family UBA2241; genus UBA2241. Next base: position 5,724 of record JAFGAW010000066.1, read on the forward strand.
GCTCCAGGCAGCGCCCTTCGGACTGCGCCTCCTGCACGTCGCCGCACTTGATCACGTTGGTGCCGTAGAGCTGCAGCGGGTCGATCTTGAGGCGCTGGCAGCTCTTCATCAGTGCCGTGCCGCTGCGGCCGAAGAAGGCGACCCCCTCATGGCACTCGCTCGGCCTGGCCTGGTACTTCAGCATGAAGATGTCGGCCAGCGGGTGGCCGGAGCCGATGACCGGCATGGTGCGCGCGTGACGGCAGCCGCGGCAGCGCAGGATCTCGCCGGTCAGCTCGTTGATCTCCGAGATGGCCCGGGTCAGGTACTTGTCGTAGATCTCGTTCGGTTGTGCCACGGAGTACCTCGGCAGGAAGCGGTCGTCTGCTTGTTCGCCTCGCCCTGATGAATCCCTCGTAAGGTACCCTCGATCGTCGGCCGATGCGCGACGTTATCGCTTTGAGCAGGGGAATCCCCCTGCCCTGCCAGGCCCGCGCCGGTCGTGACCGCCGGGCGGCACGGGATTGCTGTTGTCATGGAAGCGACCGCGCGCGATCGCCGAGCCGCGCGCGGTCGCCGACGCCGTGGGCGGTCGCCGTCGCCGTGGGGACGGCCGCAGGCCGACGGAGGGGGGCCGGGGCCGGAGACGCCGCCGGGGCGCAGCGCTCTCGCGCTGCGCCCCGGCGGCTGCGACCCGGTGCTCGGCCCTGACGGCCGACGGGCGCGGTGCTCAGCCCTGAAGGACGGCGGTCGCCCCGCGGCCCTCGCCGGCGATGAACTCCTCGGTGAGGCGCCGGCAGAGATCGTCGGGGTGCTGGACCGGCGGCGACTTCATGAAGTAGGAGCTCGGACCCTCGAGCGAGCCCGCGAGGCCGCGGTCGAGGGCGATCTTGGCGCAGCGCACGGCGTCGATCACGATGCCCGCCGAGTTGGGCGAGTCGACGACCTCGAGCTTGAGCTCGATGTTGAGCGCCGAGTCGCCGAAGCTGCGACCCTCGAGGCGGATGTAGGCCCACTTGCGGTCCTCGAGCCAGGCGACGTGGTCGCTGGGCCCGATGTGGACGTTGTCGGCGCCCATATCGTAGTCGAGCTGACTGGTGACGGCGTTGGTCTTGGAGATCTTCTTCGACTCGAGGCGCTCGCGCTCGAGCATGTTGAGGAAGTCGGTGTTGCCGCCGACGTTGAGCTGGCTCGTGCGCTCAAGGCGGACGCCGCGCTCCCTCATCAACCGGGTGAGCACGCGGTGCACGATGGTGGCCCCGACCTGGCTCTTGATGTCGTCGCCGATGATCGGCACGCCGGCCTCGGAGAAACGCCGCTGCCAGTAGGGCTCGCGGGCGAGGAACACGGGGATGCAGTTGACCATGGCGCAGCCGGCGGTGAGGATCTGCTCGGCGTACCACTTGGTCGCGTCTTCGCTGCCCACGGGCAGGTAGTTGACGACGACGTCGGCCTGCGTCTCCTTGAGGATGCCGACGATGTCGTCGGTCGGGCCCGGCGCCTTCTCGATGATCTGCGAGAGGTACTTGCCCAGCCCGTCGTGGGTCATGCCGCGCGCGACGGTGACGCCCTTGGCCGGGACGTCACAGAACACCGGCGTGCAGTTGGGCTTGGTCTTGATCGCCTCGGAGAGGTCTTTGCCGACCTTGTTCTTGTCGATATCGATGGCGGCGACGAACTCGATGTCGCGGATGTGGTAGCCGCCCACGACCGGGTGCATGAGGCCGGGCACGAAGTCGGACTTCTTGGCGTTCTTGTAGAACTCGACGCCCTGGATGAAGGACGAGGCGCAGTTGCCCACGCCGATGATCGCGACGCGCACTGGATTGGCCAAGGTCGGTCTACCTCCACTGGGATCGGCCGCGTGACCGGCCGGTCAGCTTGGTGCCGCAGACCCGCTCGTACGGGGCGGTCTGGGCTCAGACGAATGCGCGAGAGTATATCACAGGGGGTCGGCGCGACCGGGGCGGCTCGAACGGGCCTGAGGGCGGGACCGGAGCCCGGCGGCCCCGGCTCGCCGGGTGCCGTCGAGGGCCACCGGGCGCGCCGCGCCGCCGTCAGAGCCCGGCGGCGGTGCGCTCCTCGGCACGCAGCTTGCGCATCACGTGGACGAGCCGGTGGACGACGGTCATCGGCGTGAGGACGGCGATCAGGACGAGCATGAACGGCAGCAGGCCCCACGGCTCGAAGACGAACCCGATGGCCAGCCCCACCAGTCGCTCGGGCCGCGACATGAAGCCCACCTTGCAGTCGGTGCCGAGCGCCTCGGCGCGGGCCCTGGCGTACGACACCATGAGGGCCGAGCCCAGGCAGACGAGCACGGCGACGAGCTCCCACAGGCGGCCCTCCCGGGCCATGTAGAACGCCAGCGCGCCGAAGGTGATGATCTCGGAGACGCGGTCGAGCGTCGAGTCGAGGAAGGCCCCCGACCTCGTGGGGCCCCGCCCGGCGCGGGCCACGGCGCCGTCGAGGGCGTCGCAGACCGCGGCGATGAGGAAGGTGAGCGCGGCCCAGAAGAAGTGCCCGCTCACGATGAGGCCCGCGGCGACGACGCTGAGCGCCACCCCCGCCGCGGTGAGGACGTCGGGGGTGACGCCACGGGCGGCGAGGATCACGCCGAGCTTGTAGAAGCCGCGCCGAGCGCCGAGGGTGTAGGTGGTCTTGAGGTTGACCACGGCCGCTCAGCCACCCGCCGTCGGGCGGGCCGGCGGTGCGGCGCGGGACGCAGCGCGAACGGACACGGCCGTCAGCCGCCCTCGCGCTCGCGCACGGCGATGACGGTCTGGAAGCTGGTCGTCGCCGTCGCTCTCGTGTGCACGGCGGCGTAGTACGCCGCCGCGGCCACCAGACCGCCGGCGACGGCGTCGAGGATGAAGTGATTGCCGCTGATGACGATGCTGGCGAGGACGGCGAAGGGGTAGGCAGCGGCGAGCCAGCGCACCCAGCGCGGCCGCGCGAGCATGAAGACGGCGATGGCGACGAAGAGCGCGTAGCCGAAGTGCAGGCTGGGCACGGCGGCGTACGGGTTGGCCAGCGGGCTGGGGCCGGCGACGATGGCGTCGGTCCAGTCGCGCAGGTAGGCCATGTCGACGATGCCGGACGAGAAGAGCATGCGCGGTGGCGCCGTGGGCAGGAGGGCGAAGACGCTGACCGCCATCAGGTTCATCATCACGAACCAGTTGCGGAACAGGTGCCACGCCTCGGCGCGACGCATGTACAGCCAGATCAGGCAGCCCACGGTGAGCGGCATGTGGGCGTACTGATAGAAGGCGACCGACCAGGCGACGATGAGGTCGAGACGGCTGGCCACCGCCTGGACCCAGGGCTCGATGTAGATGCCGAGGGCCTTCTCGGCTCGGAGGACGGCCATGCCGTTGGCCACGGCGATGTCTTCGCGACCGGTGGCCAGACCGTGGCCGACCTCGTAGAACACCAGGCAGACGAGCATCAAGAAGGACTCACGCAGGTGATGGCGAGACCCGCCCTGAGGCAGTGTGACCGCGGCTTCGCGCCGCAGGTGCGTGGTGTCGGTCCGCAGCCGCATGATCATCGCATCGCTCGGGACACGCGTGTCGGCCGCACTGACCCGGCCCTCCCGTCCTCGTCACGATACCAGAGCGCTCAGAACCCCGACAAGTGAGCGTGCAAGACAGAAGCGCTGGTGGGCCGTGAAGGATTCGAACCTTCGACCTTGGGATTAAGAGTCCCCTGCTCTACCAACTAAGCTAACGGCCCACGGGTCGGCGAGGCGCAATGGTACCAGCCTCGCCTGCCTCTGCCAAACGTGCCGGGTGCGGGCGGGTGTCGCCGGCCGCCCCGCGGGAGCCGCCTCAGGCGCCCACGGCCTGCTCCCCGGCGACCGTGTAGCCCTCTCCCTCGATCGCCTCCTGTATGGTCGCGAGCTGGACCGCCGCGCGGTCGAACTCGACGGCGACGGTCTTGGTCGCGACCTCGACCTCGACGCGGGCGACGCCGGGCAGCCGACCGACCGCCTTCTCGATGGCCATCTTGCAGTGCGCGCACGACACGTCGGGCACGCTCAGGACGGTGTGGACGGTACGCTGCGGCTCGGGCATGCTCACTCCCCGCTCTCGCTCTGCACCGGCAGCTCGGCGAGCCGGTAGGTCGCCGTCAGCCCCCCGCCCAGATCGACGGTCACGCTGTCGCTCGCGGCGCTGAGGTCGACGACTCTACCTTCCCCGCCCGGAGTGGCGATAACCGCACCCTTCCGTGGGGCGCGCTTCTTGAACGACGTGTACACGCCGTGCTCGTACTTGAGGCAGCACATGAGACGCCCGCAGGCGCCCGAGATCTTGGCCGGGTTGAGCGGCAGGTTCTGGTCTTTGGCCATGCGGATCGACACCGGGTCCTGGTCGCCGGCGAACGTGCTGCAGCAGAGACTGCGCCCGCAGGGCCCGTACCCGCCCACGGTGCGCGCCTCGTCGCGAGCGCTGATCTGCTTGAGCTCCACGCGCCGGCCGAGCCGGTCGTTGAGACGGCGCGCCAGCTCGCGGAAGTCGACGCGCTCCTCGGCGAAGAAGGTGACGTTGAGGCGGCCGCCGTCGAAGGAGCGCGTGGCGCCGACCACCTTCATCGCCAGCCCGAGTTCGCGCGCGAGCTCACGGCAGGCCGTACGCGTCTCCTGCTCGAGGGCGGCCCCCTCGCTCACGGCGGCGAAGTCGTCGGGGCCGGCCTTGCGCACGACGCGCTTGAGGCCGCCGGGCGCTTGCCCGGCGGCGACCTCGGCGGGAGCGAGAACGACGCGCCCGAAGTCGAGCCCGCGCGCCGTGTCGACGACCACGTGGTCGCCGATCTCGAGCTCGAGCTCGCGGGCATCGAACTGGTACACCTTGCCGCCGCCCCTGAAGACGACGCTCACTACTCTCGTCACGCGCCGGTGACCTCCTCGAAGCGGACCATCATCGCCTGAAGGGCCAGCTTCTGATCGATGTTCAGGTACAGGTCGCCGCGCGTCGCCGCGATGATGCCGAGCAGACGACGGTACACCTCGGGAGCGGCGAGGGCGCTCTCCTCGAGGCTCGCCCGCCGGTCCACGTTCAAGATGGTAGCAGGTGCGCCGCAGGAGAGCGCGAGCAGGTCGCGCAGCCACGACGCCAGCAGGTCGAGTGCATCGAGGGCGGCGAGGCGGCGGCGGCGCAGCTGCTCGCGCTTCGCCCGCGCCTCGACGGCCTTGACCCGGCGCTCGCGCTCTCGCTTGTCGGAGAACGCCTGCTCGGTCGCGGCGACCTCGGCCGCGGCGCGTGCCGCGACCTCCTCGCCGACGGCCGCGGTCTCGGCCTCGAGGAGGGCGATGAAGGCCGGCCCCGGGCGCCGCGTCTGCCCGTCGCCGCCGGCCGGGCCGCCGGCCGGGCCGCCGACGAGGCGCGCGGCCTGCACGAGGTACTGCTCGCGGCGACGCGGTCCGCGGGCGTCGGCCGCCAGCCGCGCCGCCCGGTCGACCGAGCCGCGCGCCAGCCGGGCGAGGGTCGCGGCCTCGTCGCCGGAGACGCCGTGGACGCGTGCGAGGTGCTCGGCGACCTCGGCCTCGGAGATGGGGGCGAGGTCGATCACCTGACAGCGCGAGACGATCGTCGGCTTGACCCTCTCGACGCGGTCGCTGACGAGCAGGAAGTGGACGTGCGCCGGGGGCTCCTCGAGGCTCTTGAGCAGCTTGTTGGCGGCCGCATCGTTGATGTAGCTGAGACGCTCGCACTCGGGGATCACCCACACCCGGCGCGCCGCGGAGAAGGGCCGCAGGGACAGGTCGGCGACCAGGGCGTCGATCTGCTCGATGCGGATCTGGTCGCCCTCGGCCTCGATCACCGCGAGGTCGGGGTGCAGGCCGCGGCGCGCGCGCTCGCACTCGTCGCAGGCGCCGCAGCCGGCACAGCTGGTGACCAGGGCCACGGCGAGCTCGCGGGCGAGGTCGAGCTTGCCCAGGCCCTCGGGCCCGGCGAACAGGTAGGCGTGACTCAGGCGGTCCTCGCGGAGGGCGCGCTCGAGCACCCTCTTGACGCGCGCCTGCCCGGCGACGCCCTCAAACACGGCGCGCCTCGAGCAGACGGCCGCACTCGGCCTCGATCTCAGCGGCGACGACCCCGGGGGGCCGCTCGCCGTCGACCAGGCGGAGGCGGCCGGGAAAGCGCGCCGCGAGCTCACGGAATCCGTCGCGTACGCGGCGCTGGAACTCGAGGCCCTCGCGCTCGATGCGGTCGGGAGCCCCACCCACCCGCGCGAGCCCGGTCGCGGGGTCGACATCGAGCACGAAGGTGACGTCGGGCAGGACTCCCTGCAGACCCGGCTCGTTCAGCGCGTACACGACGTCGACGCCGAGGCCGCGGGCGTGGCCCTGGTAGGCGAGGGACGAGTCGAGGAAGCGGTCGAGCACGAGCACGCGGCCGGCGGCGAGCGCCGGCCGCACGACCTCGGCGACGAGCTGGGCACGGGCGGCGGCGTACAGCAAGGCCTCGGTCCACGGCGCCAGGCCGTCGGGACCGTGGAGAAGCAGGGCACGGATGCGCTCGCCGGCCTCGGTGCCGCCGGGCTCGCGGATCACGGCGGCCGGTGCGCCGGCCGCACCCACCGGGAGCCCGCGCCCGACGAGCGCCTCGCACAGCAGCTCGGCCTGGGTGGACTTGCCGCAGCCGTCGACGCCTTCGAAGGAGACGAGCAGGCCGGGAAGAGTCGTCACACGCCCTCCTCGAGACTCGCCGATCGGGGCGGCGCGCTCAGCCCGTCGTATGCGACTTCGAGCGCGAGCGCGCCTTGTACGCGGCCTTGGTGGGGCAGTCCATGTCGAGACAGAGCACCCACGGCCGACCGCGGCCGCCCGCGCCCAGCACCTTGATCTCGGGCCATCCGCACTCCGCACAGGTCTTGCCGGTCGGCATGATGGTACCGCGCTGGGGGAGCGGGAACGTCTGCCCGCAACCCCGACGGCCGTCGGGACCGGGCGCCTCGCCCTCCTTGCCCACGCAGGCCGCGAAGCGCTTGCCGGTCTTGCCGCGCAAGACGCGCAGCTGCCCGCCGCAGTTCTTGCAGACGCCCAGCGTGAGGTCTTCGCGCACGCCGCTGCGGATGCGGTCGCGCACCTCGTCGATGTGCCTGTCGAGCAGACGCCACGCCTCTTCGAGCATGCGCTGGCTGTCGGCCACGACCTCCTCGCGGCGCAGCTCGCCCTCGCTGATGCGGTCCATCTCGCCTTCGAGCTCACGGGTCATGGCGCTCGAGGAGATGTCGAGGGGCGCCTCCTGCATCGCCACGTCGAAGGCTGCGATGAGGGCGACGCCGAGCTCGGTCGGCTCGACCGGGTTGTCGCGCACGTAGTTGCGGTCGTACAGGTGCTGGATGATGTCGGCCCGCGTCGCCTTGGTGCCGAGGCCGAGCTCCTCCATCTTCTCGATGAGAGGGCCCTGGCCGTAGCGCGACGGCGGCTGGGTCTCCTTGGCGTCGACCTGCAGCTCGAGGACGGGGAATTCGTCGCCGACCGTCACGGCCGGCAGCGGCCGATCGCGCTTGGCCGCGTAGCGCTCGTAGACCTCGAGGAAACCGGGGCTGGCGACGCGGCTGCCGCGAGCGAGGAACGGCTCGCCGCCGATGCCGACGTCGAGCCGCTGCCCCTCGATCACCGCCGCCGGGAGCAGGGTGGCGAGGAACCGGCGCACGACGAGGTCGTAGACCTTGGCGGCGTCGCCGCTGAGCTCGCCGCGCGGCACGTCGACCGGGTAGATCGGCGGGTGGTCGGTGGTGCGCCGCTTGCCGCGCGTGGGCGTGAGACGCTCCTGCGCAGCGAGGCGCGCCGCGACCCCCGCCACCGGCTTGTGCGACGAGAGCTGGTGCAGGCTGCCCTTGAGGTCGAGCGACGGCGGGTAGACGGTGTTGTCGGTGCGCGGGTAGCTGATGAGGCCGTCGAGGTACAGGCTCTCGGCGGCGCGCATGGCGCGCGCCGGCGAGACGCCGACGCCCGAGGCGGCGCTCATGAGCGCGGTCGTGTTGAACGGCGGCGGCGGGGCGACCTGGCGCGGCTGAGCCTTGTAACCGGTCACGACGGCGACCTCGGCCGCCGCCGCGCGGGCGCGCGCCGTCTCGGCGGCCTCGGCGTCGTCGAAGCGACCGCCGGCGTGGGCGACGGCGAGCGGCCCGTCGGCCGTCTCGATCACGGCGCCGAGCTCCCAGTAGGGCACGGGCACGAAAGCACGGCGCTCGAGCTCGCGGTCGACCACGAGGCGCAGCGTCGGTGTCTGCACGCGGCCCACCGAGAGGAACTCGCTGCCGTAGCGGTAGGAGGCGAGAGACATGAAACGCGTGAGCACGGCGCCCCAGACGAGATCGATGTCCTGCCGCGAGTGGGCGGCCTCGGCGAGGCTGAAGTCGACGGTGGAGGGCTTGGCGAAGGCGGCCTTGACCTCTTCGGCCGTGAGGGCGCTGTAGCGCGCCCGGTGGTGCCGATCGACGACGGCGGCCGGGAGCATGGCCTTGACCCTGGGGTCGGCGGAGGCGGCCGCCGTGGCGGCCGCCTTCGGGGCGGCGGCCTTGGCGCCGGCCGCCGCCTTGCCTCCGGCGGCGCGGCGCCCGCGGCCGGCCTTGCCTCCGTCGGCCGGGTCGGCCGGGTGCCGCAGGAGCGCATCGCCGCGGAGGATCTCGAGCGCCTCGTGGCCGATGAGCTCGCCCTCGCGGTCGTAGTCGGTGGCGATGATGACCTCGTCGGCGCCCTTGGCGGCGGTGCGCAGCGCGGCCAGCGTGGACACGGCGCCACCGTCGACGACCCAGGCGAGGTCGGGCCGGCGGATCATGTCGCCCAAGGTCTTGAGGCTCCAGCGCTTGTAGCTGCGCGGGAAGACGGTCTCCATGACGTGGCCGCGCAGGCCGATGGCGACGGCTTCGTCGCCTTGCCACTCGAAGCGGTAGGAGCGCACCTTCTGGCGGCCGCGACCGTGCTCCTTGACCGCGACGGCCTCACCCAGGATCTGGGCGATCTTCTTGGCTGCCGAATCCTTCTCAGTGACGATCAGTCTCATGCTTGCTCACTCGTGACGCCGGCGCCGTAGGGCGCGGACAGGGGACCAGTACCACGCGGACCGCAGCTTGTCGAGGTGGACGACGCGGTCAGCCGAGGCCGGCGAGGGCCTCGTCGCGTGTGCCGTGGACGGTGAAGACCTGGTCGAGACCGGTGACCGACAGGATGCGCTGGACGGGCCGCGTGGCGACGACCAGCGCGATGGTACCACCGAAGTCGTTGACGCGGCGCACGCCGCCGATCAGGACGCCGAGAGCGGTGGAGTCGATGAAGGTGACGGCGGAGAGGTCGATCACCATGTCGCGCACGCCGGTCTCGAAGAGCTCGAGCATGTGCTCCTTGAGCCGCGGCGCGGTGTAGATGTCGACCTCGCCGGTCAACGTGACCAGCCCGACGGTGTCCTGCAGGCGCGCGCTGTCGACACTGAAGGTTGTGCTCATCAGGGTGTTCCCTCGCCGTCGGGGCTGTTGGCTGCGATCCAATCCTTCACGAACTCGGCGTCGGCCGAATCGGGCTCGAGCTGGAGGTAGCGCGTGTACGCCAGCAGGGCGCGGTCGGTGTCGCCGATGCTGGCGGCGATCTCGCCCATGACCAGGAAGTACTTGGCCTCCTTGGGCGCGAGACTGGTGAGCTGGCCGTAGACGTTGACCGCCATCTCGTAGTCCTGCAGGGTGAGGTAGACGTCGGCCAGGGTCTCGAGCACCTCGCGGCGCGCGGCCTTGGTCTCGGCCCCCTCCTGCTCCTCGAGGAGCGTGGCCTGGCGCTCGTAGGCGATGACCGCCTTGCGCCAGTCGGCCTCGCGCGCCTCGAGGTCCTGCTGCGCGTTGCCGCGCGACATCAGGGTGTCGCCCAGCTCGCCCCACAGGGCCACGTCGGTCTCGTCGGCGCGCAGCTGCTGCTCGAGGGCGGCGATCTCGTCGTCGAGCTGCTCGACCGGGTCGTCGCCGATACCGCCGCCGCGCTGACAGCTCGAGAGCGCCCCGGAGTAGCCGACGACGAGAAAGGCCGCCATCAGGAACGCCATGCCGCCGAAGATGATGCGCTGCCAGAACTTGACCTTCTTGCGATCGAGAAGCACTAGGCCGTCGCCTCCTCAAGGGCCCCGCCCGTCTGCCACCAGCCGGACTCGACGCTGCCGACGCGCACCAGGCCCTGACGGGAGCGCTCCTGAAGCCGCAACCGTGCGACCAGGGCCTCGGCGCGGAGGAGCTCGACGTCGAGACCCGGGTGCTCGCCGTCACGATACACGGGCCGGCCGCCGACCACGGTCAGGAAGACGTCGTCCTGGTTGGCGCCGAAGACGAGGGCCGAGTACGGGTTCTCGACCGGCGCGAAGTGCGAGCTCGAGATGTCGACGGCGATGAGGTCGGCGAGCTTGCCGGGCTCGAGACTGCCGACCTCGGCCGCCATGCCCAGCGCCTCGGCGCCGCCCAGGGTGGCGAGGCGCACGCAGGTCTCGGCGTCGAGCACCGAGGCGTCGCGCTCGGTGGCGCGGTGCAGCAGCAGCATGGTACGCATCTCGTCGAACATGTCCATGATGTTGCTGGCCGCGGGGCTGTCGGTGCCGAGACCCACGGTGACCCCCAGGCGCAGCAGGTCGGGCAGCGGAGCGATGCCGCAGCCGAGCTTGGCGTTGCTCTTGGGGCAGTGGACGATGGGGGTGCCCTTGGCGCGCAGGATGTGCACGTCGTCGAGCGTCGCCTGGGTGCAGTGCACGGCGAGGAAGTCGGCGTCGAAGACGCCCCACTGCTGCAGGTACTTTATGGGGCTCACCCCGTACGGCTGCACGAGCATGCGCTCCCAGCCGAGCTTCTCGCGGAAGTCGTGGGCGAATTTGCCCGAGCCCGAGCGCACGTAGGTGAGCTCGTCCTTGCTCTCGGCGACGTGGCTCGCCATGGAGATGCCGCGCTCGCGGCTGAAGGCCGCGAGGGTCTGGAAGAGCCGGCTGGAGACCGTGTACGGGGCGTGCGGCATGAGACCCACGTCGAAGGTCGGCGGGGCGGCGGCACGCGCCTCGTCGAGCCGCCGCTCGGTGGCGGCGAGGGTCTCGTCGATGCGCGTGTCGTCGATGCCGAACACCTCGAGATAGAGGCGCCCGCGCAGCCCCGCCTCGGCCGCCGGAGCCATGCTGGTGCCGCCGTAGCAGGTGTCGGCGACGGTGGTGATGCCCGAGGCGACGGACTCGGCGGCGCCGAGGCGCGCGCTGAGGGCGTACTCCTCGGGCGTCAGCGACGCCTTGAAGTCGACGAGCTGGAGGATCCAGTCGCCGAACTGGGCGTCGTCGAGGATGCCGCGGAACAACGTGTACTCGAGGTGGCTGTGGCAGTTGACGAACCCGGGCATGACGATGGCGCGCCCCAGGTCGACGACCTGCGCCCCGGGGTAGGCCGCGGCGACCTCGGCGGCGTCGCCGACGGCGGCGATGCGCTCGCCGGCGACGGCCACGGCGCCGCCCGCGACGAACGGCCCCGCCACAGGCAGGACCCAATCGGCGCGATAGATCGTCGGCTGGTTGTCGGTCATGGTCGTCAAGATGAGGGCGCGGGGTGCCGCCGCGCGTGCGGTGAGTATAGGGACGGGCGCCGGGCGAGGCAACTGACCCACGCTTGACCTGCCGGACGGAGCGCTATACTGCCTCGATGGCGACGACGCGAGGTGACGCATGCCCGATCAGCCCAACGCGAGCTTCACTCCCGAGGTCATCGCGAGCTCGGTCTGGGAGGCGATCAGACACGTCCCCGGCCTCGTTGAGCTCCACCGCACACCGTTCCAGTCCCTGGGCGAGAAGGCCCACATCGAGCGCCTGCAGGCGGTGCGGCTCGACCGGGCGACCGAGGACGGCCCCACCCTCGACCTCCACATCGTGGTCGACGCCGGGGCGCACATCCCGACCGTGGCACGCCAGGTCGCGACCGCCGGCGCCGACTATCTCGCCGGCATGACCGGCACCGCCCTCGCCCACGTCCGCGTCCATGTCGACGATGTCGCCGGGCTCGACCAGGAGTGACCCCGCGAGCCTCACGGTGCGGTCGGGCCGGCACTGGCGTGCGGCGAACGTGACGGGAGCGCGGTGAGGGTGCTCGACCTCACCCGGCGTGCGGCGAACGTGACAGGGGCGCCGTGAGAGCGATCGACCTCACCGTCGCCGGGCGCGATGTCATGGCGCCCGTCTGCCGCGGGTGCACCTGGTGGCAGTCGCCGCACCCGAAAGACGCCGCCCTGCGACCCGGCTGGGAGCGCGCCGTCGAGGAGGAGGCCGGCTTCTTCGGCCGGGCCCTGGTCGACGGAGACGACGTGATCGGCTGGCTTCAGGCGGCCCCGAGTCGGCTCGTGGCGCACGCGATGTCGCTGCCCGCCGGGCCGCCGTCGCCCGACGCCTGGCTCCTTCTCTGCGCCTACTTCTACGACGAGGAGTACCTCGCCGGCTTCCAGCGCCTCCTGCTCGACCTCGAAGCCGCGCTGAAGCTGCGCGACGTGCCGGCCCTCGAGGCCTTCGCCCTGCGGCGCAGCGACCCGGCCGACCGGTTCCGCGGCTACCTGCGCGAGGCCAACCTTTTCAACCCGGAGGTGCTCGAGGGCGGCGGCTTCCGCACCGTGGCGCGCTGCGGCGACGTGGCCCGCTACCGGGTCGACCTGGCCACAGTGGTCGCGGTCCCGCGCGAGAGCCGCGCCCGCGAGCGCGTCAAGGTGCCGGCGGCAGCGCAGCCCGTCTGAGCGGCAGCGCAGCCCGTCTGACCGGCCGCGCAGCCCGTCTGAGCGGCAGCGCAGCCCGTCTGAGCGGCAGCGCAGCCCGTCTGAGCGGCAGCGCAGCCCGTCTGACCGGCCGCCCGCGAGCGTGAGCCACTCGCAGCCGGAGTCGATGCAGGACTCCCCCCAGCAGTCGCGCGGCAGGCGCTCAGTGGAAGAGGCGCGGCAGGCGCCGCTTCCAGTCCTCGGGCAGGATCGCGTCGAGGGCATCGTCGAGCGTGACGATGCCGAGCAGGTGGCGGTCGGGGTCGACGACCGGCAGCGCCAGCAGGTTATAGCGCGTCATGCGACGGCCGACCTCTTCTTCGTCGAGGTCGGCCGTCGCCGTGACCACGTCGTCCTCCATGATGTCGTCGACCGCGTCGCCGGGATCGGCGAGCACGAGGTCGCGCAGGCTGAGGACGCCGGCGAGGCGCTCGTCGTCGTCGAGCACGTAGACGTACGTCATCGCGTGCTGGTCGGGCTGGGTGCCGCGGATCCACTCCAGGGCCGCCGCGGCCGTCGTGCCTTTGCGCACGCTGGTGAGCTCGGTCGTCATCAGCGCCCCGGCGGAGTGCTCGGGGTGGCTGGCGAGCTCGCGCAGGTCGAGCTCCCGTTCGTCGGGCAGGCGGGCGAGGAGCTGCTCGGCGAGCTCGTCGGGCACGTCGGCGAGCACGTCGGCGGCGGCGTCGGCGTCGAGCTCGCCGAGCACTTTCACGGCGCGCTCGAGCGACATCTCCGCGAGCGCCGCGGCGCGCAGCTCGGGCTCCATCTCCTGCAGGGTGTCGGCGGCGAGCTCGGTGTTGAGCGCCGCCAGCACTGCGGCGCGCTCGCGTGGGCCCACCTGGCTGACGATGTCGGCGATGTCGACCGGGTGCAGCTCGGCCAGCTCGGCGAAGGCCTCGACGAAGTTGAGCCGCGAGAGCCGCAGTGAGATGAGGTTGACGTCGCCCCAGGGGACGATGTCGCCGGCGCGCGCGGCGAGCCGGCGCGAGAGGAAGCCGAGGCCGAAGCGCCGGGCCAGTGCGCCCCCGCCGGTCGCGACACCGGTCACGACCAGGCGGCCGTCGCGCTCCTCGAGCAGCACGTCCTGCACACGCACGAAGGCGCGCCGCGACATGTCGAGCACCTGCTTGTCGAGAACGGCATCGAAGAGGGCGATCTCGTCGCCGCTCAGGGACGCCGGCTCGAGACGCTCGAGCGGCACGCCCAGCCGCAGGCGCTCACCGTCGATGTCGAGCTCGGCGACCGCGTCCCAGGCGGCGCGCAGCTGGTCGCCCTCGCGCTCGACGAAGAAACCGGTGACCGGCGGCGTGTGCGGGGAGAAGACGGCGAGCACGTCGACGAGCTCACCGACCTCGACGCCGTCGGCGTCGATGACGATGATGCCTTCGAACTCGGAGAGCGGGAACGGCCCTGGCCCGTCGTCCACCGGGGTGGCTCACATCCTTCCCTGGAGTGGGCAGCGGCGACGATACCGACGGCCCCGACCACTGTCAATCGTCGCCGGCCCCGGACTGGCCGCCGGGGCGCGGCGCCGCGCCGGGTCACGGCTCCGCGCCGCGGCACGCCGGCCGGCGGCGGGCCGCCGGCCCACCCGGCCGCCGCGTCCAGCCCGGCGCCAGCGCTTCGGCAGCCGGGCAGTCCCGGCGCGCCGACACGAGCCGACAGGTTCGTACTAGAATGCGCGCGTCGTCTCGCCGGATCCAGGGGGGACCCGGCCTTCGCCGAGCAGAAAGGAGCGCACATGGCCGCAGTGGCCGCGACGACCGGGGGCAACGCCCTCGAGCGGTTCTTCAAGTTCCAGCAGTGGGGGACGTCGCTGAAGCGCGACACCCTCGCGGGGCTCACGACGTTCATCGTCATGGCCTACATCATCTTCGTGAACCCCAACATCCTCGGGCTCGGGGGCGAGGGTCTGCCCTTCGCCGCCGCGCTCACCTCGACGTGCCTCGTCGCCGGCGTCATGACCATCCTCATGGGGCTGGTCACGAACCGCGCCTTCGCGATCGCCCCCGGCATGGGGCTCAACGCGGTCGTCGCCTTCAGCCTCGTGCTCGGCCAGGGGCTCAGTTTCGAGAGCGCCATGGGGCTCATCGTCCTCGAGGGCGTCGCCATCACGATCCTCGTGATCACCGGCTTCCGCGAGGCGATCTTCCACTCGATCCCACTGGAGCTCAAGAAAGCGATCGTCGTCGGCATCGGGTTCTTCATCCTGTTCATCGGTCTCGTCGACGGCGGCCTGATCAACGTCGACGGGGGTACGCCGGTCGGGCTCGTCGAGGTGGGCAGCGTGCCGATGGTGCCCCTCGCCGTGACCGTGGTCGGGCTCCTCGCCACGATCGTCATGCTCGCCCTTCGCTGGCGCGCCGCGATCCTTCTGGGCATCATCGTCGCCACCGTCTTCGGCGTCGTGATGAACTACATCTGGGACAAGGACGCCGGCTTCCTGCCCGGCACCGCCGTGATCCCCGACAAGGTCTTCGCCTCGCCCGACTTCAGCCTCGTCGGCCAGTTCGACCTCGGCGCCTTCAGCAAGCTCGGCGTCGCCGCCGCCCTGCTCTGGGTGTTCAGCCTCATGCTGAGCGACTTCTTCGACACGATGGGCACCCTCGTCGGCGTCGGGGGCCAGGCGGGCTACCTCGACGAGAAGGGCGATCTGCCCGAGGTCAACCGTCCGCTGCTCGTCGACTCTCTGGCCGCCGTGGCCGGTGGCGCGGCCAGCGCCTCCTCGGCCACGACCTACATCGAGTCCGGCGCCGGCGTCGGCGTCGGCGGCCGCACCGGGTGGGTGGCGGTCGTCGTCGGCGTCCTCTTCCTGCTGGCGATGTTCTTCTCGCCGATCGCCGCGATCGTGCCCTCGGAGGCGACGGCAGCCGCGCTCATCGTCGTCGGCTACCTGATGATGGCGACGCTGACCAAGGCCGAGGGCGAAGCCGAGCACGAGCGTGGCGAGGCCAAGGCCTCGATCAACTTCGCCGACCTCGCCTTTGGCCTCCCCGCCGTGCTCATCATGACCATCATGCCGCTCACCTACAGCATCACCAACGGCATCGGCGCCGGCTTCATCGCCTACGTGCTGATCCGCGTCGTGCAGGGCAGGGGCCGCGAGGTGAACTGGCTGCTCTGGGTGTCGGCCCTCGCCTTCGTCCTCTACTTCATCTTCCCGTACCTGGAGGCCAAGGGCCTGATCTGAGCCCGCGGACGGGGGCGCCGGGAGGGAAAGGGGGCGGGCCACCGGCGGCGGCCCGCCCCCTTCGCGTCGGCTCAGTGCTGCGGCTTCTCCCCGACGACACCCGGCAGCGGCGCGCGCTCGCGCATCGCCCAGGCGCCGCCCACGATGAGCACCGCGAAGGTGACGACCCAGAAGCCGACCTTGGGCAGGTGCACGGCGAGCGCGGGGTGGCCGAGGTAGGTCACCATGCCGGACCAGCCTTCGATCAGCAGCTTCATGCCGGCCCAGGCCACCAGCGCGTAGGCGACGTGCTCGAAGCGCGGGTGCCGCTCCATGACGCGCACGAACCAGCCGGCCGCCAGACGGAGCATGAGGATACCGATGAAGACGCCGATGTAGATGACCCACAGGACGCGGGTGAGCGCGACGGCGACGAGGGCCGAGTCGACGGCGAAGGCCAGGTCCATGAGCTCGACCCTGGCCACGACCGACCAGAAGCCGCCACTGCGTGCGGTCATCGGCTCGGCCAACTGCCCCGACGCGTCCTGGTCGGGCCCGTGCACGTGGTCGACCGGCACCCCGCGGCGCACCTGGGCCACGTGGTGCAGGGCGAGGTAGACGAGGTAGCCGCCGCCGATGATCTCGACCCACCAGAGCCCGGCGATCAGCGTGACGAAGAGCAGCATGAGGCCGCGCATGACGTAGCCGCCGACGAGGCCGTACAGCAGCGCCTTCTTCTGCAGGTGCTTGGGCAGGCGGCGCACGAGCACGGCCAGCACGATGGCGTTGTCGGCGGAGAGCAGGCCCTCGAGCGCGATCAACGTGACGATGATGACGAGGGCTTCGGCGGGCGTCATGCCCTCATTCTTTCAGGTCGTCCCGGCCGGGCAAGCCGCCGGCGTGACGGGGAGGGTGACGGCCCCTCTCGTCGGCGTGACGGGGAGGGTGACGGTCACCCTCCCCCCAGGGCGGTCAGCCGGCCGTCACTCCGCGACCGTGATCCGCACCGTCGACCCCCAGGCGGCGAGGGTCTCGGCTTCGGGGTCCTGCGCGATCACGGTGCCGTCCGGCTCAGGACTCGCCTCCGTGCGGACATCGACGACGAAGCCCATGGACTCGAGCCTCTCAGTCGCCGTGGTCAGGTCCATCCCGTACACGCCGGGCACCTGGACAACGGTGGCCGTCGGCGTAGGCGTGGGCGTGGGCTCGGGACCGGTGGAGAGCACGATGGCGACCCTGCTCCCACGCTCGACCTTCGTGTCGAACGGCGGGTCCTGGGCCATGACGCGCCCGGCCTCGATCTCGGTGCTCGCCTGGGTCGTCACCTCGCCGACCGCGAGACCGGCCTCGGTGAGGGCGGCTATCGCGTCGGCCTGGGTCATGCCGACGAGGTCCGGCACGACGGCCTTCGGCTCCCCGGTGCTCACCCAGAACACCACCGTGGAGCCGCGCTCGACCGCCTCCCCGGCAGCCGGGTCCTGGCGGTACACGCGTCCCTCGGCGACGTCGTCCGAACGCCCGGTCTTGCGGTCGCCCTCGAGCCCGTTCTCGCGCAGCCAGTCGGCGACGTCGCCCTCGTCCCAGCCGCGGAAGTCGGGGAGCTCCACGGTCTGCGACCCGCCGCTCACCCAGACGTCGACGGTCTCGCCCTCGGCCATCTTCGTGCCCCCGGGCGGGGACTGGCGCGAGACGAACCCGGCGGCGAACTCCTCGGAGAACTCCTCCTGTACGGCGACCTTGAAGCCGGCGTCCTCGAGCCGGCGGACCGCCGCGTCCTCGGTCAGACCTACCACGTTGGGCACCTCGACCTTGTCGCCGCTCACGCTCGCCCAGGCGAAGTACCCGACGAGGGCGAGCGCGACGAGCGCGCCGAGGATGAGGAAGAGCGGCCAGCGGCGGCGCTTCTTCTCCTCCTCCGCCGCCTCCGCGGCCGGTGTCATGACGCGCGTCGCCCCGGCCGCGGTCGCCGCGCCGACGAACTGCGTGCGCTCTGCTTCGGGGTCGAACCCCGCGGCCGCGACCGGCGCCCCCGCACGCGCCGCCCGCAGGTCGGCGGCGAACTCGGCGGCGCTGGCGTAGCGGTGATCTGGATCCTTGGCGAGAGCCCTGAGGACGATCTGGTTGAGTGAAGTGGGCATGCCCGGGACAAGGGTCACCGGCTCCTCGGGCAGCTCGTTCACGTGCTGCATGGCGACGTTGACGGCACTGTCCCCCGAGAACGGCACGCGGCCGGTGAGCATCTCGTAGAGCACGACTCCGACCGAATAGAGGTCGGAGCGCTCGTCGACCGGCAGTCCGCGCGCCTGCTCGGGAGAGAGGTACTGCGCCGTACCCAGGATCGAGCCCGCCTCGGTCATGCCCGAGTCGCCGGCCCGAGCGATGCCGAAGTCGGTGATCTTGGCCGCCCCGTTGCGGTCGATGAGGATGTTCTGCGCCTTGATGTCGCGGTGGATGATCCCGTGGCGGTGGGCGAGCTCGACGCCGGCGAGCAGGCCGAGGGTCAGGTCGACCGCCTCCGCCCCGCCGAGGCGGCCGCGGCGCCGGATGAGGTCCTTGAGGGTCTCGCCCTCGACGTACTCCATGACGATGTAGGGCGTACCGCCGACCTGGCCCCAGTCGTAGATCGCCACGATCCCGGGGTGGTTGAGCCCCGCGGCGGCCTTGGCTTCGCGGCGGAAGCGCTCGATGAACTGCGCGTCGCCGAGGAAACGCTGCAGCAGCACCTTCAGGGCAACGCGCCGGCCCAGCGTCAGGTCCTCGCCGAGGTAGACGTCGGCCATGCCGCCGCCGCCCAGCTTGCGCAGGACGCGGTACCGCTCGTTGACGACCTGGCCCTCCTGGAACACGTCGCTCACTGTCAGCTGCCTCTCATCCGTCGTTCATGCTGTACGGCACCCACGCCCGTGTCCCTGCCCGGTCAGGGCAGCGACACCTGCTCCAGCGCCGCCCGCAGCACGGCGGCGGCGATCGGAGCGGCCACCTCGCCGCCCGTCGCGCTGACGCCGTCGATCGCCACCGCGACCGCCACCTGGGGGTCGTCGGCGGGGGCGAAGCCGATGAACCAGGCGACGTTGGTGCCGTCGCCCTTCTCGCCGGTGCCGGTCTTGCCGGCGACCGGTATACCCTCGAGCGCCGCGCCCGTCCCCGTCCCCGCGGTCACGACCCGCTGCATCATCGTGTTCAGCGTGGCCGCGGTCTGCGGGGTCATCGCCTCGAGCCACATCTCGGGCTCGGCCGTGCTCACCGTCGTCCCGTCGGCGGCGAGCACCTCGTACACCAGGTACGGCACCATCACGCGACCGCCGTTGGCGACCGCCCCGGCGACCAGCGCCATCTGCAGCGGCGAGGCGAGCGCGTTCTCCTGGCCGCAGGCGAACCACGCCGTGCCCAGCGGGTCCATGTCCTCGGTCGGCTCGAGCAGCGCGCCGTCGCGGTAGCGGCCGCTGACGGCGACGGCCTTCTCCGGCAGGGCGAGTGGCGGCCGCTGCCAGAAGCCGAAGGCCTCGGCGCCGGCCGTCAACTGCTTGCGCCCGACGTCGTTGCCGACCTTACCGAACGTGGTGTTGATGGACAGGGTGAGCGCCGTCGTGAAGTCGTGCAGGCCGTAGACGGCGCCGCCGTAGTTGGTCACCTTGCCGCCGTAGACGACATAGGTACCTGTGTCGGTGAAGCGCGACTCCGGGTCGACGGCGCCGGCGTCGAGAGCCGCAGCCGCGGTCACCACCTTGAACGCCGATCCGGGCACGAAGAGGCCCTGCAGGGCGCGGTCGAAGAGCGGCGCCGACGGGTCGCCCGAGTACCTGTCCCAGCGGCTCTCGAGGCGCTCCAGGTCGAAGCTCGGCGCCGACGCCGCGGCGATCACCGCGCCGGTGCCCGGGTCGAGGGCGACCACCGCGCCCTGCTGCCCCTTCAGCGCCTGCTGCGCGGCGCGCTGCACGGCCGGCACCAGGGTGAGGCGCACGTCGGCGCCGTCCGGGCGCCGGCCGAGGATGCGGTCGACCCAGCCCTGCGTGCCGAGCTCGAGGCTCTCGCCGGTGAGAAGCTCGTTGAGCTCCGCCTCGAGCCCGGTGCGCCCGTAGCGCACGCTGTCGTAGCCCAGCAGGTGCGGGGCGAGCGAGCCCTGCGGGTAGCGGCGCCGGTAGTAGCCGGACCGCCGCACCGAGCCGGCGAGAACGCTGCCGTCGTAGGCGAGCAGATCGCCGCGGGGGTGCTTCATCTCCTGGGCGATGCGGCGGTGGTTCTCGGGTGCGGTGCGCAGGTCCTCGGCGCGCACGACCATCCAGTACGTCAGATTGACGATGAGCGCGGCGAAGAGCACGGCGGCGATCACGAAGATCCTGGCGACGGCGCGGTTCACGGCCTCACCTCAGCTCCGCCAGGCGCCGGCGCTGGACCTCGTCCCCAGAGTGCACGACGGCGGTGCGGTGGGAGACCATGAGCAGCAGGGCGACGAGGATGAAGTTGGCGACGATCGAGCTGCCGCCGTAGCTCATGAAGGGCAGGGTCACGCCGGTCAGCGGGATCAGGCGCGTGACCCCCCCGATGATGATGAACGTCTGCAGCCCGAAGGCGGTGGCCAGGCCGCCGGCGAGCAGCTTGGAGAAGCCGTCGGGGGCCCAGACCGCGATCCTGAAGCCGCGCCACACGAAGAGCAGATAGCAGAGGATGACGGCGACCGCACCGAGCAGCCCCATCTCGTTGGCCAGGGCGGTGAAGATGAAGTCGGTCGCCATGTCGGGGACGACGGGGTCGCCGGCCGCGTAGAGCAGGTAGCCGCGCCCGAAGCCCGCCCCGACGACGCCGCCGTCGGCCATCGTGAACAGCGACTGCAGGAGCTGGTACCCGGTGGTCTCGGCGTAGCGCCAGGGGTCGATCCAGATGTCGAAGCGGTCGCGCACGTGCGGGACGACGGAGAGCGCGAAAGCGGCGGCGGCGGCGAAGAGGCCGGCGCCGAGCACGACGTAGACGATGCGCGTCGTCGCCATGTAGAGGAGGGCGACGAAGACGGCCATGAAGAGCAGCGACATGCCGAAGTCCTTCATGAAGACGAGCATGACCAGCGACAGCACCCACATGATCAGCAGGGGGCCGAAGTACTTGGTCGCCGGCACCGGCACGCCCAGCAGGCGGCGGGTCGGCACCGAGAGCATGACCTTCTTGTCGTCGAGGTAGCCGGCCAGGAAGACGACGATGGCGAGCTTCGCGAATTCGGAGGGCTGGATCGACATCCCGAAGAGGCGGATCCAGAGCCGGGCGCCGCGCACCTCGGTGCCGGCGACGATGGTCAGGACGAGCAGGCCGAGGCCGACGGCGCCGATCACGTAACGGTAGCGATCGAGGCGCAGCGGGTCGCGCACGACGACCACGGTGAGGATGAAGAGCGCGGCGCCCACGAGCAGCCAGCGGCCCTGCAACTGGGCGAGCCGCGGCTCGAGCCGGTAGATCGCCGTGAGGCCGAGCGCGCAGAGCAGGGCCGTGACCGGCAGCAGGTAGGGGTCGGCCAGCGGGAGCAGCCAGCGGACGACGAAGTGCAGGACGACGAAGACGCCGACGAAGAACAGCGCATAGACGATCGAGGCCCGGCTGACCTCGCCGTAGCGCCCGGCGTAGACCGAGACGTAGGCCATCGTCGCCGCTGCGCCGGCGAGGACGAGGAAGAGGAGCTCGACGGTGCGCGGCTTCACGGCAGCGTCTCCAGGCTCTCGAGCAGGCCCAGCGCGCCGTCGCGGCTCTGGAGACGCGCCTCGTCCACGAGCTGCTGCTGCATGGGGGTCAGCGAGTCGTAGGCCCGCGTGCCGCGCACGTACACGTCTTGGATCTTCAGCGGCCCGAGCGCCCAGGGCAGGCCGCTGAAGACGACGACGTCGCCGTCGTCGACGCCGACGAAGTAGACGGCCTGCAGGGAGACGGCGGCGCCCACGGCGAGGACGAGCAGGACGAGCAGGACGGCGAGGACGATCTTGAGCCGCCGCATCGTGCGCGCCTCGCGCTCGGCCGCCGGCGGGGCGGACGCCGCACGCGGCGCCGCCTCCAGGGGAGAAGCAGCCGCGGCGTCGGCAGGGGCGGCCGGGCCACCGGCTCCGACCGGCTCGGCGACCGGGCCGTCGTCGGCGGCGGTCGCGGGCGCGTCGCCCGGAGTGAGGTCGCCGGTCGCGGCCGTGTCGGCGAGCGCAGCGCCGGCGGCCGCAGCCGCACCGCTCGAGGCGCCGGCGGCCGCGAGCCCGGCCGCGTCGTCGTCGGCCTCGGCGAAGCACACGACGACGACGGTGATGTTGTCGAGGCCGCCCCCGCGGCGCGCCTGCTTGACGAGCTCGGCCGCGCTCTCCCCGGGGTCGTCGTGCCGCAGCGCGCGCCGGATGCGCTCGTCCGGCACCATACCGGTCAGGCCGTCGCTGCACAGCAGGACGACGTCGTCGGCGCGCAGGGCGAGCTCGTAGGCGTCGACCTCGACCGAAGGCTCGGTGCCGAGAGCGCGCGTGAGGATCGAGCGCATCGGGTGCACCGCGGCCTGCTCGAGGGTCAGCTCGCCGTCGCGGATCATCTGGCCGACCACCGAGTGGTCGACGCTGACCTGGCGCAGCTCGCCGCCGCGCAGCAGGTAGGCGCGGCTGTCGCCGACGTGGGCGAAGCGCGCCACGTCGCCGTCGAGCACCATGGCCGTCAGCGTAGTGCCCATGCCGGCCAGGCTCTCGTCGTCGACGGCCGCATCGTAGACCGCAGAGTTCGCGGCGCGGGCCGCGTCGACGACGTCGTCGCCGGCGGCGACCCGTGCGCCCAGCGTGGAACAGGCGAGATCGGAGGCCACCTCGCCGGCCCGCGCCCCGCCCATGCCGTCGCAGACCGCGTAGAGCGGCGGCCGGGCGACGGCGGCGTCCTCGTTGGCCTCCCGGTGCAGGCCGATGTCGGTACGCACCGCGTGGCGGGCGACCAGGGTCACCGCGGGATCACTCCTCGTAGCGGAACACCGTCTCGCCGATGCGCAGACGGCTGTCGAGCTTCAGCTGCGCCTCGGTGACGGCGCGCTCGTTCACGTACGTCCCGTTGGTGCTGCCGAGGTCCTCGACGACGTAGATTTGACCGCGCGTGACGAGCCGCGCGTGGGTGCTCGACACCGTCGGCTCGTCGAGCACGATGCTGCTCGAGGGTGCGCGGCCGATCGTCACCCAGCCCTCGAGCGGGAAGATGACGCCCGGCGGCACGATGGGGCTCTTCTCGACCACGAGCCGCGGGTCGATGTGCGGGGTGAAGTCGAGCAACTGGCCGTCCATCGTGCGCTCGACGTCGCGCTGCTCGCGTCGGGCGTCGCGCTCCTCCGGGGACACCGGCGGCGGAGGCACGTCGGCGGTCGGCAGGGCGACGTCGGGCGGCGACGTCGCCGCCTGCCCGGTCACGGTGTCGCGCACGGTGCGGCGCACCACCCACCAGACGAAGAGGTAGAGCAGCACGAGGATGCCGACCTTCAGGGCCAGCAGCACGGTGTCGATCATCGGCACCTCCCGGGGCGGACGAAGCCGATCGTGCCCGTCGCCGTCACGCCCCTCGCCTCGCGCGGAGCAGGGCGGCCAGGGCGGCGTCGCGGGCGGCAGAGAGCCGCTCGACGCCGACGTCGCCGACCTCCTCCTCGACGCCTTCGGCGAGGAGGTCGGCGACGTCGGCGGGGAACTCGGTCCAGGTGGCCAGGTCGTTGAGGACGTCTTCCTTGACGCCGCCGAGACGGCGCAGGTGCCCGCGCACGCCGTCCTCGCCGCCGCCGAGGTAGTAGAGCAGGTGCGGCCCCATGACCGCCCAGCGCAGGCCGGGACCGTCGGTGACGGCACGGTCGACGTCGGCGACACTGGCGACGCCGCTGCGCACGAGCTCGATGGCCTCGCGCCACAGCGCCGCCGAGAGGCGGTTGGCGACGTAGCCGGGCACGTCGCGACGCACGACGACGGGCCGCTTGCCGAGGCTCTCGTAGAAGCCCGCGGCCCGCTCGAGGGTCTCGGGCGCGGTCTGTGGCCCCCCGGCGAGCTCGACCAGCGGCACGAGGTAGGGCGGGTTGTACGGGTGCGCGGCGAGCGTGCGCTCAGGGTGCGCGGTAGCCTCCTGGATGGCGCCGATCGAGAGCCCGGATGAGCTCGTCGCGATGAGCGCGGCGGCCGGCGCCAGCCGGTCGGCGAGGGCGAAGACCTCGCGCTTCGCGGCGAGGTCCTCGGGGGCGCACTCCTGCACCAGCGCCACCCCGGCGAAGGCCGGCGCGGGGTCGGTATGGGTGGTGAGGGCGGCCACCCCGGCCTCGCAGGCGGCCGAGTCGGCGAGCCCCTGCCCGGCGAGGAAGCGCGCCGCCAGCGGGGCGCGCAGCGCGGCCCGCGCCAGCGCCTCGGGGTCGGGGTCGTAGAGGCGCGTCTCGAGGCCGTGCGCGGCGAACAGTGCCGCCCAGCCGGCGCCGGTGAGCCCGGCGCCCGCGACCGCCACCGCCTGGGTCACGACCGCCTCTCGAAGCGCAGCTCGGTCGTGCCAAGCTCGACACGGTCGCCGGCACGCAGGGTCGCCTGCTTGACGACCCGCCCGTTGACCCTGAGGCCGTTGGTCGAGTCGAGGTCGCGAACCACGAACTCGCCGCCCGCACGTCGGACCTCGGCGTGCTGACGCGAGACGTTGGGGTCGGTGAGGACGATGTCGCAGCGGCGGCTGCGGCCCAGCACGGTGACGTCCTGCGCCAGCTCGAAGACGCCGGCCTCGCCACGCAGCACGCCGCCGGACGCGGCCACAGGCGGGCGCTCGTAGAGCACGGTGTGCCCCGGACCGAGCGCGGCCCCGGCCGCCATGCCCGCACCGGCCGCCGCGGCGCCCGGCATCGCGGCCCCGGCGGGCACCACCGGTGTGATCGGCGGCGTCGGCACCACCGGCGCCGGCCCGCCCGCCGCAGCCGAGGCCGCGTACTCCTCGGCACGCTGCGGGTCGACGGTGCGCGTCGCGATGCCGAACTCACCGACGCGCAGGTCGTCGTCCTGGCGCAGATCGATGCGCGGCGGCGCCACCATCGTCCAGCCCTCGCGGCGGGCGAAGGCCGAGACGTAGCTCGAGAGCTCGGCCTTGAGCGAGTCGGCGAACGAGGTCAGGTGCTCGTAGTCGTCGTGCCCGAGGTAGATCTCGAACTCGTTGGGGACGTAGACGTGCGACGGCCCGACGATCTTGTGGTCGCCGAGCTCCTTGGCCAGCTTGTGGGCGAGCTCGACGGGCTGGACGCTCGCCTTGAAGGCCCGACCGAAGACGCCTTCGACCAGACCCTCGAGCTTCTGCTCAACCGATTTCAGGATGTTCATCAGAGATGTCCTCCGGGTGGGGACCGGGCCACAGGACCAGCGGCAAGAGTACCACGAGGGCGGTGACCGAGACACTCAGCAGCAGGGCGCCCGGCGTCGCTCGCGTCTCCCAGACGAACAGCGGCAACAGACGGTAGAGGATGAACAGGGTGGCGAAGCTCGCCGCCCAGACCCAGAGGCGGAGCTCGAGCCGGTCGAGGGCGAGGGCCGTCGCCAGGGCGCCGGCAAGACCGGCGAAGACGCCCATCTGCACGAGGCTCTGCGGGGTCGCGAGGACGGCGGCGACGTCGAGCGCCACGTCGAGCGGATCCTCCGCGGCGGCGAGCTCCGCAGCGAGCCGCCCTCGCGGCTGATAAAGCGTGAACGGCCCGCGCGGCACGCGCTCGAGCAGCAGGACGACGATGAGGACGGCGCCGGTCCAGGCGGCCGTCAGGGCGCCCTTCAGGCGCCCGAACACGGCCGCCAGCGCCGGCGCGACCAGCGCGAGACCGAACGGTGCCAGCAGCACCGCGAGCGCCGGCCAGATCGCCAGCACCGGCCGGCGGCCGGCGACGAGGACCACGGCGACGGCGAGCACCAGGTAGGCGACGCCGACGCTGAACGAGACGTCGAAGAGCGGGAAGGCGAGCACGCCGAGCAGCCAGGCGAGGCCGGCGCGCGGCAGCACCGCCCAGACGGCCACGGTCAGTGCGGCCAGCGGCAAGGTCCAGGCCTCCGGGTACGAAGACAGCTCGCGCACCACGGCGAGACAGACGGCGGCCGCCAGTGCGGCGCCGCCGCCACGCTCGAGGGCTGCGGCGGCGCGGCCCAGCGGGCGCACTGCGGCACGCGCCCGGTGCAGGGTGCGGCGGCCGAGCTCGCCGCTCTCGAGGAGATCCTCGAGCGCGACGGCGACGTCGACCGCCGCCGGGCGGTCGCCGGGCCGCACGGCGCAGGCCGCGTCGACCAGGTCGATGAGCGTCGCCGGAAGGTCCGGCCGCCACTCGCCGAGCGACGGCAGGCGGCCGGCGGCCACATTGGACAGCGTCTCGGCCGGGGTCTCGCCGCGCACCGGGTTCTCGCCGGCGAGCAGCTCGAAGAGCACGAGGCCGGCCGAGTAGACGTCGCTCGGCGGCCCGACCCGGCGGCCGGCCGCCTGCTCGGGCGACATGTAGGCGATGGTGCCGATGAGGTCCCCCTCGCTGGTCAGCGTGTCGGCGTCGAGCAGGCGGGCGATGCCGAAGTCCATGATCTTGACGTGCCCGTGGGCGTCGAGCATGACGTTCTGGGGCTTCACGTCGCGGTGGATCACGCCTTGGCTGTGGGCGAAGCCGAGCCCGTCGAAGAGCTCGGCGGCGACCGCCACCGCGTCGGCGTCGCCGAGCTCGCCCTGCAACTGGTCGAGGGCCTCGCCCTCGACCAGCTCCCAGACGAGGCACACACGGCGGCCGTCGGTGACGGTGTCGCGGAGGGCGACGATCGCAGGGTGGTCGAGAGTGCTCGCGGCCTCGATCTCGCGCGCCGCCCGGGCCGGCATCGTGGTGCCCTCACGCAGCACCTTCAGGGCGACGCGTTCCCCCGTCTCGCGGTCGCGCGCCTCGAAGACGTCGGCAAAACCGCCGCTCCCGAGCCGGCGCAGCACTTCGTACCGCTCGGCCGGCGGGGATGGAGGAAGGCTCGGGTTCTGAAGGGCGACGGGCATGCTGGGGTGACCGGTCAGTAGTGGGCTTTGCAGGAGTATTCGTGTGGTACAATCCGAACCCTGTGTGGAGCCGTGGGCGAGTGGCGGAATTGGCAGACGCGCTAGGTTCAGGGTCTAGTGCACTTACGTGCGTGCGGGTTCAAGTCCCGCCTCGCCCACCACTGTTCCGTCCGGCCGACTGAGGGGGACCCCGCTCGTGGATTTCTTCGACGACGATGCCCAGGCCGCCCCGTCGCCGACCACCAGCGCCCCTCCCCCGCCACCCCGCCGCCGCCGCGGCAGCCGCTCGCGCCGCTGGCAGCGCATCGCCGTCGCGGTCGTCGTCCTCGCCGTCGTCGCCTTCGCTCTCACCTGGCTCATCCGCAGCTGCCAGCACAACCGCAAGATCAGCTCGTACCGTGACTACATGACCGCGGTCGAGGGCGCGATCACCGACTCCGAGAAGCTCGGCAAGCAGCTCAACGGCATCGTCTCCGACCCCACCAAGCTGAAGCGCGCCGACCTCATCGCCCGACTCGAGCAGATGGCGGCCACGCAGGCCGAGATCGAGCAGCGCGTGCGGCGCTTCGAGCCCCCCGGCCCCCTCGACGAGCCGCACGAGGCGCTCATCGCCGGCATGACGGTGCGCACCACCGGCTTCGAGCTCTGGCGCGACGCCATGATCGCCGTGCTCGACAAGCGCGAGGGTGTCGACGCCACCGCTCTGGCGCGGCTCGAGGGCTACTTCGCCGGGCCCGACGCCTCGTACGCCGAGTTCTTCTACGCGCCGGCGCGCACCATCATGGCCGACGA
This sequence comes from Thermoleophilia bacterium, assembly GCA_016933475.1. GTDB lineage: Bacteria > Actinomycetota > Thermoleophilia > UBA2241 > UBA2241 > UBA2241. The sequence goes on from JAFGAW010000066.1 coordinate 33,398, forward strand.
GGGCGTGACCGACGTGGCGGTGCCGACCGCCGACTGGTTCCTCAGGACGTCGGCCTTCGAGCGCGCCCGCCTCGACGGCATGATCGAGCAGCTACGCTCCTCGGCGCGCATGACCGGGGTGCGCGGCGTCGCCCTCGCCAAGGTCTCGGTCGAGCCGGGAGGCACGGTGCTCAAGGCGGGCGAGACCGTCGACGTCCCGGCCTCGGCGCAGTTCTCCTTCAGGGTGTCGGTCGAGAACCAGGGCAACGTGATCGAGCGCGACGTGCCCGTCACCCTCACCCTCACCGTGCCCGGCGCCGAGGCCGCCGAGCAGACGACGACCATCGGCGTGATCCGGCCCGGCGAGACGCAGTCCGTCGACGTGTCGGGCTTCTCGATACCGGCCGAAGCCATCTCGAAGACCTGCACGCTCAAGGTCCAGGCCGGGCCGGTGACCGACGAGAAGGTGCTCGACAACAACCGCGGCACCTTCAAGTTCCTCCTCCAGATCCAGTGACAGGTGCAGGCGCTGCGTGACATCGCGCCGTGGCTGGCGCTCTCCGCCGCCGTCCTTGCCCTCATCGCGCTGGTCCTCGCCGGCGTGCTCTGGGCGCGGCTGCGCAGCGTGCGCCGCGCCCAGGTCGTCGTCATGGGCACCCACGACCAGCGCGACATCGTCGCCCACAGCGAGCAACTCGCCGCGCAGGTCCGCAACCTGCGCCAGGCGGTAGAGCACCTCACCGACGAGCTCGAGGCCCACAAGCGGCGCCTCGCCAAGACCCTGACCCACCGGGCGCTCGTGCGCTACGACGCCTTCCGCGATGCCGGCGGGCAACAGAGCGCGACGCTCGTGCTCCTCGACGACTACCGCTCGGGCTTCGTCCTCAGCGCCATCGCGGCGCGCGACTTCGCCCGCCTCTACGTCAAGACCCTCGACCAGGGCGTCGCCGACCGCGAGCTGTCGCCCGAGGAGCGGCGCGCGGTGGCCGAGGCCGTGCCCGACCCGCTGCCGCCCCAACCGCGGACCGGCGTGCCGACGGCGGCGGCCACCGTGACCGAGGCCCCGGGCGTCAGCGTGACGCCCGCCGAGACCGAGGCCGAGAGCGAGGCGGGGGCGAGCGGCGCGACGGAGAGCGGTACGCGGCCGGCCGGGGACGCAGCGTCCGAGACCGGGCGAAACGGGGCGACCTCGACCGGGAAGGCGACGCCCGGGTCGTCGCCCGCGCCGCGGCGGCGTTCACCGCTGGCGGTCGAGGACGACTTCGTGTGGGAGTCGCGCCAGCACCGCGGCGGCTCAGCCGAGCCCGGCCCTGGTGCCGACGAGCCCGGCGCCGGTGCCGACGACCCCGGGTCCGGGCACGACCCGACCTGACGCACCGTCCTTTCTTCGCCGCACTCGCAGCCGTCCGACGCTCGCCCCGTTGCCGACCGCGATCCGCCGCATCCGCCGACCGTCGCTTCCGCATCCGCCGACCGTCGCTTCCGCATCCACCCGACCTCGCGCCCCATCCCGCTCCGACCGTGCGCCTCGGGCGCCCCGGTTTCTGATAGCGTTCAGCCGATGGACACGCTCTCGAGACAGCGCCCGCGGAGCACCTCGGGATGACGCCCGCCGGCAACGGCCGCGTCGCCTTCCTCGGGCCCGAGGGCACGTTCACCGAGGAGGCCCTGCTCGCCAACCTCCCGGACGACGCGCTCACGCCGTTCCCCTACGCCTCGATCCGCGACGTCATGCAGGCGGTGCGCGACGGCGAGGCCTCGGTCGGCGTCGTCCCCATCGAGAACTCGATCGAGGGCTCCGTCGCCCTCACGCTCGACGCCCTCGCCTGGGACTTCGAGGACCTCGTCATCACGCGTGAGGTCGTCCACCCCATCCGCCACCAGCTCATCGCCCGCGCCCCGCGCGCGCTCGAGACGGTGACCAAGGTCATCAGCCACCCGCACGCCTACGCCCAGTGCCGCACCTTCCTGCGCGAGGAGCTCCCCGGGGTCGAGCACGAGGCCGCCAACTCGACCGCCGAGGCGGTCCGCATGGTGAGCCGCGTCGACCGTCCCTGGGTGGCGATCGGCACGCGCCTCGCGGCCGAGATGTACGAGTGCACCGTGCTGCGCGACGACATCGAGGACTTCCCCGACAACCGCACCCGCTTCGTCTACCTGGCCAAGGCGCCGGTCGCGCAGGACCTCGCGGCGCCCTACAAGACGAGCCTCGTCTGCGGCATCGACCAGGACGAGCCCGGCAGCCTGTTGCTCATCCTCTCCGAGTTCGCCTATCGCCACGTCAACCTGACCAAGGTCGAGTCGCGGCCCTCCAAACAGGCCCTCGGCCACTACATCTTCTTCATCGACATGGACGGCAGGAGCGGCGACACGCGGCTCGCCCAGGCGGTGAAGTGCCTCACCTGCAAGCTCCCCTGGCTGCGGGTCCTCGGCTCGTACCCCGTCACCTGAAGGACGCCGCCGGCCGCCCCCGCTGGGGCGCGGTGTAGAATCACCGGAGAGAGATCGCCGCGGCGGCCCGCCCGCCCGCGAGCGCCGACGGGAGGTGACGATGGAGCGTCTCAGAGTCACGGTCCGTGAAGCCCGCGCCGAGGACCGCAGCCTGCTCTACCTCATGGCCGAAGAGACCCTGCACCCGAGAGCCGCGCAGGAGGGCCACCCCGAGCGCTTCGACGAGCGCGCGCTGCTCGACCTGTTCGAGCGCGCCCGCGTCTACGTCGGCGAGACCGAGAGCGACGACATCGCCGGCTACGTGGCGTTCGACACCGACGACGACACGGTGTGGCTGCGCTGCCTCTGCGTCGGTCCCGCCTACGAGGCGCGGGCCGTCGGCCGGCAGCTGCTCGACTGGGTCGAGGGCATCGCCTTCGCCGAGGGCCGCGCCCGCCTCAGCGCCTACGTGCCGGCCGACGACCGGCCGTCGCGGCACCTCTACGAAGGGCACGACTTCGTGCCGGCGCCGGCCGCCGACCGGCCCGACATGATCGTGCTCGAGAAGCGCCTGCCGGCGAAGTAGCGCGGCGAGGCGGCGGCGCCGTCACGCCAGGAGGCCTCGATGAAGCTCACCGTCCTCAGCGTCCCCTACCACCTCGGCCGCGAGGGCGCAGGCATGGCGCTCGGGCCGGCGCGCTACCTCGAGGCGGGCCTGGCCGCGCGCCTCGAGGCGCGCGGCCACGAGGTCGAGGTCGTCGAGATCCGCCGGCCGGCGCCCTTCGAGGACGAGTTGCAGGCGGTCGTCGCCGTCAACGAGGCGCTGGCGGAGGCAGTGCGGGCCGCCGTGGACCGCGGCGCACTGCCGGTCGTCGCCGGGGGCAACTGCAACGTCGCCCTCGGCATGACCGCGGGCCTTGGCGCCGGCGAGACCGCCGTCGTCTGGTTCGACGCCCACGGCGACTACAACACGCCGGCGACCACGCCGAGCGGCTTCCTCGACGGCATGCCGCTGGCGATCGCCTGCGGTGTCGCGCACCCGGAGGCGTGGGCGCAGAGGCGCGGCGAAGCCGTCGACCCTCGCGCCTGCGTGCACGCCGGTAGCCGCGACCTCGACCCGGGCGAGGTGCAGGGCTTCGCCGCGACCGGAGTGCAGGTCGTCGGCGTCGAAGGCCTGCGCAACGACGGGAGCGAGGGCGGCCTCGAGGCCGCCCTACGCGCCGCCCTGGCCACCGCCCCCCGCGCCGTCCACGCCTACGTCCACGTGGACATCGACGTCCTCGACCCGGTCTTCGTACCCGGCGTCGACTTCCCGTCGCCGGGCGGGCTCACGCCCGGCGACCTCGTCGCCGCCGTCGGCATCGTCGCCGCACGCATCCCGGTCGCCGGCTTGTCGGTCACCGCGTACGACCCCGAGCGAGACGACGCCGCCGGGACGACCATGGCTGCCGGGCTCGACCTCATCGAGCGGCTCGTCGACACGGTGGTGACGCCGACTGCATGACGGCGGGGGCGGCTGCGCCCGCCGTCGTCGGCCGACAGCCCGCACGGCGGCGGGGGCGGCGGCGCGTCCGCGCCGCCGCCCCCGCCGCCCCGCATCAGGTGTCAGGCGCGCGCACCCGGGCCGACCGACCACCCTCACCCTCAGTGGTAGATGTACACCCGCTCGCCGAGGAACGACCGGTCGTACACCCACCTGCAGACCCAGACCGGCTCGCGCACGCAGCCGTGGCTCGCCGGGTACGGGGGCACCGACCAGTAGCCGTGGATCGCGTACTCGCCGTAGAACCCCATCGTGTACGGCAGCAGGTCGGTGCCGAAGAGGCTCACCGACATGGGGATCTTGCTCTTGATCCTGAAGGCGCCCTCGGGGGTGTTGCCGGTCGCCCCCGTCGACACGGCGATGAGCCCGGCGGTCTTGCCGTCCCTCACCACCATGAGGATCTGCCGCGTCTTGTCGATCTCGATGTGGACGCTCGGGCTCGCGTACCTCGGCCTCGCCACCTTGGCGAACTCGAGCTTGCGCCAGTCGGCGTAGTTGACCACGTAGTCACGCGTCAGCCGGTACGCCTTCTGGAACGCCACGACGGCGTCCTTGTCCTTGACCCCGAAGTACCGGTCGATCGCCGGCACGCGGATGCGCAGCTGACTGAGGCGCGTGAGCAGGCCCTCGACGATGAGCCCGCTGGAGCCGACCCTGAGCGTGCGGTA
>JAFGAW010000067.1 GCA_016933475.1 Thermoleophilia bacterium
GCGCTCGCCGCGGCGTGCGCTGCGGGCGCCTGCCGGCCCGCATCCTCTGGGTGAGGGCTGTCCGAGGAGAACGGCGGGGCCGAGAGACACGGTGCGTACGAAGGGGTGCAGCGCGTCCGGGTGGCGAGGTGGTGCGCAGGGTCACGTGCTTCCGCGAGTCGTGGGGGCGGCCGAGAGGTACGGGGGTGTCCGCGGGGGCGGTGCGATGAGAGGGGCGTCAGAGTGAGCGAGCGAGAGACACAGGGCGCCGGCGCGGTTGCGCCCGCCGGCGCTTTCAGGGCGATGATCATGGCCGCGGGGCTCGGCACGCGACTTCACCCGCTGACCGGGCGTACCGCCAAGCCCATGGTCCCGATCCTCAATCGGCCGGTCATGGAGCACATGCTGCACCTGCTGCGCGGCCACGGCGTCCGCGAGGTGGCGGCCAACCTGCACTACCACCCCGACAAGATCCGCACGTATTTCGGCGACGGCAGCGCGTTCGATGTCAGTCTGCGCTACAACTTCGAGCGCGAGCTGCTGGGCACGGCCGGCGGCGTGGGCTGCTTTCGCGACTTCCTCGGCGACGGCACGTTCGTGGTCGTCAGCGGCGACGGCCTCACCGACATCGACCTCACCGCCTTTGTGACCGCCCATCGCGCCGGCGCGCGCATCGGTACGATGGCCGTCAAGCGGGTCGACGACCCCTCCCACTACGGGGTCGTGATCCACGACGGTGACCGCAGGGTGACGGGGTTCCAGGAGAAGCCCGCGCCCGGCGAGGAGCTCTCCCACCTCTGCAACTGCGGCATCTACGCCTTCGAGCCCGAGATCTTCGACCACGTGCCGCCCGGGGTCTTCGTCGACTGGGCGAAGGATGTCTTCCCGGCACTGCTCGAGACCGGCGCGCCGCTGTACGTGTGGCCGCTCGAGAGCTACTGGAACGACGTCGGCAACATCGAGCAGTACCGGATGAGCAACTTCGACGCTCTCCTCGGGCGGGTCAAGCTCGAGGTGCCCGGGCGCGAGCTTCACCCCGGGGTCTGGATCGGCGAGGGCACCGAGGTCGCCACCGGCGTTCACCTGGAGCCGCCGATCCTGCTCGGCGCCGGCTGTACGGTCGAGCCCGAGGCCGAGCTCATCGGGCCCCTCATCGTCGGCGACGGCTGCGTGATCGAGCGCGGCGCCGTCCTCGAGGGCGTGATCCACTGGGACGGTGTCCGCGCCGGGCGCGGCACGCGGCTCGCCGGCAGCATCCTGGGGCGCAACGTCGTCGTCCACCACGAGGCGGTCATCCACGAGGATGCTGTGATCGGCGACCGCTCCCAGGTGGCGGCCAGGGTCGTCGTGCCCGCCGGCTCGCGCTGCGGGCCGCACGCCGACCTCGGCGACGATATCGTTGAGCCGTCCTGAGGCGGGCGCGCCATGGGCGCCCGTGAGCTGTTCGAGGAGGTCCTCGACCTCGTCTTCCCGCGCCGCTGTGTGCAGTGCCGCACGGTCGGTGCGTGGCTCTGCGCTGCGTGCGCGATGCAACTCACGCCTCTGCCTGCCGAGCGCTGCCCGCGCTGTGGCGCGCCCACGTGGGCCTCGGTGAGCCCCCGCGTACGCGCTGGACGCCTCGGGCGCGGTGATCACGAGGAGCGCGGGGCGCAGGATGCGTACGACGGGCGCCTCGTCTGCGCGGAGTGCGGCGGTCGCGAGCTCGCCTTCGCCTTCGCTGCCGCCGCCTTCGTGTACGAGGGGCCGGCGCGGGCGCTGGTCACGGCCTGCAAGTTCCGCTCCATGCGCTCGCTCGCCCGCGAGATGGCCGTGCTGGCGGGGCCGGCCTTCGTCGCCGCCTGCGGCGGCGAGGACGCCGGCTCCGTGCCAGCCCCGGCCGGCCGTGCCGCAGACCGGGATACCCGCGCCGCAGACGCCGACGGTCCCGTTCGCGGCGCCGCGGTCGCCGATCCCGGGCTCGCCGTCACCTGGGTCCCGGCTCACCGCACGCGCACGGTCGAGCGCGGCTTCGACCAGGCGGAGCTGCTCGCTCGCGAGCTCGCAGGCTTGGCGGCGCTGCCGGCCGTGCCCCTCCTGCGGCGCACGCGTGCGACGGCCCGCCAGAGCGGCCTGCACGGGGCCGAGCGCGCGGCCAACGTCAGTGACGCTTTTCAGTTGCGGCCGGGGGCCGACAGGGTATTAACTGGATTCAAGCGAGTGGTGATCGTTGACGACGTATACACCACAGGTGAAACGTTGAACCACTGCGCGAGCGTGCTCACAGAAGCTGGAGTCGACCCCCGAGCCTTCACCTTCGCACGCGCCGTCCGCCGTTCGTCCCCCCGAGCCACGCGCTCGTCCACCCCAGCGTCCTCAGCTCATCGCGAGGCAGCCTTCCATGCAAAGGAGCGAAGCCGATGAGAACACAGATCAAAGGCCGCAACGTCACCGTCACCGATGCCCTGCAGGAATACGCCGAGGACAAGGTCGCCCGGGTCCACAAGCTCCTCCAGCAGCGCAAGATCGACGAAGTGACGCGCGTAGAGCTCGAGCTCAAGGTCGAGAAGAACCCGAGCATCCCCGAGCCGAGCGTCGCCGAGGCGACGATCTTCACCCGCGGGCCGGTCATCCGTGCTCGCGAACGCTCGGACGACATGTACGCGGCCATCGATCTGGTCACCGACAAGCTGATGCGGAGGGTCAAGAAGTACCACGACAAGACTCACGGCAAGACCCGCAAGGGTCACGAGAAGCTCGTCATCGAGCCCGAGCCCGCGCCCATGCCGCTCCTCGAGGGCGAGGAGGAGCCGCTCGCTGCCGCCACCGTCCTGGGCGCCGAGATGGCCGGCGAGGAGCCCGGCGACAACGGGCGCGTCGTCAAGGTCAAGCAGTTCGCCCTCAAGCCGATGTCGGTCGACGAGGCGACGCTGCAGCTCGAGCTCGTGGGCCACGACTTCTTCGTCTTCCAGAACGCCGAGACCACGCGTACGAACGTGTTGTACCGGCGGCGCGACGGCCACTACGGGCTGATCGAGCCGGCCGAGCTCTGAGGGCGCAGCGGCGGGGGCGCGGGCCGGCGGCCCGCGCCCCCGCCGCTGCGGCGTCCGCGCGACAGGCGGTCGGGAAGCGCCGGTGAGGCGCCGCCCGCCTCACGACGACGCTCGCGCGGTCCTGTGCGACAATAGACGGTGGAGCCGCCGGCCGCGTGTGCGGCACGGCGCCGGCCCCGGCCCCAGGAGCGACAGTGATCAGGATCGTCGACAAGCTGATGCACGCCGGTGAAGGCCGGCGCCTCAAGGCCCTCGAGGAGCAGGTGAGGGCCGTCAACGCCCTCGAGCCGCAGATGCAGGCCCTGGGCGATGCCGAGCTCGCCGCGCTCACGCTCGCCTACCGCGAGCGTGCCGGCAACGGTGAGCCCCTCGAGGACCTCATGAACGAGGCGTTCGCGGCGGCTCGCGAGGCGGCCCGCCGCGCCCTCGAGATGCGCCCCTTCGACGTCCAGGTCATGGGCGCCACGATCCTCTTCGAGGGCGATATCGCCGAGATGAAGACCGGCGAGGGCAAGACCCTCGTGGCCACCATGCCCATGTACCTGCGCGCCCTCGCCGGGCGCGGCGCCCATCTGGTCACCGTCAACGACTACCTGGCGCGGCGCGACGCCGAGTGGATGGGCCAGGTCTACCGGTTCCTCGGTCTTGAGGTCGGCGTCATCCAGGCGATGATGCCGCCGGCCGAGCGCCGCCTCGCCTACGACGCCGACGTCACCTACGGCACCAACAGCGAGTTCGGCTTCGACTACCTGCGGGACAACATGACCATGCGTCGCGAGCACCAGGTGCAGCGCGGGCACTACTACTGCATCGTCGACGAGGTCGACTCGATCCTCATCGACGAGGCCCGCACCCCGCTCATCATCAGCGGCGCGCCGGAGACCGCCGCCGACACGTACCGCCGCTTCGCCCGCGCCGTCCCGCGGCTGCACCCCGACGACGACTACGAGGTCGACGAGAAGCACAAGACGGTGGCCATCACCGAGAGCGGCGTGGCCAAGATCGAGCAGGCGCTCGACATCGAGAACCTCTACAAGGACGGCAGCCTCGTCAACCACCTGATCCAGGCGTTGCGTGCCCAGGCGCTCTACAAGAAGGACGTCGACTACGTGATCCAGGACGGTGAGGTCAAGATCGTCGACGAGTTCACCGGCCGCATCATGGAGGGCCGGCGCTGGTCCGAGGGCCTGCACCAGGCGATCGAGGCCAAGGAGCGCGTGCCGATCCGCGAGGAGAACCAGACCCTCGCCACGATCACCCTGCAGAACTACTTCCGCATGTACGAGCACCTCGCCGGCATGACCGGCACGGCCAAGACCGAGGAGGACGAGTTCCGCCAGATCTACGGTCTCGAGGTGGTCACGATCCCGACCAACGCCGACATGGTGCGCGCCGACCACAACGACTTCATCTTCAAGACCCGCAAGGAGAAGTACGAGGCCGTCGTCGACGACCTGGTCGAGCGCTACGAGCAGGGTCAGCCGGTGCTGGTCGGCACCGTGTCGGTCGAGGTCAGCGAGTTGCTCTCGCGCCTGCTCGAGCGCCGCGGCGTACCGCACGACGTGCTCAACGCGAAGAACCACGCCCGTGAGGCGGAGATCATCATGAACGCCGGCCAGAAGGGCACCGTCACGATCGCCACGAACATGGCCGGCCGCGGCGTCGACATCAAGCTCGGGGAGGGCGTGCGCGAGGTCGGCGGCCTCTACGTCCTCGGCACCGAGCGCCACGAGAGCCGGCGCATCGACAACCAGCTGCGCGGCCGCTCCGGTCGCCAGGGCGACCCGGGCGAGAGCCGCTTCTACCTCTCGGCCGAGGACGACCTGATCCGTCTCTTCGCCGGCGACCGTATGTTCCGCATCCTCGACCGCCTCGGGCCGACCGAGGGCGAGCCGATGGAGCACAAGATGCTGACCGGCGTCGTCGAGAAGGCGCAGAAGAAGGTCGAGGAGCTCAACTTCCTGCGCCGCAAGAACGTGCTCAAGTACGACGAGGTCATGAACGAGCAGCGGCGCATCATCTACGAGCAGCGCGGCCGGATCCTGCACGGCGAGGACTTCGGCGACCAGGTGCGCGACATGGTCGCCGACGTGCTCGACGGTGCGGTCCGTGGTCAGCTCGACGAGAGCGAGTACGCCGAGGACTGGGACCTCGACGCCCTCTTCGTCGCCCTCAAGATGCTGTACGACCCGGGCGTACGTCGGCAGGACATCGACATCGAGTCGGCTCAGGTCCAGGACGTCGTCGACCTCGTCGTCGACGACGCCGTCGCCCAGTACGAGCAGCGCGAGGAGCTCATCGGCGTCGAGCAGATGCGCGACGTCGAGCGCGCCGTCCTGCTGCAGGTGATCGACGGCAAGTGGAAGGAGCACCTGCAGGACATGGATTACCTGCAGGAGGGTATCCACCTGCGCGCCCTCGGTCAGCGCGACCCGCTGGTCGAGTACAAGAACGAGGGCTTCGCGCTCTTCCAGGACATGATGGACTCGATCAAGACGAGCACGGTCACGACGCTCATGAAGAACCGCCCCGAGGACCTCGCCATCTTCACCGCGATGGCCCTCGAGCAGCCGGTCCAGGCGTTCAACTACTCGAGCGGTGACGAGCTCGCCAACACGACCTCGTTCGGTGGCGCCGCGGCCGTCGGCGGCGGGTACGCGGCGCCCGGCGGGGCGGACTTCGCCGACGAGCCGCCGCGCGCCGTCGCGGCCGACGGTGGCCAGGGCGCGCCGGTCGCGGTCAAGCAGCGCGTGGTCGTCGAGAAGGTCGGGCGTAACGACCCGTGTCCGTGCGGGAGCGGGAAGAA
>JAFGAW010000068.1 GCA_016933475.1 Thermoleophilia bacterium
CGACGATCGCCGTCTTGCCGACGCCGGGCTCGCCGATGAGCACGGGGTTGTTCTTGGTGCGCCGACTGAGGACCTGGACGACGCGCTTGATCTCGGCGTCGCGCCCGATCACGGGGTCGAGCTTGTCGTCGCGCGCCAGGGCGGTGAGGTCGCGCGTGTACTGCGTCAGCATGCTCTGGCCCTGCGCCTGCTCGTCGTAGTCGACCCCGGAGGAGCGCACCTGGTTGAGCGCCCGAAGCAGGCCGTCCTCGGTGACCCCGACCTCGTGCAGGACGGCGGCGCCGGCGCCCTCGCCCTCGAGCAGCACGCCGAGCAGCAGGTGCTCGGTGCCGACGAAGGCGTCGCCGAGCTCCTGGGCCTTCTGTGCGGCGATGTCGAGGGCGGCCTTGGCGCGCGGCGTCAGGTAGAGCTGCTCCGCCGGGGCGCCGTGAGCGCCGGAGGTCTCGGCGAACTGCCCGGCGCGCGCCATCGCCGCGCCCTTGTCGATGCTCATCAGCCCGAAGAGCTGATCGACCACGCCGCCGGGCAGGCTGAGCACGCCGAGCAGCAGGTGCTCGGTGCCCAGCTGACTGCCGCCGCTGCGGCGCACGACGCCCTGCGCCGTCTCCAGCGCCTCGCGGGCCCGCTCTGAGAACTTGTTGACGTCCATCACACTCTCTCGATCGTCTTCACTTGTCATCTCTCAGGCACTGCGGCTTCATGCACACCGCCGCGTGCCGGCACTTCGTCGCACCGCACCCGCAGCCAGCAGTCCCGTGCCTCGCGCTCACCAGCGCCGGCGGCGGCGCCCGAGGGGCACGACGGCCGCCGGCCGTACCGGGACGAGCCCGACCGGCGGCGCGCTCTCGCGGCGGCGCAGGTCGCGCTTCATCTCGGTCGCCGCTCGCGCGAGGTTGTCGCGCAGGCGCTCAAGCTCGCACTGCATCGCCGCCATCTGCTCCTCCATGGCCAGCACCCGCTGCACACCGGCCAGGTTGAGCCCGGTCTGTCCGAGCTCCTGGATGCGGCGCAGGCGCTCGACGTCGGCCTGCGAGTAGCGGCGCGCGTTCTTGGCCGAGCGCTGCGGGCGCAGCAGGCCGCGGCGCTCGTACATGCGCAGCGTCTGCGGGTGCATGCCGGCGAGCTCGGCCGCGACCGAGATCACGAACACCGGCCGTTCACGCTCGTCGGAGGCCATCTCCACCGTCCGCTCTCGTCACGGTTCAGCCGAAGGCCGCCGCCCGCGGGTCGGGCAACGCCTCGCCCAGCCGCTCGAGCAGCTCCTTCTGTTCCTTGTTCACCTTGTCGGGCACGGCGATGCGCACCCGTGCCAGCAGGTCGCCGCGTCCGCCGCCCTTGAGCTTCGGGGCGCCCTTGCCGCGTAGACGCAGGGTGCGACCGTCGCGGCTGCCCGCCGGGACCTTGAGCGAGACGTGCCCGCCGCCCGGCGTCGGGATGCGGACGCGGGCGCCGAGAGCCGCCTCGCTCAGGGTCACGGGTACGTCGATCACGAGGTCGTCGCCGCGACGGTCGAAGAGGTCGTCGGACTCGACGTGCACGACGACGTAGAGGTCGCCCGCCGGCCCGCCGCGCTGCCCCGCCTCGCCCTTGCCCTTGATGCGGATGCGGGTGCCGTCCTTGACCCCGGCCGGCACCTTGACGCTGTAGCGCCGCGTGCGCCGGCGGACGCCGCTGCCCTTGCACGTCGGGCACGGTGTCTCGACGATCGTCCCCGCCCCGCGGCAGCGCGGGCAGGGCTGCGACAGGGCGAAGGGGCCCTGGTTCTGGGCGACGACGCCGCGACCCTCGCAGTCGGGACAGATCTTCGGCGTCGTGCCCGGCGCGGCGCCCGTGCCGTGGCAGGTGTCACAGGTGTCGGGTTTGTCGACCGGCACGCGCACGGTGGCGCCCTCGAGAGACTCGTCGAACGACACCGTGACGTCGGCCTGCAGGTCGGCGCCGCGTTCGGCCGCGGGCCGGCGACGGCGGCCGCCACGGCCCGTGGTCGCAGCGCCGAACAGGCTCGACAGGATATCGCCCATGTCGCCGAACTCGAAGCTCGCGCCCCCCTGACCCTGCTGCTGCTGCCACTGCTGGAAGATGCGCGGGTCGAACCCCTGACCGCCGGCGCCGGGCCGGAAGCCGCCGGCGCCGGGCCCGAAGGCCCCGAGACGGCTGTACTCGTCGTACTGCTTGCGCTTCTCGGGGTCGGAGAGCGTCTCGTAGGCCTGGTTGACCTCCTTGAAACGCTCCTCACACGCGGCGTCGCCCTGGTTACGGTCGGGATGGCACTCGCGCGCCTTCTTGCGGAAGGCCTTCTTGATCTCGTCCTGCGATGCCGTCTTGGGCACGCCGAGTGTCTGATAGAAGTCGGTCATGTCTCACCTGGCGACGATGACCTTGGCCGGGCGCAGCAGGCGCCCGTGCAGCAGGTAGCCCCGCTCCATGACCTGGAGCACGGCGCCCTCGTCGTGATCGTCGGAGGGCTGCGTCATGACCGCCTCGTGGACCTCGGGGTCGAAGGGCACTCCGGGCTCGACCTCGACCGCGGTCAGGCCGTGGCCGGCCAGCGTGTTGACGAGCTGCTCGTGGACCAGCGCGACTCCGGCGGCGAGCTGCTCGCCCCCGTGCTCGCGCGTCGCCTCGACGGCGCGGCGCAGGTTGTCGACCACCGGGAGCAGCGATTCGACGACCGTCTCGGCGGCGCTCAGGCGCAGGTGTTCCTGGTCGCGCCGCACGCGTTTGCGGTAATTGTCGAACTCGGCCTGCAGGCGCTGCAGGTGGTCGAGGTAGTCGTCGCGTTCCGCGAGCGCCCGGGCGAGCTCCTCGCCGGCGCCCTCGGTACCGCCGCCGGGCACGGGGCCCGGCGGCGTGCCGTGCGGCGTCGTGTCGGCGGCCACGCCCGTCTCGCCGGCGGCAGCGCCCGCGTCGGCCGCCGTCTCGGCGCCGGTGGCTTCGGCCGCCTGGCGATCCGCCTCGGTCTGCTCTCTCTTGCGGTGGGGTTGCATCATCGTCCTGCTCGGTCCCTTCCGGGGCGCCCGCCCGGGTGCGGCCAGGCCGGCGAGCCGGCCCGGCCGCGACGCGGCACGCCGCGCCGCTCACCCGCGACGGGGCGCGCTCACTGCTCGTCGCTCTTCTTGGCCTCGACGGTCTTGCGCTTCTCGGCCTCTACGGCCTTGTGCGCCTGGACCTCGATGCGCTTCGGCTTCTCCTGCTCGGCCTTGGGCACGGTCACCGTGAGGATGCCCTCGTCGTAGGCCGCCTCGATCTGGTCGGCCTTGACGCCCTGCGGCAACGCCAGGCTGCGCTGGAACGAGCCGAAGCGGCGCTCGACCCGGTAGTAGCGCTCCTCGTCGACCTTCTCCTCGAACTTGCGCTCGCCCTTGATGGTGAGCACGTTGTCCTCGACCTCGATCTGGATGTCGTCCGGATCCATGCCGGCGAGCTCGGCCTTGAGCACGACCGCGTCCTGCGTGTCGAAGACGTCGACCGCGGGGAGCCAGCTCTCCTGCCTCCCGCCGACGGCGTCGAAGAGCCGGTCGAAGCGGTTCTGCAGTTGCGTCATCTCCCGGAACGGGTCCCACCTGATGATGGCCATCTTGTGCACCTCCGTCTCTCTGTTGGGATCTGCAGGCCGGGCCGATGGCATAGACCCGGCCCCTGCCGACTGGGCCGTCCGGCCCAGCTCACTGGTCCTCGTCGATCACCTCGTAGTCGCCCTCTTCGACGTTCTCGTCGCCGCCGGCCTCGCCCTGCGCGCCGGTGCCGTCGCCGCCCGCCTGCTGCTGCTGTGCCTGCTGGTAGACGGCCTCGGCGAGCTTGTGCGACGCCTGCATGAGGGCCTCGGACTTGGCCTCGATCTCGCCCAGGTCGTCGCCGTTGAGCGCCTCGCGGAGCTCGGCGCCCGCCTTCTCGATCTGCTCGCGCGTCGACGAGTCGACGCGGTCGCCCATGTCTTTGAGCGACTTCTCGGTCGAGTAGATGAGGTTCTCGGCATTGTTGCGCGTCTCGGCCAGTTCGCGTGCCTTGCGGTCTTCGTCGGCGTGCGCGTCGGCGTCCTTCATCATCCGCTCGATGTCCTTCTCGTCGAGGCCGCTCGAGGCGGTGATCGTGATCTTCTGCTCGTTGCCGGTGCCGAGGTCCTTGGCGCTCACGTGGACGATGCCGTTGGCGTCGATGTCGAAGGTGACCTCGACCTGCGGGATGCCGCGCGGCGCCGGCGGGATGCCGACGAGCTGGAACTTGCCCAGCGTCTTGTTGTCGCGTGCCATCGGGCGCTCGCCCTGGAGCACGTGGATCTCGACGCTGGTCTGGTTGTCGTCGGCGGTCGAGAAGATCTCGCTCTTCTTGGTCGGGATCGTCGTATTGCGCTCGATGAGGCGCGTGAACACGTTGCCCTTGGTCTCGATCCCCAAGGAGAGCGGGGTCACGTCGAGCAGCAGGACGTCCTTGACCTCGCCGGCGAGGACGCCGCCCTGGATGGCCGCGCCGACGGCGACGACCTCGTCGGGGTTGACGCCTCGGTGCGGCTCCTTGCCGATGAGCTCCTTGACCTTCTCCTGCACGGCCGGCATACGGGTCATGCCGCCGACGAGGATCACGTGGTCGATCTTCTCCTTGCCCAGGCCGGCGTCCTTGATCGCCGCGTTCACGGGCGCGACAACGCGGTCGAGCAGAGCCCGCGTGAGCTCCTCGAACTTGGCCCGCGTGAGGGTCAGGTCGAGGTGCTTGGGCCCGTTCTCGTCGGCGGTGATGAACGGCAGGTTGATGTTGCTCGACTGCGTGGTCGAGAGCTCGATCTTGGCCTTCTCGGCGGCCTCGTACAGGCGCTGCAGGGCCATCTTGTCCTTGCTCAGGTCGATACCCTGACTCTGCTTGAACTCGCCCACCATCCAGTCGACGACCGACTTGTCCCAGTTGTCGCCGCCGAGGTGGGTGTCGCCGTTGGTCGACTTGACCTCGAAGACGCCCTCGCCGATGTCGAGGATCGACACGTCGAAGGTGCCGCCGCCGAGGTCGAAGACGAGGATCGTCTGGTCGTGCTCCTTGTCGAGGCCGTAGGCGAGGGCCGCCGCGGTGGGCTCGTTGATGATGCGCTTGACCTCGAAGCCGGCGATGCGGCCGGCGTCTTTGGTGGCCTGCCGCTGCGCGTCGTTGAAGTAGGCCGGCACGGTGATGACCGCGTCGCTGACCTTCTCGCCCAGGTAGTCCTCGGCGTCGCGCTTGAGCTTCTGCAGGATCATCGCCGAGATCTCGGGCGGCGAGTACGACTTGCCGCCGATCTCGACCGAGGCGTCGCCGTTGTCGGCGGCCTTGACATGGTACGGGACGATCGTCATCTCCTCGGCGACGTCGCCGTACTTACGCCCCATGAAGCGCTTGATGGAGAACACCGTGTTCTCCGGGTTGGTGACGGCCTGACGCCGGGCGACACTGCCGACCAGACGCTCGCCGCTCTTCGAGAAGGCGACGACCGACGGGGTCGTGCGACCGCCCTCCGAGTTGGGGATGACGGTAGGCTCGCCACCCTCGAGGACGGCCATCGCGCTGTTGGTCGTCCCCAGGTCGATGCCGATGACCTTGCCCATGCAGACTCCTCCTTGCGTGCGGACACGTCACTGCCGTGCCACGATACGACGCTGGTCAAAAGTTGAGTCGAAGTATATCAACTTTGTCGCCACGTAGTCTATCATCTAAACATCGACGCGGCGGCGGGCCGGCGCCGCGGGGCGCGACCGGCGCCGGGCCTGCGGCGCGACCGGCGCCGGGCCTGCGGCAGGCCCGTCACGGGAGCGTCGGGGCCCAGTCCCTCGCCGGATCGCGTGCGACGGCTCCCCCTCCCCCCGAACGCGGAGGAAGCCCTCCGTATTGCCGATTCGGCTGCCGAAACCGCCAATTTGTTGCCGAACCCTACATCCCTGTTGTGCATGATATAAACTTGCACGCGCGACCCGCGCGCGACCCAGAGAGGACGCCGACACGCACCAGTCGTCACGACCAGACGCAGCGGCCGTTCGACGCCGGGCAGCGGAAGAGGGTGATAGCCGGTCTACCAGCGCAATGACTCGCAGGCCGACGACCTGCGTGGCACCGGAGTGTCCGTGCCCGGCGCCAGACACGAAGTGTCCAAGCCTCGCCGCCCAGCCTCTCATCCGTGGCTGCCGGCGAGGGGGACCGACAAGGAGAGAGCGGAACATGGCCGAGTGTGTACCGAACCGCAAGCGCATCGCCGAACTGATGGAGAAGGAGGAGAAGCGCCTCGAGGCGGCGACTCCCAAGTCCTTCGAGCTCTACCAGCGCGCCATCAAGCACATGCCAATGGGCGTCGCCTCCACGTACCAGGCCCGTGACCCCTACCCCATCTACTTCACCCACGGCAAGGGGCCGCACATCTGGAGTGTCGAGGGCCAGGAGATCGTCGACTTCCACAACGGCTTCGGCTGCATGGTGCAGGGCCATGCGCATCCCATCATCGTGGAGGCCATCCAGAAGCGTGCCCCGCTCGGCACCCAGTTCGCCCTGCCGACCGAAGACTCCATCATCATGGCCGAGAACCTCGCCGGCGCCTTCAAGCTCCCCAAGTGGCGCTTCGTCAACTCGGGCTCCGAAGCCACGATGGACGCCATCCGCGTCGCCCGCGCCTTCACCGGCCGCGAGCCCATCGTCAAGATGTTCGGCTCGTACCACGGTCATCACGACTACGTGATGGTGAGCATCGGCGCCCTCGACTACGGCAAGATCGGGCCGCGCGACAACTACTGCTCGCTCTCGTACGGCGCCGGCATCCCGCAGAGCTCGATCGACCTCACCGTCGCGGTCCCGTTCAACGACCTCGAGAACATGACCAAGCGCATCGAGCGCATGGTCGCAGAAGGCAACCCGCCGGCCTGCGTCATCATGGAGCCGGCGATGATGAACCTCGGCGTCGTGCTGCCCGAGCCGGGCTTCCTCGAGGGTGTCCGAGAGCTCACCAAGAAGCACGGCATCGTCCTGATCTTCGATGACGTCAAGGTCGGTATCTGCACCGCCCGCGGCGGCTCGGTCGAGCGCTTCGGCGTCGTGCCCGACATGATCACGCTCGGTAAGGCCCTCGCCGGCGGCACGCCGGCCGGCGCCATCGGCGGCAGCGACGAGGTCATGGCGGTCGTCAACGACGGCACCGTCTTCCAGGTCGGCACCTACGCCGGCAACCCGCTCGGCATGGCCGCCGCCCGCGCCAGCTTCGAGAAGGTCATGACCGACGACGCCTACAAGCACCTCAACCACCTGAACGACAAGATCATCGCCGGCTGCGACGCGGTCTGCGAGAAGTACGACTTCCCCGGCTACACCGTCGGCATCTCGTCCAAGGGCTGCGTCAACTTCGCCCTCGACAAGATCACCGACTACGAATCGTTCATCAAGACCCAGGACCACGAGCTCGTCGCCTTGGCCTGGCTCTACAACATCAACCGCGGCATCATCATCGCCCCCGGCCGTGAGGAGGAGTGGACCCTCTCGATCACGCATACCGACGAGGACATCGACCGCTACATCGCGGCGTTCGAGGAGCTCGTCCGCGACGTGACCGCCTGACGGCAGCGACACAGCAGACGGCCGCGGCCGCGGGGCCGCGGGCTTGACGAAGGGGGCGGGGCGACGCGAGTCGCCCCGCCCCCTTCGCATACCAGCCGACATGGAGGCACAGGAGCCGGGACGCACCGGCGCGGGACGACGAACGGCGCGGAGCCGCTCAGTCGGGCGTGAGCACGTCCCAGTCGATTCCGTCGTCAGGAGAGGGTCCGGGAGCCGTGGGCTCGACGGCCGCGGAGGCGGCCGGGGACGCGGCCGGGGTGATAGGGGTCGTCTCGGGGGCCGCTGCGCCACCCTCCGTCGCCGCAGCGGCCCCCGCCTCGGGGGCCGCTGCGGCGGCCTGCGCCGCAGCCACGGTACGCGCCGCCTCCTCGTCCTCGGGCGTCGCCAGGTCGAACAG
>JAFGAW010000069.1 GCA_016933475.1 Thermoleophilia bacterium
CCCGGCAAGGCGTCTACGGCGACGAGCGCGAAGTTCTGGCGCGGCTCCGCGAGTTCTTGTCAGAGCATGCGCACGCAACCACCTAACAAGCGCATCAACCTGACGCGCCCACGCGCTGCGGTTGTATCCTCACACCGCAGCGCGCGCAGGTTATGCACATCACGTTCTGTGAGATCCACGGTGCCGTGTGTAGTCCCCTCGCGGTGGTATCGTGTAGGCACGCGAAGGAGGTGTACGGCATGACCACCCAGGGCATCGTCGCCGACCCCGACGTCATGATGGGCAAGCCGGTCGTCGAAGGCACGCGCATCACCGTCGAGCAGATCCTCGAGGAGCTCGGCGCGGGACGCACGATCGAGGAGCTCCTCGAGGCCCACCCGCGCCTCACCCGCGAGGGCGTGCTCGCCGCCGTGCGCTTCGGCGCCGAGGTCCTGCGCGCCGACGTCGCCTACCCGCTCTCCAAGTCGGTGGCGTGAGGCTCCTCGCCGACGAGGGCGTCGAGGTCGGCATCGTCGCCCGCCTGCGCGCCGAGGGCCACGACCTCGTCTACATCGCCGAACTCGCCCCCGGGACCAGCGACGACGCCGTGCTCGACCTCGCCGCCCGCGAGGAACGCCTCCTGCTCACCGCCGACAAGGACTTCGGCGAGCTCGTCTTCCGTCTCGGGCGCGCCGCCCACGGTGTCCTCCTGCTGCGTCTCGCCGGTCTCTCGCAGGCCGCGAAAGCCGAGACCGCCGCTCTTGCCCTGCGCGAGCACGGCGAGGAGATGCGGAGCGCCTTCGCCGTCGTCACCCCGGGGCTCGTCCGTGTGCGCCCAAGACGCTGAAGGTCACTCACAGAACAAGCGCATCAACCTGACGCGCCGAAGCGCCGAGATATCCTTCAAGGGCGCGGCGCGCAGGTTATGCACATCACGTTGGGCAGAAGGAGCGCGGGTGGCGTCGGGAGCAGGAGCCGTTTCGTAGATATTGCACCCCTACACCCTGCTCGTCTTTGCTCCCCTCGTCCTCATGTTGGGTGTGGTGAGCATGGTTCGTCTGCAGGCGAAGCCGCCCGCGATCGCATGGGTCCTCTCCGGCTACACCGTGAGGCATCGAGCTTCCTGCAGCATGCCATGCAACTCCGGAGGGTGGAGATGAGGGGGAGAGTCCTACTGCTCGCCGCTGCGCTCTTCGTGCTGCTTCTCACTGCCGGCGGCTGTGGAGGCGGTGAGGCCTCCGAGCCGCTTTCACCCTCCCCTCAAGCCTCGTTCGAGCGGTTCACCACCTACACCAACGAGGAGTGGGGCTTCTCGCTTGACTACCCTGCCGAGTGGATCGAGAGAGAGCTGGCCGCATTCGGCAGTGGTGACCGAGCCATTGCCTTCGGCGAGCCGGAACTCGAAGAAGAACTCGAAGAAGGTGACTGGGTGGGAGCGGTGCGGGAGGGCGCTGCATGGGTGTGCGTCGGGACCCTGCGAGGGCCCGACGAGATTGCTGAGTCCGATGTCTCGTGCTTCCTTGAGCAGTGGCGGTCGAACGTTAGGGGCAGCTCTTCTGAGATAGCCGAGCTAGCCGAGAATGTCCAGACGTGGACGGGATTCTTGGCAGGGGTCCCGTGCCTTTTCGTGGAGGCGTCGGTCAAGCCGGACGGCCTCTTCGGTCTCATGATGCACCAGCGCCTACACTACATCGTGAAGGGGGACGTGCTCTACATTCTCCAGCTGGACTGCGCGGAGAGTGTTTGGCCCGAGAAAGAGGCCCAACTTGAAGCCATCGCCGAGTCGTTCGTCCTGCTGTGAGCTTCGACCCGATATGGACACTGCCGTGAAGAGGGCGGGGTTGGGAGGTTGAGTTGAGCCGACTGCACTACATCAAGCCCGAACTCCAGCTCCTAGCCATGGGCAAGGTGCTCGCGGTGAAGCGAACCGTCCAACCTCTGCCCAACAAGCGCATCGAGCCGATTGGCCGCCGAGCTATGCTGTTCATCAGAGCGGAGCGAGCCAACAGCTCATGCACACCACCTTCGGCATACGCCGGGCGGTTCGCGGCGCAGGTCGCAGCCCCGGGTGGACGTTCTCTCGAGATCGCTGCATTCTCGAGACCTGCGGTTATACTGACGGTATGAAGACGGCGATCTCCATCCCCGACGACCTGTTCGCCGACGCCGAGCGGCTGGCGCGTGAGCTGAACAAGTCGCGTAGCCGGCTCTACGGCGACGCCGTGCGTGAGTACGTCGCCCGCCACTCGGCCGAGAGCATCACCGAGTCCCTGGATCGCTTGTGCGACGAGGTCGAGCCCGGCGGCGACTTCGCCCGTGCGGCCGCGCGCCGCACCCTGGAACGCAGCGACTGGTGATCGCCCAGGGCGAGGTCTGGTGGGCCGACCTGGCCGAGCCCGAAGGCTCCGAGCCCGGCTTCCGCCGCCCCGTCGTCGTCGTCCAGGGTGACGCCTTCAACCGCAGCCGGATCGCCACCGTCGTCTGCGTCGCCTTGACCAGCAACCTGCGCTGGGCCCAGGCGCCCGGCAACGTCCTCCTGAGTGCGAGCACCACCGGTCTGCCCCGGGACTCGGTCGCCAACGTCTCCCAGCTCGTCACCCTCGATCGCGAGGCGCTCAGCGAGCGCGTCGGCGCCCTGCCCGCCAGGAAGCTCGAGCTCGTGCTCCT
Organism: Thermoleophilia bacterium; assembly: GCA_016933475.1. Taxonomy (GTDB): domain Bacteria; phylum Actinomycetota; class Thermoleophilia; order UBA2241; family UBA2241; genus UBA2241. Next base: position 2,647 of record JAFGAW010000069.1, read on the forward strand.
CGGCATCGACATCGTCCTGGGGCGGTGAGGCGATCGCCAAACAAGTGCATCAACCTGACGCGCCCAGGCGCCGAGATATCCTTCATCGGCACGGCGCGCAGGTTGTGCACATCACGTTAGACCCAACCCTCCTTCCACTGCGAGGTTCGATACGTTATGATGTACGTGGTAACGTATCGACTAGGAGACCGTCATGGCACTCTTTCGTCCTTCAGCCGACGTGCGCCCGGTGACTGAGTTCCGCTCGCACACCTCGGCCGTGATCGAGCAGGTGCAGAAGACCAAGCGTCCCGTGGTCCTCACCCAACACGGCCGCAGCGCTGCGGTCCTGCTCGACGTCGAGGCCTACGAGGCGCTCATCGACGAGGTCGCCCTGCTGCGCGACGTGCGCACCGCCGAGGCCCAGCTCGACGCCGGCATGGGTATCCCGCACGCGACCGTCGAGTCCCGTCTGCGTGAGCGCTACCTGAAGTGAGAGTCTCCTGGTCGCCGCTCGCCGACGAGCAGGTCGACGAGGTCGTCGCCTACATCGCCGCCGACGACCAGGCCGCGGCCTTGACCTGGCTCGAGCACCTACTGGAGCGGGTCGCCTCCCTTGCCCGCTTCCCTGACTCTGGCCGCATCGTGCCCGAGCTGCAGCGCCACGATCTGCGCGAGCTGATCGTCGGCTCCTACCGCGTCGTCTATCGCCGCAAGGCCGAGGTCGTCGAGATCGCCGCGATCCGACACGGCGCACGCCGACTCGATTCAGGTACGATCTGATGCGCGGTGGGTCTAACAAGCGCAGCGAGCCAACAGCTCATGCGCACCACGTTAGACACAGCAGGGTGAAGCGCCCTCCGACTCTCGTGTTCGACCTGGGCGGCATTCTCGTCGAGAACGCGACGCTCACCGCGCTCTCCGACCTTCTCCCCGAGCGCCCCGAGCCCGAGGCGATCCGCAGCCGCTGGCTCACCTCCGAGGCGGTCCGCGCCTTCGAGCGCGGCCGCAGCGAGCCCCTCGAGTTCGCCACACGCTTCCTCTGCGAGTGGGGCCTTGCCCTCTCGCCGGCGGAGTTCCTCACAGAGTTCGCGAGCTGGCCCCGCGACTTCTGGCCGGCAGCGCTCGAGCTCCTCGATGAGCTGCGCGAGGAGCACGTAGTCGCCTGCCTCACGAACTGCAACGTCGTCCACTGGGAGCGCTTCGACGGCTTCTCTGAGCAGTTCGACCTCGCCTTCTCCTCGCACCTGCTCGGCCTCATCAAGCCGGACCGCGACATCTACGCGACGCTGCTCGCCCGGCTCGCCGTCCCGCCCGGGGAGGTCCGCTACTTCGACGATGCCCCCGAGTGCGTGGCCGCCGCTCGTGAGCTTGGCATCGTCGCCTACCTCGCCGACGGACCCGATGCGTGCCGGCGCGTGCTGGAGCTTGAGGGGGTCTGTGCTCCGTGTGTCTAACAAGCGCATCGAGCTGACTGGCCGCCGAGCTACGCTGTTCACGAGAGCGCAGCGGGCCGGCAACTCATGCGCACCACGTCAGGCGGACAAGGCCCACAGCCGCACCTTGCCTCCCATGCCTGCCCGTGGCGGTGAGTACAGCCCAGTCAGGCTACGGTCGACTCCCGCCAGGCTTACGGAACAGGTACATGGCCCAGCCGAGGCAGTCCCGTCCCCATCGCAGGTAGGCGTCTCGATCCCTTCTCGAGATCTGCACTAGCTGCTCCACGTCCGGATCGTCGGGATGAAGTGCCGCGTAGCGTTCGGCCGCCTGCCACTGGAGCCCCTCGTACCGGTCCCAGTCGTCCTCACTGGACACGACCGCGTACAAGAACGAAAGCCCCTGGTCCACACCGGCCTGGACGTTACTTAGGTGAGTCCCGCACAGGTCGGCCTCTTGACCGGTCAGCCTCAGGTAGTCAGGATCCGGTTCCGTTCGCCAGAAGGGCTCGCCGACGAGCACCAGCCCCCCAGGCCGTACCATCCTGCTGAGCGCCTCCAGTGTCCCCACGTGCCCTTGGTACACCCACGATCCGCCGATGCACGAGGCCAGGTCCAGCATCTCGTCTCGGTCGGGCTCGTATGCGCCACCGTCCATGTGGAGGAGCTCGATGCGCCCGTCGAGGCCGCGGGCCGCCACGTTCTTGCGTGCCTCCTCTATCGTGATGGGCGACAGGTCGAGGCCGGTGCCCGTCACGCGGTACCGCTGCGCTACGAGGCAGAGGAACTCCGCCTTCCCGCACGCCACATCGAGGACGCGACCGCCGTCGGGAAGGTGGAGAAGCTCAACGAGCTCCTCGGTCTTGGCCAGGCTCATCGGGTCCATGACCGTGTGGTCGGTGTGTGTGATGCCGAAGTACTTCCACCTGTCCATCTCCATGGCCGCTCCCTTTCCTCGTGACAAGGCACACCGGCACGGCAGCAGGCTACACGATGACTGCCGAGACTCTCCATGCATCGCTCCATCCCCACAGCTCCGGGTCCGGGCTCATCACCGCACTTCAGAGCTGTGGACTGGTCGGGGGCCGGGGAGATGCTGGAGAGTGGAGCCTCCAGAGTGTGGCCGCAACCCGGCCTCCGATCGGCGCCCCACAAGCGCATCGAGCCGGCTCGCAGTAAGCTCCACGCTGCACCGCGGCACGTGAGCGCTCGCAGGTCATGCGCGAGACGTTGGGCTGAGGATCGACCTTGGCAGAGACCTTGCAGGCGAGACGGGCCCGGGTACAACAACCGGGCTCTTGGGGACAGGGGTCGGCGATGGATGAGCACACCATGTTCACGCTTATGGTGGACCTGCACCGAGACGGCGTCCGCCAGGGGCCGGGAAGCGAAGAAGAGACCTTGCGCGCACTCGAGCTGACGTGGCTTGACAGGGCTGCGCAGCTCGAGGTCGCCGACATCGGCTGCGGCACGGGTGCTTCAACACTGGTGCTGGCACGTGAGCTCCCGCGCGCCCGGATCACAGCCGTCGACCTCTTCCCCGAGTTTCTCGACATCCTTGCCGAGCGGGCGCGTGTGGCAGGCTGCCCAGACCGGATCGAGACACTTGCAGCGTCGATGGATTCTCTACCGTTTGCCGCCGAGTCCCTGGATCTCATCTGGTCCGAGGGAGCCATCTACACCATGGGCTTCACCGCGGGCGTCGAGGCCTGGAGACCGTTCCTGCGACGGGGCGGTGTGATCGCGGTCTCAGAGATCACCTGGCTGCGCCCCGACCCACCTGAGGAGATCCGACGGCACTGGAACGCCGAATACCCCGAGATCGCGACGGCCCCCGAGAAGATCGCGATCCTCGAGCGCAACGGCTACGACCTTCGCGGGTACTTCGTCCTTCCGTCGACCAACTGGACAGACGCCTACTACGAGCCCACCGAGGAGCGAGTGCCGGCGTTTCTCGAACGGCACGCCGGTCTGCCGGAGGCAGCAGAGCTCGTCGAGATGGAGCGCCGGGAGGCCGACCTGTACAAGCGCTACCGGGACTGGTTCAGTTACGGATTCTACGTAGCACGGAAACGATGATCCGAAGTCGTGCCGACCGGCATGTCCGGCCGGTCGGCGGGAGTCGGAGCCGAGGTCGCGAACCGACGGCGGACGGGGGGCGACGAAGGCCTGTCCTCTGGGCGGCCCGACCAGCGCTTCGACCTGACAGGACACGGGCGTGAGAAGTACGCTTGGCTCGCGAGGCCTCACGCGAGGTCTTGGTCTGGCAGCTCAAGCGCCCCACGTCAGCCGGACACGAACGAGGGCCTGATGATCTCCGCGCCAGAAGCACTCGAGCGCCTGCGAGAGGGGAACCGCCGCTTCGCGGCAGGCATCCGGAGCCGCGACGCAGGCGCGAGTCAGACGCGACGTGACGAGGTGGTGGGAGGGCAGGAGCCCTTCGCCGCCATTCTCGGATGCTCCGACTCGCGGGTACCCGTCGAGCTGGTCTTCGACCAGGACCTGGGCGACCTGTTCGTCATCCGCGTTGCCGGAAACATCGTCGCGTCTTCTCAAGTCGGCAGCGTCGAGTTCGCGGCCGAGCGCTTCGGCACGCGGCTTGTCGTGGTCCTCGGCCACTCCAGGTGCGGGGCCGTTCTGGCCACCATCGAAGAACTCGAGCGCTCGACGGCCAGTCAGTCGCCGAACCTCCACTCGATCGTCGACCGCATCCGACCGGCCGTGCAAACGGTGCTCGATACGCATGCGCAGGAGACCCCGGATGTCCTGGTGCAGCATGCCGTTCGGGCCAACATCCGCGCGTCGGTGCTGCACCTTCGGGAGGGGTCGCAGATCCTCCAGGGACTGATTCGCAGAGACGGACTCCTCGTCGTGGGGGCCGAGTACTCGCTGGAGACCGGGGTCGTCGACTTCTTCGACGGTCTGCCGGGGACCGGCTGACGTGCCGCATCCGCACGGGCGACCCTGCGGGTCGCCGCTGATGCGGCACGCCGGCGCCGCACGCACCCACGCCGGTGTGGGGGCGCGACAAGCTAGAGGCCGGCGAGATGTGGGACTCGAACTCGCTTGTCTCCCGGCTCCTCGTGCGCAGCGGAGTGGGCGAGGAGCCGGCCCGGATGCCGTGTGGCGGGCGCGCTCCCGGGTGGGATGCCGACGTCGCGGTAGCGCGAAGACGGGCCTGCCAGACCTGCCGACCGGCCGGACCGCACGACACGCCGCCCTCAGGAGCAGGCGGCCCGGCAGATCATCCGCCACCGGGTCCGGCGCGGCGCTCCTTGACCGACGTCCAGCGGCCGAACTCCATCTTGGCTTTGAGCCCTTGACCGCCTGACTGGTTCTTGGCCTCGCGGTAGCCCTGGCTTCTGGTCCACGCGTCCGCTGCCTCTTGCGACTGCCACCACGACATGGTCACGATGGTCAGCGGGTCCATGACATCTCGAGCCACGACGAGTCTCTCGAAGCCCGGCTGCTGCTCGTACCCGGCGGTCATTCCCGGGGCCATGGAGATGAACTGCTCTGCCTCTTGCGGCGTGGACACCGTGTAGAGGGCTGTGCTCAGGAACGACATGCGGATCCCCTTCCGCTCTCGGCTCGTGGTAGCACACAGTTCCCATCTACGGCGTGGGTCACGCACGCGTCACGAGCGCATCGTCGTGAGGCGCCGTGACGCTGCGCCCGTGTTCGCACGCTGCGGCACGGGCAGAGTACCGACCAGACGTTGTGAGCAGTCTGAGTCAGGAGCGTCTCATGAGATCAGAGAAGACAGCCCGGAAGTCCTACCCGGCAGGCACCCAGGCCGGCCGGATCTCAGGCGGATTCTCGGCCGAGGAGCGGGCCGCGATGAAGGAGCGCGCCCAGGAGCTGAAGGCGCAGTCGCGCCGTGGTGCGCGCTCCAAGAAAGACGGGGAAAGCGAGGTGCTCGAGAAGATCGCCGAGATGCCCGAGCCGGACCGGCAGATGGCGCTGCGGATCCACGAGATCGTCAAGGCCGGCGCGCCGGCGCTGTCGCCGAGGACCTGGTACGGGATGCCCGCCTACGCCCTCGACGACAAGGTCGTCTGCTTCTTCCAGGGCGCGGCGAAGTTCAAGGCGAGGTACGCGACCTTCGGCTTCAACGACGTTGCGCACCTGGACGAGGGCGATATGTGGCCCACTTCGTTCGCGCTCAAGGAGCTGACGCCCGCCGTCGAGGAACGGATCGCGGCGCTCGTCAGAAGAGCCGTGAGCTGATCGCCGTACCCAGGGTGACGCGCGACGCGCCGAATCGGGTGGACGGTCTCCGGCGGGTCGGGCGCGCTCGCCCGAGCCGCCCTGCGCAGCCTGCCCTTCGGCAAGCCGCGGCAGGACGCCGTCCTCCTCCGATGGTACTCTCGAGTCCGGCACGGTGCAGAAGGTCGCATGTTCGTTCGGCCTCAGTCTGCACGACGCGACCAGGAGGGGTCGAGATGGCGTGGGGGCGCAGCAGGTCGGAGCCTGCAGGGCCCAAGCGCGGCAAGGGCTTCTGGGGCCGCAAGGCGGTCGCCAAGGCCACCAGTCGTCGTGCCCGCAGGCGGGACGACCGCGCCCTCGTCGATGCCGGCCGGCAAGAGGGCGCCCGCTAGCCAAACCGTCGTGGTGCGGCTCACGAGCGCATCGGCCTCACGCGCCCGCACCCTGCCGCTGGGGTCTCAGACTGCAGCGCGTGCAAGACCTGCGTGAGACGCCGGATGCAGTCACGGGAGAGGTAAGTGTTCGAGTTCCTGCGCGAGGTGAACCGGCGTCCGGAGCCGTTCGCGGAGTACACCGCTCGCGAGCTGTGGACCGACCCGCACACGTCCAAGCGGATGCTCGCCCTGCACCTCGACCCCGCCGTCGACGCCGCCTCACGGAGCCGCGAGTTCCTCGACCGCTCGGCCGACTGGATCGCGGCGCACTTCGGCCTCGCCCAAGGGGCGAAGGTCGCCGACTTCGGCTGCGGGCCCGGCCTCTACGCGCAGCGTCTGGCACGGAAGGGCGCGGATGTCACCGGCATCGACTTCTCCGCCGGCGCGCTGCGCTATGCACGCGACGAGGCTGCGCGGGAGGGGCTCCAGATCGAGTACGTGCAGGCCGACTACCTCGACTTCGAGACGGGGCGTCGGTTCGACCTCATCCTCATGATCATGTGCGACTTCTGCGCCCTCAGCCCGAAGCAGCGCACCGTGCTGCTGCGCAGGTTCCGCTCCTTCCTTGCCCCTGGCGGTCGGATCCTGCTCGACGTGTACTCGCCCTCCATGCTCGCTGCGCGGGAAGAGACGGTCGTCTACGCCCCGGACCTCATGGACGGCTTCTGGTCATCCGAGCCGTACTTCGGGTTCCTGACCACGTTCAAGTACGAACGCGAGCGTGTCCTGCTCGACAAGTACACCATCGTCGAACGCGATCGGGTCCGTCGCATCTTCAACGGGCTCCAGTGCTTCACTCCCGACGGGCTCGAGAGCGAGTTCACGGACCGCGGGCTGCGGGTCGTGGAGCGCTGGGGCGACGTCGCCGGGAGCCCGTTCGACCCCGACGCCAGCGAGTTCACCGTCGTCGCCGAGGTGGCCGATGATGGCTGACGGCGGGTGCATCCGTCGTACTCGTCGCGTCGGCCCGCAGTAAGCCCCACGTCGAAGGCCGTCGCGTGAGCACGCGTCGGCGGTGTGCACGATCCCGCCTGCGCGCGCGCCTGTACGGCAGACGCCGGTGCGCGAGACGCCCGTGCGCGAGACGTCCGGCGGGATCAAGGGAGGGGCAGCGTGATCGTTCGTCCAGAGACCGAGCGAGACGACGAGGCCATCCGCGAGTTGGACGTCGTCGCCTTCCGGGATCAGTCCTACCCGGCAGCACCCGAGCGCAGCATGGCACGGCGTGCCGGACGAGAACGTGCTCTGCCTCCTGCCGTCCGGGGAGACGCCCACCGGCGCGGTGGCGTATCATCCTGCATTCCCGGTCGGCGCGGGAGCCCGGCGACGACGCCCGATGTGCTCCGCGACGGTCGCGGGGGCCGGACGCCCACGGGCGGCGGACGCCGGCGTGCGGACCGACCCGACGCGCGGCGCCCGGGGCCCGCCCCCCCGACGGCGAGACGCCGCCGAGAAGCTCGCGTGCGACCAGCTGAAAGGAGAGCCCCGTAGCTCCACAGCGTCGACGAGTGCCACCCCTGCGCGTGGTGTTCGCGCTGCCCTTCGCCGTCGGCGTGGTCGTCGGCGTCGTCGGCGTAGTCCTCATGCTCACAGACGAGCGCCGGGGGGCGCTCGAGTACGCTGTCGACGCGCCGCTCCTGCTCGTGCCCGCTATCGTCTACGGCCTGGCTGCCGCGCTGCTCTTCACCACTCCGGCCCACCGCACCACCTGGACCGTCCTCCTCGCCCTGGGGGTCGCGCTCACGATCGTCGATGCGGTGCGGTACGGGCACCTCTACATGCTGCTGCTGCCCGTCTATCTCACGCTGGTCGCGACGGTGCAGCTCGTGCGCGGCGGGGCCGCCGACGAACCGCGCTCCAGCAGCGACGCGTCGGGTGCGGCGCGGCGCCAAGGGGCGCGCCGCACGGACCGGCGCGGGCCGTAGGCTGTGGCGTCTGACCGCTCCGGCCAGGATGTGGCGTCTGGCCGCTCCCATGCGCCACGGCCTGTACGCCATCGTCACGGGCCCGGCCTCCTCTCGCTCGACGACGTCGCCTCCGACGCGCGGTGTCGGACCCTCGACGGTTTCCGACCCTCGACGGTGTCGGACCCTCGACGTCACTCTGCGCAGTGAGGGTGAGGTCGCGTGCCCGGCCGGCACCGCCGACGCACGCTACACTGACGTGGGACCGCGCAGGGGTACGCCCGTGCGCGGTCGCGTCGGCTCCGAACCGCTGTGAGGACCGTGGGACATCGAGCGCTGCCCAACTCGCCCGAAGCGCTACGCCACCTCGTCGACGAGGGGCGCATCCCCGCGCGCCGGGTGTGGGGCATGCTGGCGCTGCGCTCCGCGCTCGCCTTCGCGCTGCTCCTCGCCCTCGCGGCCGTACTCGGCTTGTCGGGCCGCGACGACCCGGTCTCGGCGTCGGCCGCCGCCTGGCTCTGGTTCGCGACCGCGGCGAACGTGGCCGCCATAGCCCTGATGGTGCACCTCGGCCGCCGGGAGGGACTGCGCCTCCGCGACCTCTACTTCGCCGACAGGTCGACCTGGCGCGGCGATCTGCTCTGGCTGGTGCCGGCGCTGCTCGGCAGCGCGCTTCTCTCGCTGCTGCCGGGCACCTGGCTGGCCACCGTTCTGTGGGGTGACTCGAACTACCCCAACGACCTTCTCATCCAGCCGCTGCCGCTCCTCACCGTCTACCCCCTCTTCCTGCTGATGCCCGTGACGCAGGCCTTCGCCGAGCTGCCGCTCTACTGGGGCTATGTGGCTCCGCGGCTGAGGGCCTTCGGGATGAGCCGCGGGCTGACGATCCTCATCGTCGGGGCCACCTTGTCGGTGCAGCACCTGTTCTTTGCGCTCCAGCTGGATTGGCGCTACGACCTCTGGCTGGCGCTCAAGTTCCTGCCGTTCGCGCTGTGGATGGGATTCATCGTCGATCGCAGGCCCACCGTCCTGCCGTACCTCATGGGCATGCACCTGGTACTCGACGCCAGCGTCCCCCTCCTGACCTGGATGGCGTCGCGGGGGTAGCCGGCTGGCGGGGCGTCGCGGGCTCGCGGGGGTAGGCGGCGGGCGAGGCGCCGCGGGCCCGCGCGGCTGGGCACGCGTGGATGGCGCTCTGAATACCCGCGTCCACGGGGTGCGCACCCGGCCCACCTCCCGCGCCGGCCCGGCCGGTGACATACTGTCCCGAACGCCGCCCCGGCGATCGCCGCGAGCACCGGCACGACGGCCGCCCGACCACCGCCCGGGGCCCTGAAGGGAGAGCTGGCATGACAGCGGCCCCATCGAACGGCAACGGCTCGCGCCCCACCGTGATCCTCCGCGCCTGTCCGTCGTACGACGTGTCCCGCGTCAGGACTATCGTCCGCGAGGGGCTCGAGGAACTGGGCCTGCGCCCGACCGGCCGGACGCTCGTGAAGCCGAACCTCGTCGCCAGTGGCCAGCTCTTCACCCACGCGCACACCCGGGCGGAGTTCTTCGAGGGTGTCCTGCTGGCCCTCCGCGACCGCGACGACGGCGGCGTGACGGAGCTCGCCGTGGGGGAGCGCAGCGGCGTCACGATCCCGACGCGCTTCGCGTACGCGGGCGCGGGCTACGACCGGGTGATCCGCAGGGCCGGCATCCGGCGGTACTGCTTCGAGGAGGAGCGCCAGGTCGAGGTCCCCCTGCGGCACGAGGGCCGGCTGCGCGACCACGTCTTCGTCCCCCGGTCGGTGGCCACGAGCGACTTCCTCGTGAACTGCCCGAAGTTCAAGGCCCACCCCTGGACCACGGTCTCCTTCTCGATGAAGAACTTCATCGGCATCCAGGACGATCGACACCGCCTGATCGACCACGACCACCGGCTCAACGCCAAGGTGGTCGACTTGCAGCACGTGGTACAGCCCGGCTTCATCGCCCTCGACGGCATCGTCGCCGGGCAGGGGCCGATGCTGACGCCGGTGCCCTTCGACCTCGGGCTCGTCATCATGGGCGACAACCAGGTCGCGCTCGACGCCGTGTGCTGCGCGATCATCGGCGTCGACCCCGGCCGTGTCGAGCACGTCCGCACGGCGCAGGAGCACGGGCTCGGCCCCATCGAGCTCTCGGCCATCAACGTCTCGGGCGATGTGAGCCTCGGAGAGGCGCGTCGCCGGGCTCGGGGTTTCGACGTGGGCCTCAAGCGGGTGGAGGAGTGGTTCGAGGGCTCTCACATCTCGTGCTACGCCGGCCCGCCGACCGAGGAGGGCGTGCCGGAGTACTGCTGGGGCGGCTGCCCGGGGACGCTGGTCGAAGCGATCTCGGTGCTGCGGCGCTTCGACGCCGCGACCGATCGCAAGATGCCCCGCGTCCACGTCGTGTTCGGGGCCTACGAGGGCGAGATCCCGGCCGGGCCGGGGGAGAAGGTCATCTTCGTCGGCGACTGCACGACGTGGCGGGGCAGGATCGCGGGCCGCGAGGTGTCGGTCGACAGGCTGCCGCCGACCTACGCCCGCACCGACCCCCACGACGCCCGCCACCAGGACATCTACACGAAGATGGCGCTGGTGACGTACAGGCTGCTCAAGGCGAGGGGCGAGGACCACGTGCGCCTTCGTGGCTGCCCCATCAGCGTCGCCGAGCAGGTGCTCATGCTGGCCAACGTGAGCGGCGCGAAGAACCCGTACTTCGACCCGCGCATCGTGGTCGACTTCAACCGCGCGTACCTCGGCTGGCGTCTCGCCGCGCTGCGGCGCGGGAGGTACCAGGAGGCCTGACCGCCGCCGTGTGCGGCCCTCAGGCCGACGCGTCGTCGGCCGGCGACCACTCGTAGTTGTCCTTCAGCACCCTGAGGATGAGGACGTGCTCGGCGCGCTCGATGCCGGGGATCGGGCGGATGCGGTTGACCAGCATGTCTTGCAGAGCCTCGCGGTCCTTGGAAACGACGCCGACGATGATGTCGAAGCTGCCGGCGCAGATGCTGACGTAGTCGACCTCGGGCAACCTGGCGACCGCCTCGGCGACCTCGTCGAGCCGGTCGCCCGCCACCCGAAGGTGGACCTGCGACCAGAGCAGGCCGAGGTCGAGCGGGCTGCTCACGGCGACGATCTGGATGACCTTGCGGCTGACGAGTCGGGCGACGCGCTGGCGCACGCTGGCCTCGGAGATGCCGAGGTCCTTGGCGATCGTCGTGTAGGGTGTGCGACCGTCCTGCTGCAGGTGGCCGAGGATGGCGATGTCGATGTGGTCGAGCGTCTGTCCGCGCACTCGGCTCCCTCCAGCTCTCGATGTCGCGGGGACGCGACCATTGTACGGATGTCGTCGGCACACCACCACCGGTGTGCGATATCCGCGCGGCGGATAGGATGGAGCGGTCGAGCGAGCCCTCGGGCAAAGGAGTCGAGATGAAGATCGAGCGCAGGCCGTCGACCGCCCTGTTGCCGACGCCGGTGGTCCTCGTCAGCGTCGCCGGGGAGAGCGCTCAGCCCAACATGCTCACCATCGCCTGGACGGGCATCGTGTGCTCGGCCCCGCCGATGCTGAGCGTCGCGGTGCGGCCCTCACGACATTCGTATCGCCTGATCACGGCGACCCGCGACTTCGTCGTCAACATCCCGCCGGCCGAGCTTGTCGAGGCGGTCGACCGCGCCGGTGTCTGGTCGGGGGCCGAGCACGACAAGTTCGCCGAGCTCGGTTTCACCGCGCGGCCGGCGAGCAAGGTCAAGGCGCCGCTGATCGAGGAGTGCCCGATCAACCTCGAGTGCGTGGTGCGTCACCAGCTCGAGCTCGGCGCCCACGACCTCTTCATCGCCGAGATCGTCGCCGTGCACTACGACAAGGAACTGCTCGACGCGCGCGGCCGGCTGCGCACCGGCGCGGTCTCGGCGCTCGGCTACGTGGGCGGCGACTACTACACGCTGGGCGAGCGTGTCGGCGCCTACGGCTACTCGCAGAAGGCGCTGCGCGACAAGCCCGAAACGGAAGGGTAGACTAGCCTGCCGATGCGCTACTACGTCACCACCCCCATCTACTACGTCAACGGCGAGCCCCACCTCGGGCACGCCTACACGACGATCGCCGCCGACATCCTCGCCCGCTTCCACCGGCAGAAGGGCGACGACGTCTTCTTCCTCACCGGCACCGACGAGCACGGCACCAAGATCGCCCAGGCCGCCGAGGCCCGCGGGCTCACGCCGCGCGAGCACGTCGACGAGATGGCGCCGAAGTTCAAGGACCTGGCGCGGCGCCTCGACGCGACCAACGACTTCTTCATCCGCACCACCGACGCCGAGCACGAGGCCTTCGTGCAGGGCTTCGTCGAGAAGCTCAAGGCGGCCGGCGACATCGAGAAGCGCACCTACGGCGGCCTCTACTGCACGGCCTGTGAGGGCTTCTGGTACGAGCGCGACCTGGCGCCCGACGGCACCTGCCCCGACCACGGCATCAAGCCGACCTGGCTCGAGGAGGAGAACTACTACTTCCTCCTCTCTCGCTACCAGGACCGGCTGGCCGGGTTCTTCCGCGCCAACCCCGGCTGGGTGCGGCCGCAGTCGCGCTACAACGAGGCCCTCTCCTTCATCGAGCAGGGCCTCGAGGACATCTCCATCAGCCGGCGCTCGATCACCTGGGGCGTGCCCGTCCCCTGGGACCCGGAGCAGGTCATCTACGTCTGGGTCGACGCGCTCATCAACTACCTCTCGGCGCTCGAGTACGCGCGGCCCGGCGAGACGCTCCGCGACCGCTGGCCGGGCACCCACCTGTTGGCCAAGGACATCCTCAAGTTCCACGCCGTGATCTGGCCGGCGCTGCTGATGAGCGCCGGGTACGAAGTGCCCGCCGGCGAGTTCATCCACGGCTACCTGCTGATGGGCGGCGAGAAGATGAGCAAGACGCGGGGCAACGTGCTCGACCCGTTCGCGGTCATGGATACGTACGGCATCGATGCGCTGCGCTTCTACCTCTTCCGCGAGGTCACCTTCGGTCAGGACGGGGTGATCTCGATGGAGGGCTTCGAGCAGCGCTACACGAACGAGCTCGCCAACGAGCTCGGCAACCTGGTGAGCCGCACCGTCTCGATGATCGCCAAGTACCGGGGCGGCGAGATCCCGCGGCCGGCGGCGCCGGACGCGGAGACGCTCGCCACCGTCGCCGCCGAGGGCGAGGCGATGGTGGCCGGGGCGGCTGCCCATCTCGACGACGTCGAGATCACGGCCGCCCTCGAGACCGTGTGGGACTTCGTGCGGCGCCTCAACCGGCTGGTCGAAGAAGAGGCCCCGTGGAAGCTGGCGAAGGACGAGGCGCAGGCCGGCCGCCTCGACGCCGTGCTCCACGGCCTGGCGGCCGGTCTGCGCGTCGTCGCCCTCGCCCTGCACCCGGTGATCCCGGGCTCGGCGGCCGAGATCCTGCGCCGCCTCGGGCAGCCGCACGCCGACGCCGACCTGCGCCTCGAGACGGCGGTGTGGGACGCGCTCGTGCCCGCCGCGGTCGAGGTCGCGCCCCCGCTCTTCCCGCGCATCGAGCGCACCGGCTGACGCCGGGGGCGGCGATGGCGACCGCGGGCAACGGCGGGGCCGGCGGCCTCGCAGGGGGCGGCAAGCCGGCTTCCGATCGCGGCCGGCACGACACTCACGTCCGCCCGGGCGCCGACGCTGCCGTCCACGCGCGCGGCCTGATCGACACGCACTGTCACCTCGAGATGCTGCGCCACACCGAGGCGTCGCTCGACGAAGCCTGGGACGCCGGCCTCGAGGCGGTCGTCACCATCGGCATCGACCTCGAGACCTCGCGGCAGGCGGTCGAGCTCGCGCACCGGCACGAGCGCGTTTACGCGACCATCGGCCTGCACCCGCACGACGCGACGCGCCTCGACGACGAACTGCTCGGGGAGCTCGAGGCGCTGGCTGCCGAGCCCAAGGTGGTCGCCGTCGGCGAGTGCGGCCTCGACTACTATCGCGATCTATCTCCCCGCGACGCGCAGCGCACCGCCTTCTCCGCTCAGATCGAGCTCGCCAGGCGCGCCGGTCTGCCGCTCGTCGTGCACGTGCGCGAGGCCGGGAACGAGGCGCTCGCGATCCTCGAGCGCGAGGCCGTCGGCCTGACCGTCGTGATGCACTGCTTCAGCCTGCCCGATGCCGTGGATCTCTGCGCGCAGCGCGGGTACTACTGCTCGTTCGCCGGCAACGTGACGTTCAAGAGCGCCGAAGGGCTGCGCGCGGCGGCCGCGGCGCTGCCCGACGAACTGCTGCTGGTCGAGACCGACGCGCCGTACCTCTCGCCGGTGCCGTTCCGCGGCAAGGAGAACCGGCCGGTGCGTGTCGCCTACGCCGCCGCGGCGGTCGCCGCGGCGCGTGGCTGGAGCACGGCGCACGCCGCCGCCGTCACGACGGCCAACGCGCGGCGCGCCTTCCGGCTGCCGAGCTCATGACCGGGGGACGGCCGCCACGGGGCGCGGGCCGGCCGGGCGGCAGCGGCGCCGGCGGCGCGCGGCCGGGCGGCGACAAGGCCGGCGACCCCGGCGCGTCGCCCGACCGCGCCCGGCCGCACCCCCTGCGCCGCTACGGCCAGAACCACCTCGTCGACCGCAACGTGCTGCGGGCCGTGCTCGCCCAGGCGGCCGTCGGCCCCGACGACGTCGTCCTCGAGGTCGGGGCCGCCGACGGCCTGCTCACGCGCCCGCTGCTCGAGAGGGCCCGCCTCGTTCACGCCTACGAGGTCGACCGCCGCTTCGTGCCCAGGCTCGAGGCACTGGCCGCCGAGCATGAGGGCCTCGAGCTGCACGTCGGCGACGCGCTGCGCGCGCCGCTCGGCGATCTCGTGCCGCCGCCCACGGCGCTCGTCGCGAACCTCGCCTACAACATCGCCATCCCGCTGATCGTCACCTCGGTGTCGGCCCTGCCGAGCGTCGAGCGCTGGGCGGTCATGGTCCAGCGCGAGCTCGCCGACCGCCTCTTCGCGCAGCCCTCGACCAAGCCCTACTCGGCGGTCTCGATCCTCGTGCAGCTCCATTGCGAGCTCGAGCGCGTGCGCCCCGTGCCGCGCAACGCCTTCCGGCCGCGGCCCAACGTCGAGTCGTGCTTCCTGACCTTCACGCGCCGGGCGCGGCTGTCGACGGGGGAGTGGGAGGTCGGGGACGAGCGGCTCGACGCCGCGGGCTACGCCCGCCTCGAGCCGCTCGTCCGCCTCGCCTTCACGCGGCGCCGCAAGCTGCTCACGAACGCCCTCTCCGGCGCCGGGCCGGCGCTCGCGCCGTCGCGCGAGCGTGTGCGCGAGGCGCTGCGCGCCGTCGGCGCGGGCGAGAAGGCGCGTCCTGAGGAACTCTCGCCCGCCGGCTGGGTCCGGTTCGCCCGCGCCCTGGGTACGCTCAAGGACGGAGGC
>JAFGAW010000070.1 GCA_016933475.1 Thermoleophilia bacterium
CCTGCGGCCGCCTTCTGGATCGTCCTGCCCGGTCACGACTGCCCCGACCATGAGGCCGTATGGCGTCTCGTCGATGCGGGCACGTGCGTCGTCCAGCGCGGGCGCGAGCTCCCGGAGCGCCTCGTCACTCGCGCCTCTCCACGCCAGCACAAGGAGTCTCGCCAGACGGGTCTCGAGCAGAACCCAGGAACTGCGCGACACGACTGGGTCACGTTCGGCTTTCGACGCCAACCGCATCACAGCCTCCCACTCACCTGCGTAGACCAGCGCGTAGACCCTCCTGCTGCACGCACAGCCCATGAGCAAGGGGAGTCCACGCGAGACCTGGAACTCCAGCGCCCGGTCGCACTCCTCCAGCGAACGCCGGGGACCCAGGACGACGGCGGCGATGTATGCGTAGTTGTCCCATATCCGCGACCGCTCAGTGCCCAGACCCTGCGCCTCTGCGGCCTCCAGCGCACGGCGCAGGTCCTCCATGAAGCCGTCATCGCCCAGCTCGGCACGGAGCATGCCACGCAGGCAGAGGGCGAGCGCCGGCTCCGGCGCATCGATCTCACACGCGACCGCCAAGGCCCGGGTGAACGCGGCCAGGGCGTCATCCGTCTCGCTGGCTTGCAGCCGGTCCCGGCCCCACTCAGTCAAGACGGTGACCAAGGCCACTGACGGCCCGTCGTCTTGGAGCAGTCCGAGAGCTTTCCGGAAGAGCGTCTCGATGTCATGAGGATCGCGGCCGAGATCCTCGCGGACACGCGCCAGGCGGACGAGGGCGACCGCGGCGGAGCGCCGGTCCCCCGTCCGCGGCATGACGTCGACCGTACGCTGGAGCAGCTTCTCCGCCTGGGAATGGCGCCCGCTCCAGAGCGCCGTCTCGCCGAGCCTGAACTCGAGATAGGCACGCTCGGAGCTGCCTTCGCTCGACAGCTTCAGGGCGTTCTTGTAGAAGCGTTCGGCCGCGTTGAAGTCGAGGTTCAGGGCACGGTCGCCGGCGGCGGTCAGGGATCGCAGCAGAGGACCCTCGAGCTGCAGCGCCAGATCGCTCTCGCCGGCCGCCAGCGCCAGATCGTGCGCCGTCGCGTAGTGGTGCGCGAGGACCTCGGCCGAGTCATCGGCGCGGTCGCCGGCCTTCTTCTCGAGCCACGTGGCGACCGCGGCGTGTCGGCGAGCCCTCGCGACGCGCGGCAACTGCCGGTAGGCGACCTCGCGGGCGAGCGCGTGCACGAAGGCGAACTCGCGCTCGCCCGCCATCGTGGACGCGCGCAGCCGGCGGATGAGCTGCCTCGCGAGCAGGCCGGAGAGCAGGTCGCCGAGCTGTCGCGGATCGCGCGGGCCCATCGTCGTCAGGACTCCGTCCCAGAAGACACTGCCAACCACGGCTGCGTCCGCGAGGAGCGCCTTCTGTTCAGCGGGCAGGGCGTCCAGGCGAGCTGCGATGACCGCCTGCACGGAGTCGGGCAGCGGCGCCTCCGGCGCGGTGTCGCCCAACAGTCGCACCGACTGCTCGGCGTAGAAGGGATTGCCGCCGCAGCGTTCGGCCACCTGTCCGATGACCGCGGCGCGATCGTCCGGCTCGCCGAGCAGGCTGGCCACCAGCCGCACCGTCTCGGCCGTCGACAGCGGCTCCAGCTCGAGGCGGTCGACCTGGCTGCCCGTCGCGAAGCCGGGGTGTCGCTCGAGCAGATCCGGTCGCGTCGTCCCCGCGACCATCAGGGGGATCGAAGCGATGTGCGTCGTCAGATACTCAAGGAACGCCAGAAGGGCCTCGTCGGCCCAGTGGAGGTCCTCGAAGACCAGCACAGTCGAGCCCGCCGCCGCGACAAGCTCGAGAAAGCGCACCCAGGCGGCGAAGTTCTCTTCACGGCCCGCGTCAGGTGCCGCGAGTCCAAGGAGTGCCCGCAGACGCTGGCGCAACCACTCCCGGTCGGGATC
Organism: Thermoleophilia bacterium; assembly: GCA_016933475.1. Taxonomy (GTDB): domain Bacteria; phylum Actinomycetota; class Thermoleophilia; order UBA2241; family UBA2241; genus UBA2241. The sequence continues at coordinate 1,927 of JAFGAW010000070.1, forward strand.
GGAGGGCAGGACGGCGTCGAGCTTGGCCTCGACTGCGGCGACGTCGTCGCCGTCGCGGACGCCGGCGTGGCCCTTGAGGATCTCGGCCAGCGCCCGGTAGGTGACCCCCTCACCGAAGGGCGGGCAGTAGCCCTGGCGCCAAGTGAACATCCCGGGGCGCTCGTCGAGGGCGTGCGCGAACTCGTGCACCAGGCGGCTCTTGCCGATGCCGGGCTCGCCGACGAGAAGGACGAAGCGGGGCTTCGATCTGGTGGCGACCTCGTCGAAAACGGCGGCGAGATGGGCGAGCTGGCGCTCGCGGCCGACGAGCGGTGTGAGATCGCCGCCGCGGACGTCGATGCCACGACGGGCCACGGCGGCGAGCGCACGCCAAGCTCTGACCGGCTTGGCCTTGCCCTTGGCCGCCACCGGCGGCAGTTCGGCGTACTCGATGACTCGCGTGGTGAGCTCATGGCTGAGAGCGCCGACGGCGACGCCACCGGGCGGGGCGGCGGCCTGCAGCCGCGCCGCCACGTTGACGGCGTCGCCGGCCACGAGGCCGCGACCGGAGGCGGGGTCGACGCCGGGGCGCACCAGGGCCTCGCCGGTGTTGACCCCGACACGGACCTCGAGGAGCGAGCCGTCGGGGCAAGTCACGCCCTCGAGCGCCTCGACGAGACGCAGGGCGGCGCGCACCGCGCGCTCGGCGTCGTCCTCGTGCACGGCGGGCACACCGAAGACCCCGACCACGGCGTCGCCGATGAACTTCTCGACAATGCCGCCGTGGCTCTCGATCGCGCTGCGCGCGACCCTGTGGTAGCGGCCGAGCAGGGCGTCGACGTCCTCGGGGTCGACCGCCTCGCTCATCGCCGTGAACCCGACGAGGTCGCAGAACAGCATGCTGACGACCTTGCGCTCCTCAGGAATGAGGAGGGGAGCTGCCAGCGCCGTCCCGCATCTCGGGCAGAAGGCGAAGTCGTCGGGGGCTTCGAAGCCGCAGCCGGGACAGGCGATCATGTCTGTCCCCGTGCTCCCTGTGAGACAGTCGGACCGCGCCTCCGCATCCGAACGACTCCCTTCACGCTGCCACACCCGATTGTACTGCCGAGCACGCGTGTCGAGAGAGTTGTGCGCACTGGAACAGCGGCCTCACGCCCGCGCATGCTCGGCGAGCGCCTACGGGTGAGGTTCGAGACCGAGAGCCCGCGCATCGCGGCCGGCACCCCGATCGCCTGCGAAGAAGGAGGGCTGGCCTGGGCGGTAGCCGAGCCGACGTTCCACTTCTCGGATGGGTACGCCGTGGAGACGAGACTCACTGCGGTGTTTCACAGAGACGAGGGGCAGTGGAAGCTCGTGCACATGCTCGTGTGCGCAGGCGTGCCTGACGAGGAGGTCGCGGTGCCTCAGCCGCGCCGGCTACGGCAGCCGGGCGGACGAGGCTAGCCCCCGTCCTCGGCCCTGCTCGCCGCTCGTATCTTTCACCTCGTCACTAC
>JAFGAW010000071.1 GCA_016933475.1 Thermoleophilia bacterium
ACGCAGCGCTACCCGGAGTTCGAGGCCCGGCTGCGGGCCGTCTTCGGGGGCGTCACGGCGGCCGGCGCGCACGACGTCGTCGCCGGTCGCCGTCACGACTACGTGATGTACGTGGCCCGCCGGGTAGACTAGCGGCACCATGAGGAGCGCACGTGCCGTCTGAAGACCTGATCGGCCTCTTCCCACTAGGCCTGGTCGTCGTGCCCGGGGAGGTCGTGCCGCTGCACATCTTCGAAGAGCGCTACAAGCGTCTCATCGCCGAGCGCGAGGCCGACGGCGCCGAGTTCGGCATCGTCCTCGCTGAGGATGAGGGAGTCCGGGAGGTCGGCTGCAGTGTCGTCATCGCCCAGGTCGTCGAGCGCCTCGAAGAGGGTCGCTCCAACATCCTCGTCGAGGGCCGGCGTCGTTTCCGGCTCGTCGCCGTCGACGAGCCCGACGACCCGGAGGGTGACTTCCTCCGCGGTCGCGTCGAGTGGATCGAGGACGAGCCCGAGGAGGCCGACCCCGAGTTGCAGCGCGAGCTCGGAGCCCTCTTCCGCCGCATGCTCGCTCTCATGGATGTCGACGCACCCCAGTTCCCCGGCGGGTCCGATCCCCTCTCGTTCCGCATCGCGGCGGCGGTCGACTTCGGCGTCGCGCTGAAGCAGCAGTTGCTCGAGCAGGGCGGCGAGCGCGAGCGTCAGCGCACGCTCGTGACCGTCATCGAGTCGCTGATCCCGCGGCTCGAGCTGCGCAAGGAGCGCGAAGAAGCGATCCGCGGCAACGGTAAGGGGTACTGACCCGTCCGGCCGCCCGTCCTGCTCGGCCGGGGCCCCATCGTACGGGCCGCGACCGGCCCTCTTCTGCGGCTCTCCCTCCGTTGGGGTGGCGAGCGCTGCGTACGTGCCGCGCCCGTCCCCGGTCAGGCCTCCGGCAGCAGGACGATCTTGCCGACGTGGTCGCCGTCGAGCAGCTCGTGCGCCCGGCGGGCCTCGGACAACGGCAGCGTCTCGCCGACGACCGGCCGTACCTTGCCCTCGGCCGCGAGCCCGGCGATCTCGGCGGCGATGCCGGCGATGCCGGCGCGCCCGGCGTTGTTCAGGTTCATGAACAGGAGCGTGGCGTCCTTGGCGATCGCGGGCCCGATGGGGACGGTCGCCTCGGGGCGTGGACCCTGACCGGTGCAGACGATGCGCCCGCCCTTGGCGACCATGGCCACGTCGGTGGCCAGGTTCTCGCTGATGACGAGCTCGTGGATCAGGTCTGGTCCGTGGCCGTCGGTCAGACGGTCGATCTCGGCGGCGACGTCCTGCTCGGCGAAGTCGACGACCTCGTCGGCGCCGAGCTCCCGCACCAGTCGTCGCGCGGCCTCGCCGGAGACGGTCGTCAGCACGCGCGCACCGCGCGCCTTGGCGAGCTGGACCGCTGCCGACCCCACGCCGCCGGCGCCGCCCTGGATGAGTACGGTCTCACCCTCTTTGACGTCGCCGCGAGTGACGAGCCCGTAGTAGGCGGCGGGGAAGGCCATGCCGATCGCCGCCGCCTCGACGAACGAGACCGCGGCAGGCTTGGCCACCGCCTGCGCCTCGGCGATGACGGCGTACTCGGCGTAGCTGCCCTCGCTCCCGACGCCCAGCCCGCTGAAGAAGACCTCGTCGCCGGGAGAGACGGTCGTGACGCCCGGACCGACGGCCTCGACGACACCGGCGCCGTCGGAGCCGAGGATCTTGGGAGGCTCCTTCGGCGTCGGGAAGCGGTCCTCGCGCACGGCCACGTCGATGGGGTTGACGGAGGCGGCCTCGACGCGGACCAGGACGCGGCCGTCGCCGGGCTCCGGCGTGTCGACCTCCTCGTAGACCAGGACCTCGGGGCCGCCATACTCGTGGATGCGTATCGCCTTCACGGTGCCTCCTCGGTCCGCGTGTCGCCTCGGTCTGCGTGTCGTCTCGCCCGCCGGTGGGGCCGGGATGCTCCACCGGGGCGACGTTCTGAGAAAAGTACCCGCAACGCGGCGGCGGCTCACTCGTGAGCCGCCGCCGCGTTGCGCTCGCGTACGCCGAGTGACCGGGCGCTTCCGGGGGGATCGTCAGGCGGATCCCGCCGCATTCGCGTCCCGTGAGCGCCTCCGGCCGAGACGGCGGGCGCCGTACCAGACCGCGCCGGCGGTGCCGCCGAAGACGATGACGAAGGGCAGGGTCGCGGCGAGGGCCATGAGGAGCACGCCGGCGCTGCGACCAAGCAGGCGCCAGGCGTCGACGAAGTTGTCCCACAGGCCGCCGCCGGCGCCGATGACCGGCCGGGGGTCGCCCTCGGCGTGCAGCGACACGCTGATCGTGCCGAAGGCGACGACCTCGCGCAGGGCCTCGAGCTGGGCGGTGAGTTGCTCGATCTCGAGCTGCACCTGGTCGAGGCGGTCCTGCACGGCCAGCATCTCGCGGATGGTGTCGGTCGCCTCGAGGAAGCGCAGCAGGCGGCGTTCAACGGCGCGCGCGTGGCGCAGACGCGCCTCGAGGTCCACCATCTGGTCGCTGACGTCCTGGGCCGAGGTCCTCTGGTACTCGACCTCGCCAAGCTTGCCGAAGCGGCGCAGCGCCGTCTCGAACGAACCCGCCGGCACGCGGACGGTCACGGTCGCGGTGCCGATGTGGTCGCGCGCGGCGACGACTACGTCGTCCTCGCGCAGCACGGTGCCGTCCTCGGGGTAGGCGACCGCCGTGTCGGCGGGTGAGCCGGTGTAGCTGAAGAGGACGTAGCCTCCGAGGGCCGCCGTGATCACCGCGACCCTGTCGGCGGCGGCGCCGACGTCGTGGCCGTCGATGACGAGGCCGAGCTCGGCGGTGCGCACGAGACGCCGGCCGTCGGCGGCGAGGACCAGCGCAGCGGGCGCGTTCTCGACGCCGGGCTCGACAAGGGTCTCATCGGCGTCGCTCCGCAGGTCGAGGCCGAGGTCGGCCTCCTTCTGCGCCTCGAGGCCGGGCAGCATCACGCCTTCGGGGGCGCCCACGTCGACCCCGCCGTCACCGGCGATCGTTGCGGCGTCCTCCTGCGAGGCGAGCTGGTCCAGCCAGCGCGGAGTCGTGAAGGCGGCGATGGCCGCCACGGCGACGAGCAGCGCCGCTGTGGCGCCGATGCCGATCAGCCAAGCCCTGCGTGTGCGTCTCATCGTGTCCTCCTCGTCCGGCCGCCGGAGGCGGCGTCGCTCGCTCGGTCGATGAGACGCGCGGTCGGGCAGCCCGGTTCACCCGGGCCACGGCTCGCTCAGCCGGCGGGCGGCCGGCGGTGCCGCCCGACGAGCTCGAATGACAGCTTTGTCGGCTGGAACTGGGTGCGCGGAGGCTTCTGCTCGGCCGGGTGACCTACGCCGACGAGGCAGAGCGCACGCCAGCGCTCCGGCGTGGCGCCGAGGGTCTCGAGACACGCGACCTCGTCGGGGTGCGGGGCGGGACCGTTCTCGTAGATGCCCACCCAGCAGGCGCCGAGGCCGAGCGCGGTCGCCGCGGTCAGGAGGTTCTCGGTCGCGGCGGCGCAGTCCTCGACCCAGGCGACGGCGTCGGCGCGGCCGAGCACGGCGACGACGAGCGGCGCGCGGCCCAGCAGGCCCGACCAACGGTGCAGGCCGGAGAGACGAGCGCGCCGCGCGTCGTCGCGCACGACGACGAAGTGCCAAGGGCGTGCGTTCATTGAGCTCGGGGCGGCGAAGGCGGCCTCGACGAGCAGCCGCTCGTGCTCCTCGGAGACGTCTTCGGCGGTGAAGCGGCGGATGCTTCGGCGAGAGAGCAGGGCCTCGTACGCGTCCATGCGGACTCCCTTCGTCGGCTGCCGGGATTCTACCGCTGGAGGTCGGCCGTACGTGGCTCGCCCATGGACGCCGGCCGTGCGCGGGATGCCTTCTCGAGTCCGGGCGGCGATAGAATCGGCCCCGGACCGGGCACGCCGCCCCGGGGCCGCCACGGTCGAGCGGCCGCGTCAGGCAGCCAGCCGACTGGCAGTCGGCCGACTGGCAGTCGGCCGACGGGGAGCGTGCGGACGCGGAGCGCGTCGACGGGGAGCGTGCGGATCGGGAGCGTGCGGATCGGGAGCGTGCGGATGGGGAGCGTGTGGATCGGGAGCGTGCGGATGGGGAGCGTGCCGATGGAAGACCCGCCGACGGAGGGCGTGCCGATGGAAGAGCCGGCGACGGAGGGCGTGCCGAGAGAGACTCCGCCGATGGGCGGCAGGCCGGGAGCGGACTCGCCGTTCGCCCTCGAGCCCTTCGCCCTGGAGGACCTCGATGACGCTCGGGCGTTGTGGGAACGCACCGGCATGTGGCTGCGCCCGTCGGACAGTCCCGAGCAGATGGCGCTGCTCCTCGCGCGCTGCCCCGACCTCCAGCTCGTGGCCCGCGACGCGCGGGGCGTGCTGGTCGGCACGGCTATGGGCGGCTGGGACGGGCGGCGCGGCTACATCTACCACCTCGCCGTGGAGCCGGCCTGGCAACGTCGCGGCGTGGCCGGCGCCCTCATGGACGAGCTCGAGGCGCGGCTGCGTGCGAAGGGTGCGATGAAGGCGAAGCTGCAGATCCTGGCCGGCAACGACGCCTCTCGAGCCTTCTTCGCGGCACGGGGCTGGTTGCCCGAGGACGACTGCGAGCCGTGGGGCAAGGAGTTGGTGCCGGGTGGAGCGCCGCCGGCCCACGCCGACCCGGCGGCGCCGGAGGGCCTGCGCACCCGCAAGCGCGGGTGAACCGGTGCGGCCGGTCGGAGACAACCGCCTCCGCCCGGCCCCGCGCGCCCCTCAGTCCGGCACGATGTGCGTGCCGGCGTTGCCCTCGAGGGCCGGCACCACGTCTTTGAGGTTGGCGATGATGCTGCGCCCGCCGGCGGCCGTGAAGCGCAGGCAGGCCTCGACCTTGGGCCCCATGCTGCCGGCCTTGAAGTGGCCCGCGGCGGCGTAGGCGCGCATCTCGCTCTCGGTGACCTGGGAGAGGGCCTTTTGCTCGGGCGTGTTGTAGTCCACGTAGGCCTGCGGCACGTCGGTGAGGATCATGAGCACCTCGGCCTCGACGTCGAGGGCGAGGCGCATCGCCGCGAGGTCCTTGTCGATCACCGCGTCGACGCCCGAGAGGGCGCGGTCGCGGCCGCGCACCACGGGGATCCCGCCGCCGCCCGAGCAGATGATCAGGACGCCGTCGGCCACGAGGTCGCGGATCGCCTCACGCGGGATGATCTCGACGGGCTCGGGCGAGGGCACGACGCGGCGCCAGCCGCGGCCCGCGTCCTCGCGCATGGCGTGGCCCTGCTCGAGCATCAGGGTCTTCGCCCGGGTCTCGTCGTAGAACGGCCCGACCGGCTTCGACGGGTTGGCGAACGCCGGGTCCCTGGCGTCGACCGCCACCTGAGTGAGGATCGAGACGACGGGCGTCTTCAGGCGGCGCTTGACGAGGTGGTTCTGCAGAGTCTGCTCGAGCATGTAGCCGATCTGGCCCTGGCTCATCGCTCCGCAGACGTCCATCGGCATCGGGGCGACCTGGCCGGAGGCGAGCTCCTGCTGGATCAGGAGGTTGCCGACCTGGGGGCCGTTGCCGTGGGTGAGGACGACCTCCCAGCCGCCGGCGACCATCGCCGCGATGCGGCGCATCGCCGTGTCGACGTTGACGAGCTGCTCCTCGAAGGTGCCGACCTGGCCGGGCTGCAGGATGGCGTTGCCGCCCAAGGCGACGACGACGGTCTTACCGCTCTCGGACATGGCTTGACGTGTCTCCAGTCTCGTTGTCGACGGGTGAGGCGGCGACCGGCGGGGGCGGGCGCCTCGGCGCCCGCCCCCGCCGGTCCTCAGGCGATCACTGTCAACTGAGCAGTGCCCGCCCGATCTCCTGCAGGTCGGGGTCGGCCGGCAGCTCGTCGATACCGATGAGCGCCAGCATGAGCCCCTTCTGGAAGTGCATCCGGTTCTGCGCCTGGGGAAAGATGATGGACATCTCTCCGTCGGCGATCTCGTCGACGACCTCCTCGCCGCGCATCGCCGGCAGGCAGTGCATGAACCTGGTCGTCGGCTTCGCGTGCGACCAGAACTCGCGGTTGACCTGAAACGGCTTGAAGGCGGCGATGCGGTCCTTGTACTCGTCTTCCTGGCCCGTCCACCACCAGCAGTCGGTGTAGATGAAGTCGGCGCCGTCGATGGCCTCGAGCGGGTCGTTGGTGAGCAGGAACGAGCCCCCGCTCTCGACGGCGAAGCGGGCTGCGTTCTCCCTGACCTCGTCGCGGATCTCGTACCCGGGGGCGTTGCCGATGCGCACGTGCAGCCCCAGCTTGGTGAGCGTGGTGGCGAGCGAGTTACAGGGGTGGGCTGCGTCGCCGACGTAGGCGAACGTGACGCCCTCGAGACGGCCGGCGTGCTCGAAGATGGTGAGCGCGTCGCTCATGCTCTGGCAGGGGTGGCGGTCGGCGTCCATGCCGTTGATGACCGGCACCGCCGACCAGGCGGCGAGCTCGTTGACGGTCTCGTTCTTCTTGGAGCGTATCTGGATGGCGGCGTTGTACTGCGCGAGTGTGCGCGCCGTGTCGGCGATCGTCTCGCGACCGGGGAGGTGGATCTCGCCGGGTCGCAGGTACAACGCGTTACCGCCGAGCTCGGCGAAGCCGTTCTCGAAGCTCACCCGGGTGCGCGTGGAGGCGGCCTCGTAGATCATGGCCATGTGCTTGCCGGGCAGGAACGGGGTGAGGGGCCGGCGGCGCCAGAGCTCCTTGAGGCGCACCGCGAGCACGAGGAGGTCCTCGAGCTCGGCGCGCGTGTAGTCGAGGTCGGTGAGGAAGTGGCGGCCGCGGTACTTCTTGAGCGGGGGCAGTGGTCCCTGGACGTCCATGCGAGCTCCATCGTCGAAGGCCTGCGGTGCGAGCGCCGGCGGAGGCGCGAGTCACGCTTGACCGGGGTCGCTTGACCGACCGTCCGGTCAAAAAGCGCTCCTGAATTTACACCGTCCGGACCGTCCGGTCAACGGAGAGGACCGTTCCAGTCGCTGTGCTTGACCGGACGGTCGGTCGTGGAGAAGACTTGTGGGGCGGCGCCCGTACGGCGCCGGCAAGCGGCGGGGAGGTGCGCGGTGGCCGATGCGGACGGTGAGGGGCGGCGGGTCACACGTCGTGCTGGGGTCGGGAAGGCCGAGAGCGGCCAGATCGGTCTCGAGAACCCGATGACGACGCTGGCGCCCACGGCGCAGCGCATCCTCGCCGCGGCGCGGCGTGTGCTCGAGAGGGATGGCTTCGACGGTCTGCGCCTCCAGGCGATCGCCGAGGAGGCCGGCGAGCCGAAGGCCAGCATCGCGTATCACTTCGGCAACAAGGCCGGCCTCGTCGCCACGCTCGTCGATTACCTCATGCACGACGCCAACCTCGCCCTGATCCGCGAGACGCAGCGCCTGCCCGTGGGCGAGGAGCGCATCCATGCGCTCGTCGACGGCGAGCGCCGGATCGTCGCCGATCGCGACGCGCAACAGCAGTTCTTCGAGGTGCTTCCGCACGCCCTCCGCGATGCCGCCCTGCGGCCGCGCGTCGCGACCCTGTACGAGGGCTACCGGGAGACGGTGCTGCGCTGTCTCGGCGCCGGCGACGAAACCGACCGGTGCCGCCTGCTGCCCGTCGCCATGCTGATGATCGCCATCGTCGACGGCCTGGCGATCCAGCACGGCCTCGACGACGACCTCGACGTGACCGCGGCCATCGAGCTCTGGGAGCGCGTCGTGCAGCCGTACCTGAACGAAGCCGGCGCAGTACCGAGCCGCTGAAGGAGGCCTCATGGACGTCGCCGTCGTCTGGGATCCGGCCTATGCCGAGCACGACACCGGCGAGCACCCCGAAGGCGCCGACCGCATCGCCACCGTGGTCGAGCACCTTGAGACGACCGACCTCTGGCCGCGGCTCGCCGTAGTGGAACCGCGGCCGGCGACGGTCGAGGACTTGCTGCTGGTGCACCGGCGCGCACACGTCGATCTCATTCGCCGCACCGCCGAATCCGGCGGCGGCTGGATCGACGGCGACACGTACGTCTCGCCGCGAAGCTACGAGATCGCCCTGCTCGCGGCCGGCGGCACGGTCGTGGCCACCGAACAGTGGGCGCAGGGGCGCGCCGGTTTCGCCCTCGTGCGCCCACCCGGTCACCACGCGACCCCCGACCGGGCGATGGGCTTCTGCCTCTTCAACAACATCGCCATCGCCGCGCGCCGCCTGCTCGCCGCGGGCTATGAACGCGTGGCGATCGTCGACTGGGACGTGCATCACGGTAACGGCACGCAGGCCGCCTTCATCAATGATCCGCGGGTGCTCTTCTGCTCCGTGCATCAGTGGCCCCTCTACCCGGGCAGCGGGTGGATGACCGAGTGCGGCGAGGGTGACGGTGAGGGCTTCACGGTGAACGTTCCGCTGCCCCCCGGGTCGCTCGACGGCGACTACGCGCACGTCTTCGAGGCCGTGATCGAGCCGATCGTCACGCAGTACGCGCCTCAGGCCGTCCTGGTCTCCGCCGGCCAAGACCCGCATGCCGACGACCCCCTGGCCAGCATGATGCTGAGCGAAGCCGGGTTCGCGCAGCTGGCGCTGCGCGTCGCGCGGCTCGCCGAGACGCAGTGCGAGGGGCGTCTCGCGCTCGTGCTCGAGGGCGGCTACGACCGTCGCGCGAGCGCCCTGGCCATCGCGGCCGAGTTGCGCGCGCTGCTCGACGGCCGCGCGCCCGAAGCCCGCGGCGTCACGGAGCGTGCGGCGGCGTCGGTCGCCCGCGCTGTGGAGGTACAGCAGCGCTACTGGACGCTCTGAACGGAGGCGACTCCGGGCACGAGCGCTCTGAGCGGCTGCGGCCCCCGAGCGGACCCGCTCGGGGGCCGCAGCGACGTCGCCTCCGCGCGGGCAGCAGCGGAGCCGCGAAACGGCCCCGGAAGCGGCCCCCGGACCGGCGTCAGTACCCCTCGCCGGCCTTCACCTTGCCCGTGAACGTGCGGTACACGATGATCGTGTAGGCCGTGACCAGGGGGAGCCCGATGACGGCCACGACGAGCATCACCGTCAAGGTCAGGTCGCTCGACGACGAGTTGGCCACCGTCAGGCTGGTCTCCGCGGCAGTGTCTCGCGCAGGCACGATGTCGGGGTAGTTGCCGACCGCGGCCACGCCGGCGAGCGCGATGATGGTCGCCGTCGTCCCGAGGAACGCCTTGAGGTCGGCCTGCGCGCCGATCTGCCACAGCGTGTAGAGCGCGGCCGCCGCGAGCAGGGCGATGAACGCCCAGCCGACGGGGCTGCCGACGACGTTGTCGCTGGCGCGCGGCACGGCGATGAAGGTCACCACGGTGCTGGCGGCCGCCAGCAGCAGGACGACGATGTACCCCGCCAGCCTCACGCGTGAGGCTCGGCGCTGCAGGGCTCCCTCCGACTTGTGCGCGATCCAGGCGGCGCCGTGGGTGGCGAAGAGGGCGAGACCCGTCACCCCGATCAGCAGGCTGTAGGGGTTGAGCAGCTCGAGGAACGTGCCCGCGTAGTCGCCGTTGGCGTCGAGCGGCACCCCGCGGATGACGTTGCCGAGGGCGATGCCGGCGAGCAACGCCGGCAGCAGGCTGCCGACGAAGAAGCCGGCGTCCCAGAGCCGCGCCCACTTCTCGTCGCGGTGGTGGAACTCCATGGACACGGCGCGGAAGATCAGGCCGAAGAGGAAGAGCATGATCGCGAGGTAGAAGCCGCTGAAGGTCATGGCGTAGACCGGCGGGAAGGCGGCGAAGAGCGCCCCGCCGCCGGCGACGAGGAAGACCTCGTTGCCGTCCCAGACCGGGCCGATGGCGCTGCGGATCGTGGACCTCTGCTCCTCGGTGCGCCCGAGGAACGGGTAGAGCACGCCGGCGCCGAGGTCGAAGCCGTCGAGGACGGCATACCCGGTGAGGAGCACGGCGACGAGCACGAACCAGACGTCTGCCAGCGTCATGTCGGCACCCCCCTCACTTGGCCGGGGCCCCGGCCCCGGCGGGTCGCGGTCCTTCGTCGGTGGTCACGGGCACGGGCTCCGGGGCTGCGGCTCCGCCGAGCATCGTGGCGACGTCTTCGGGCCCCTTGCGGATGATGCCGAAGACGACCCGCACCCAGCCGATGAAGAGCAGCAGGTAGACGACGGCGAACAGGGCGAGCGTGGTGGCCACCGCGGCGGCCGAGACCGTCGGCGAGACGCCGTCGACGGTACGCAGCAGCCCCTGCACGATCCAGGGCTGGCGCCCGACCTCGGTCGCGGCCCAGCCCATCTGGATAGCGATCTGCGGCAAGAAGACGGCGAAGACCAGGATCCACAACATCCACCGGCTTCGCTCGAGGCGCCCCAGGGCGTGCATGATCAATGCGAGCGCCAGCAGGCCGATCATCAGGAAGCCGATGCCGATCATCAGATGGTAGGCCTGAAAGGTCAGCTGTACCGGCGGCCGGTCCTCGGGTGGGACGCTCGACAGGCCGGTGACCTCGTGGGCGGGGTCGAGGCCGAGCATGAGACTGAGGCCGCTAGGGATGCCGAGACCGACGACCTCCTCGCCGCCGTCGCGCACCCAACCGAAGAGCCAGAGCGTCGAGTTGCTCTCGGTCTCCCAGACCGACTCGAAGGCCGCCATCTTGATGGGCTGCTCCTCGGCGACCTGGACGGCGTGCCAGTGCCCGACGAACGGCATCGCCACGGCGGTCACGAGTCCAAGGATGAGCCCGGTGGTCATCCACGAGCGCGCCAGGCGCACGTGGCGACCTTTGAGGAGGTACCAGGCGGCGATCGCAGCGATCGCGAACCCGCCCATCACCCACGTGGCGACGACGGTGTGCGAGAGGCGCGGAAGGGTGGACGGGTTGAAGACCGCCGCCCAGAAGCTTGTCAGCACGGCGCGCCCGTCCTCGATCGCGAAGCCGCGCGGTGTGTGCTGCCATGAGTTGGCGATGAGGATCCACACGGCCGACAGGTGCGCCCCGATGAGCACCAGCCATGCCGAGGCGTAGTAGAAGCCTCTGGACACGCGTTTGCGGCCGAACAACAGGATGCCGAGGAAGGTCGACTCGAGGAAGAAGGCGAAGAGGCCCTCGGCGGCGAGCGGTGCCCCGAAGATGTCGCCGACGAAGCGCGAGTAGTCCGCCCAGTTGGCGCCGAAGGCGAATTCCATGGTGATCCCGGTCGCCACGCCGATCGCGAAGGTCGCCGTGAAGAGCTTGATCCAGAATTCGGAGGCCGCTCTGTGTGCCGGCACGCCGCTCTTGTAGTAGCGCCGCTCGGCGAGGACGACCATGAGCGCAAGGCCCATGCTGAACGGCACGAAGATGAAGTGGTAGCCGACCGTGAAGGCGAATTGAAGCCGGGAGAGATCGAGCGCGTCCATGCCGCTGTGGCACCTCCTGGAGGTGGGGGCCTGCACGCCCGGGTGGGTCCGCGACGCCTGCCGCGAGATCTCGAGGAGGGAATCGGACAGCCCCGGTGCAGATTGCGTCGATTTTCCCCGCGAGGGCGGGGGTGTGTCAACGTGGCGTGGGCGGCTCCGGCGGAGCCCTGCTCTGCATAGAACCTACTGATTCGCGAATCAACCCTTCCGTTTTGCGCGGTTCTGTGCTACTCTGCCGTCGGGCCGGCTGACGAAGCGCCGGCCGTTTCGCTGTTTTCAGGAGGCTGATACCGTTGGCTGAAGAACTGCTTGAGTGTCATGAGTGCTCCGCGCTCTGCGAGAAGGTCGTCTACCCGGCGGCCTGTCTCAGTATGAACTGCCGCTTCCTCTACGCGTTCAAGGAGGACGGCCGCACCTTCTTCGGGTGCATCGAGAAGGTCTTCCCGCACGAGATCGAGCTCGAGCTCTTCGAGAGCATCGAGCGTGGCAAGGGTGGCTTCGGCACGGTCAAGGCGGTGCGCCAGCCGCTGCCGCAGTGCTCCGTCGCCGTCCAGAGCTGCTACGCCTGCGACGAGGCGCCGCTCTGCCGCAACATGTACTTCCGCCGTCGTGAGCGGCGCGAAGTGCAGACCGTCGAGGACTGACCGACTGCACACCTTCCGAGCCGGGTCGCCGTGTGCGGCCAGGCCGCCGCGCGGTCGGTCGCGGGCCGGCGGTGCTATACTTATACGCGCGTGAGCTTCATGTGGGGGCGATCGGTTTCGACATGGGCAGACCGCGGTCGGAGCAGCAAGCCGAGGTTCCCGGAGGCCTCGTTAAACAGCCGGGACACACCATCTGCCGAGAGTAATCTCGCGCTGGCTGCCTAACTAGTTTAGGCGCCCGTCACGCCCGGAGCGTCCGCGACCGGGGTCGTGGCGTCAGCAAGCGGACTGGAGTCCGTCCGGCAGGCTTCGACCGGGCGGTCTCGAGACTGATCGAGGCTGGCGACCGGCACCCGGCCGACGCGGGGGCCGCGAGCGAGATCAAAAGCGCCGGCTAAGCTTGTAGAGACTCCGCCGAGGCACCCGTGGACGCGGGTTCGATTCCCGCCGCCTCCACCACTCCTTTCGATCTCCCGCGGGGAGGATGACGTGGCCGACGACACCGCGCGGTCGAGCCGCACGTCGGCCGTCGTCGACTGGCTGTTCCGGAGTCGCACCGACGACCGTCTCGTCGTCGGCCAGCCGCCCAACGTCCGTGCGCTCACCTGGCCCGCGCTCTGGGCGCTCGCGCGCCTGGCGTCCGCGCCCAGGCTCCGGCGCCTGCTCGACGCCGCGGCGGCGCTCGTTCTCGCCGCGTGGGCGCTCGACGAGCTGGTCCGCGGCGTGAACCCCTTCAGGCGGCTGCTGGGCGCCGGCACACTGGGCTGGCTCGCCGCGCGTCGCCTGCCGTCCCTGCTGCGGCGCGACACCGTCTGAGCGCTCGCGTCCCTCGGACGCCCACGACGACGACCCGGTCGGCGCCCGTCGGCGCCGGCAGCCGGGGCGACGGCAAGAGCGCGGCGACGCAGCCCAAGGGAGGTCCGTCCCTGCGCATGTGGGCGGGCCCGCGCGCTCGTGCGCGCCTCCGTGCGATCGATCGCCGCCGACGCGCGGAGAAGCGGCCCCTGGGCGTACGAGGCCGGCGGACGCAGCGACGCCGGCTCTCTTCTTGTCGTTCCCGTCGACGGCGGACCCCGTGCGGCCGATACCCCCACCCGCGCGGCCGCTATACTCCGTGCCGTGGAAGGACCTCCCGAGAGCGTCACCTCACGTCTGCGCAGGCTGGCCGACCCGGCCGTGCTCAGCGGCGCCACCGCGCTCGTCGTCACGGTCGCCGCCCTGGTGACGTATCTCATTCGCGACTCGGCGCCTGCCGGGTATCGAGCCGACGACACGTTCTCGCTCATCCTGACCCTGGCGGCGACCCTGCCGCTTGCGGCCCTCTGGGTGTCGCCGCTGGCCGTGCTCTGCGTCAGCTCCGTCGCCGTCGTCGGCCTTGCGGTCGGCGACTACGAGCCGATGAACGCGACGCTCTGGGCGGTGATCGTCGCCGCCGTGACGACCGCCGCCTTCGACACGGTGCGGCGGGCCGTCGTCGGCGGTTTCGTGCTCGGCGGCGGCCTGGTCGCCGTGTTCGTCCTGTACTACGGCCAGCTCACGTGGGGGCAGTACCTCGCGATCTGGCTCGTGTTCTCGGTCGCTTGGGCGGTCTCCTGGGCGGTGCGCGTCTACCGGATGACGGCGGCGCGGGCAGAGCGGCGGGCGGCGCTCTTCGCCGCCGACCGCGACGCCCGCGCCCGCGAGGCCGTCGCCGAGGAGCGCGCGCGCCTCGCGCGCGAGCTGCACGACAGCGTGGGGCACGCGCTCAACGTGGTCGTGCTGCACGCCGGTGCCGCTCGCCGGGTGCTCGAGAAGAAGCCCGAGCTCGCCGGCGAGGCGCTGACCTCCATCGAGACGGCGGGTCGCCAGGCGCTCGCCGACATCGAGCGCATGCTCGGCATCCTGCGCGCCGAGGAGGACGTCTCCATGGAGTCGGCGCCCGGCGTCGACCAGATCCCGGGTCTCGTGCAGCAGGTGCGTGAGGCCGGGCTGCCCGTCGAGCTTGCGCTCGAGCCCGGCCCGGGCGACCTGCCGTCGAGCGTCGACCTCACGATCTACCGCATCGTCCAGGAGGCGCTGACCAACGTCCTCAAGCACGCGGGACACGCTCGCGCCTGGGTCGAGGTGGCCTGCCGCGACGGCATGCTGTACGTGACGGTCGCGGACGACGGCCGCGGCGCGGCCGCAGCCCCGTCGGACACCGGTGGCCGTGGCCTCGCCGGCATGCGCGAGCGGGTGCTGATCTTTGGGGGAGAACTGCTCGCGGGCCCGCGCCCCGAAGGGGGCTACCTGGTGCAGGCCCGCCTGCCGCTGAAGGAGAGGTGACGAGGTGACCATCCGCATCGTGCTCGCCGACGACGAGCAGCTCGTGCGCTCGGGTCTGCGGCTGATCCTCGAGGCCGAGGACGACCTGGAGGTCGCCGCCGAGGCCGGCGACGGCACCGAGGCCGTCGCCCTCGTGCGGCGCCTGGATCCCGACGTCGTGCTCATGGACGTCCAGATGCCGGTCATGAACGGCATCGAAGCGACGCGCGAGATCGCCGCGCTGGAGCGGGAGGCGAGCTCGCGCGTCCTGATCCTCACGACGTTCGACCTCGACGAGTACGTGTACGAGGGCCTGCGCGCCGGCGCCAGCGGCTTCCTCCTCAAGCGCACGCCGGCCGAGGAGCTCGTCGCCGCCGTGCGCGTCGTGGCCGCCGGCGACGCGTTGATCGACCCGGGCGTGACCCGGCGCCTCATCGAGCATTTCCGCGAGCGCGAGGTGCAGCGCGCACGACGCGAGCTCTCGGCGCCCCCGGGCCTCGACGAGCTCACCGAGCGCGAGCACGAGGTGCTGCTGCTCGTCGCCCGCGGTCTCTCCAACCAGGAGATCGCCCAGCAGCTCTACCTCTCCGAGGGCACCGTCAAGACGCACGTCAAGCACGTGTTCGCGAAGCTCGCCCTCAGGGACCGTGCCCAGGCGGTCATGCTCGCCTACGAGAGCGGCCTGATCGAACCGGGTGCGACGGCCCCGGGGGTCTGAACGCCGCTCGCGCGCCCTCCCCGGCTCGGCGACACGAGTCGCCTGAGCGCCGCTCACGGACCCGAGGCTGACCGCGCCTCGTCCGTCGGTCTACCACCTCGGGGGTAGGGACTGCGCGAGGCGAATCCCACCTCGGGCGCAGGCGATTCACCCGCGCGGGAAGACGCGTCCGTGCCGCTCGTCCCGTACCCTGCCTGTGCAGACTTCGCAAACGACAGGAGGAGGTGAGCACGCGATGTCCGCCCTGAAGTACTTCTTCGGCGTGGTGGCGCGGCCTCAGACGTGGCTCGACTACGTGTACCTGTGGCTCGCCTTCCCGCTCGGGCTCTTCTACTTCATCTTCCTCGTCGTCGGCCTCAGCGTCGGTCTCAGTCTGGTCATCGTCTGGGTCGGGATCCCCCTGCTGATGCTCGTGGCCGGGGCGTGGTACCTCTTCGCCGCGTTCGAACGCGTGCTCGCCCGCGAGCTGCTGCGGGTGCCGGTGGCGCCTGCGCCGCGGGCGTGGGAGGCCGTCGACGGCGTCTGGAACAAGATCAAGGCGCACTTCTCTACGGGCTCGACGTGGAAGGACCTCGTCTTCCTGCTGCTGCGCCTCCCGCTCGGCATCGCCTCGTTCACGATCGTCGTCACTCAGGCCGCACTGGCCGCCGCGTTCATCGGCGCCCCGCTCTTCGAGCGCTACGGCGCGCCGTGGATCGGCGGGCAGCGGATCGAGTCGGCCGCCGTGGCCTTCGTGCTCGTGCCCGTCGGCGTGCTGATCGTGTTCGCCACGTTCCACGTGGTTCACGGGTGGGCCTGGGTGTGCGGCAAGCTGGCGACGGCCCTCTTCGGCGACGGCACCGCGGTGCCGTCGCCCGTCCGTGGGACCCCCGGAGCATGGCCCGGGAGCCCGCAGTACCCGCAGGCTCCGCCGTGGCCGCAGGCCCCGCAGGGGCCGCAGTACCCGCAGGCTCCGCCGTCGCCGCAGGCCCCGCAAGCCCCGCAGTACCCGCAGGGTCCTCAGCAGACGCAGCCGCCGCAGGGCGCGCAGCGGCCGCAGGGCGCCCCGCCTGCGCAGACGGCGCCGGCCCCGCAGGTCGCATCGTACGCCCAGACGCAGCTCGCGCCGGGGCTGAAGTACGCCCGCGGTCCGCGGCCGCAGCCGCAGCTCCAGTACGCGCAGCCTTGGCCGCCGCAGGTCCCCCAGCCACCGCAGGCCACGCTGGAGCAGTCCCCCGGCCTGCCTCAGGGCACGGGAGAGCAGACGATCCCGCAGCCGACGGGCGCGTCGCCCGTCCTTCAGGAGACCCCTCCGTCGCCGGCGCCCCCCCGGCCGGCCACGACGGCGCCGCCGGTCTCGCCCGGCTCTTCAGGCGAGCCGGCGGCGCCGACCCCTGATCCCGCCACGCCGGGCGCTTCTGTCCCGGAGAGGCCGACGGAGGGCGCTGCGGCGCCGGCCGCCGACGCGCCGACCGCCGACGTGCCGGCCGCCGACGTGCCGGCTCCCGACGAACCTCAATCCGACGCGGCGACGCCCGACGCGCCGACACGCCCGCAGTGAGTGGAGGTAACGCCATGGAACGCTTGATGCTCAGGAAGTCGCTCCTTCCGCTCCTCGTGCTGCTGGCGCTGGTCGCCACGCTGGTCGCGTGGGCACCGGTGGCCGCAGCGGATACCGTCGCGCCCGTCGCCGTGGTCGCGCAGACCGACGACACGGCGGTCCGCTTCGGCGAGGACATCACGGTCTCGACCGGCGACACCTCCGGGGATGTCGTCGCTTTCGGCGGTGACATCGACGTGCAGGGGGTCGTCGAAGGGTCCGCCGTGGCCTTCGGCGGCACCGTGAACGTCTCGGGCACCGTGCAGGGCCCCGTCGTCGCCTTCGGCGGCACCGTGAACGTCTCGGGCACCGTCGGTGAGGAGGTCGTGGCCTTCGGCGGCCAGGTCAACCTGGCGAGCACGGCCAGTGTCGGCACGACGCTGGGCTCTGACGAGGACGGCGTCATCACGTTCGGCGGCGACGTCACCGCAGCTCCCGGCGCCGACATCACCGGGGACGTGCGAGAGCTTAGCGGCGGCGACTTCGGCGACGTGATCGGGTGGCTCGTGGGCACCGGCGCGACGGCGCCCGTGCGCGCGTTCTTCTCCTTCAGCTGGTGGATCGTCAGCACTCTCGTCTTCCTCGTGCTGGGCCTGGTGGCCGCGGCGCTGCTGCCCAGCCAGATCCGTGCCGTGGGACGCCAGCTCGCCGCGCGGCCGGGGGCGTCCGTCGGCTGGGGCGCGCTGGCCTTCTTCGTCATCGCGCCGCTCGTCATCGTCGCCCTCATCATCAGCGTCCTAGGTATCCTCGTCGTGATCCCCGTCATGGTGACTCTGCCGCTCGCTTCCTTCTTCGCCGTGGTCTGTGTCGGCGCGTTCATCGCCGGCCGTCTCTTCCAGGGCCGCGTGAGCGACCGGAACGAGCTCTTCGTCTCCGTGGCCGTCGGTGTGGTCGCCACGTCGATCGTGTCGCTCGTGCCGGTGGTCGGGGGGCTGGTCATCCTCATCATGATGCTCTTCGGTATCGGCGCCTCGCTCCTCGCCATCGGCGACTGGCGGCGTCGCCGCCGTGCGGTTGCTGCGGCGCTGCCCCCGGGCTCGCCCGTCCCGCCCGGCACCACACCGCCGCCGGGAGGCGGCGCGCCTCCGTACCAGCCCGCCGGTCAGCCGTGGCAGAGCGTCCCCCCGCAGACTCAGACCCCCGGGCTGCAGCAGCAGGCGCCGCCCCAGGTCCCCGCGGGCGGGTGGCCGCAGCAGGCGCCGACGCAGGCTGGCGCGGGTGGTCAGGACGACGGGACCACCGCGGTGACACAGCCGCAGCCGTCTCAGCCGGCCCCGCAGGGACAGTGGCCGGCGCCGGACACGGCGGTGACGCAGCCGCGGCCGCCGGTCGCTCCGCAGTCGCCGGTCGCGTCGCAGCCTGCGACAGTTGAGCAGCCTCCGGTGGCCGAACAGCCTCCGGCTGAGGCGCTGCCCGCGGCCACCGCCCCTGATGACGCCGAGCGGCCGGGCGAAACGCCGGCCGCCGGCACCGGGACCAACGCCGCCAACGAGGGCGATGTTGCCGCTTCGGGCGGGCAAGGGCAGACTGCAGAGGACGAAGCTCGCCCTGACGAGGCCGGTGGTGACGCCGAAGAGGAGCCGCCGCGGTCCTGAGACGCGGCGCCATCAGCGCCATCCGGGCGGCCGACACGACCCTGTCGGCCGCCCGTGTGTACATCGAGGGCGCCACGGGGGAGCACGCGGGGAACGCCCGATGCACATGGAGGATCAGAGTGGACATACGGCCTGAGAGCACCGCCGCCATGCAGGAACAGCTCCCGCCGGGCTGCGACGCCGCACTCGGAGCGGACGAGGCGGTCATCGTCGCCCGCGGCCTGGGCCGCACGTACGGCGAAGGCATCGCTGCAGTTCACGCGCTGCGCGGCGTCGACATCGACCTCGCGCGCGGACACCTCACGGGCATCATGGGCCCGTCCGGCTCAGGGAAGTCGACGCTCATGCACATCCTGGCCGGCCTCGACGAGCCGACCGAGGGCAGCGTCGTCCTCGATGGGACGGAGATCACCGACCTGAAGGAGCGCGCGCTCACGCAGCTGCGCCGCGACAAGATCGGCTTCATCTTCCAGACCTTCAACCTCCTGCCGACACTGACCGCCGAGGAGAACATCAGACTCCCGCTGACCATCGCCGGGCGCAAGGTCGACGAGGAGTGGGTGGCGCAGCTCATCGACACCGTCGGCCTCGGCGACCGTCTGACGCACAGACCGTCCGAACTCTCCGGCGGCCAGCAGCAGCGCGTCGCCGTGGCCCGGGCGCTCGTCGGCCGGCCGGCGGTGCTCTTCGCCGACGAGCCCACCGGAAATCTCGACTCGCGCACGGGCGACGAGGTCCTTGACCTGCTGAGGCGGTCGGTCGAGGTCATGGGCCAGACGATCGTCATGGTCACCCACGACGCCCACGCGGCGTCGATCGCCGACCGCCTCCTCTTCCTCCAGGATGGGAGGATCGTCCACGATTGCGCGCACATGGACCGCGACGAGATCTTCGAGGTGATCAAGTCGCTGGAGGACGCGCGATGATCCGCATCGCGTGGCGGAGCCTCGTCGCGCACAAGCTGCGTTCGTTCCTCACCGCCCTGGCGATCCTGCTCGGGGTGGCGATGATTAGCGGGACGTACGTCTTCACCGACCAGATCGACAGGGCCTTCGACGAGGTCTTCACCGAGGCCTACAGCGGGACCGACGTCACGATCACACGCAAGGCCTCGTTCACGAGCCAGTTCAGCCAGGCGCTTGCGGGGTTACCCGAGTCGATGGTCGACGACGTCCGCGCCGTTGACGGAGTCGGCGAGGCCTACGGCTACATCGCGGGGCAGGGGGCCATCGCGCTCGACGGCGAGGTCGTGGAGACGGGCGGATCGCCGACCCTCTTCTTCTCCTACGTGCCCAGCGAGATCAGCGCCACGAGCTACGTGGACGGCGAGCCCCCGGCGCAGACCGGGGACCTCGGCATCAGCCAGAAATTCGCCGAGGACGAAGGGCTCGCTCCCGGCTCCAGCGTCACGGTCATCACAGACACCGGCGCGTATGACACGCGGGTCTCGGGGGTCTTCGTGTTCGGCAGCGAGTCGTCGCTCGGCGGCTCCGTCCTGCTCAACATGACGTTCGAGGACGGCCAGACCTGGTTCGACATGGCCGGCCGGGTCTCGGAGATTGACGTGCAGGCCGCCGAGGGAGTCACCCCCGACGAGCTGGCGGCGCGCATCCGCGCCGCTCTGTCCGAGGAGGCCGAGGTCAAGACGGGCGAGCAGGCCGCCGCCGACCAGAGCGCGCAGATCAGCGAGGCCATCGGCTCCTTCCTCAACCCGGTCCTTCTCTCGTTCGGCGGCGTCGCCGTCCTCGTCGGCGCGTTCACCATCTTCAACGCGTTCACCATGACGGTGGCCCAGCGGCGCCGTGAGTTCGCCATGCTGCGCGCGCTCGGAGCTTCACGCCGTCAGGTCCTCTTCAGCGTGACCGGCGAGGCTCTGGGTGTCGGCGTGGTGGCGTCGATCGCCGGGCTCTTCGTAGGCCTTGGCTTCGCAGCCGGCATCAACGAGCTGATGAAGGCGGCCGACGTCGAGATCCCACTGAGCGGTCTCGTGATGGAGCCGCGCACAGTGGTCGTCGGGCTCGCTGTCGGCATCAGCGTTGCGCTCCTGTCCGCGCTCATCCCGGCCGTACGCGCGACGCGTGTCCCACCCATTGCGGCTCTGCAGGAGGGATCTTCATTGCCCCCTTCACGCTACTCGCGGCTCATGCCCTACCTTGCCGTCGTGGTAGCCGTGGTCGGCATCGCGGGCGTGGTCAACGGCATGTACGGCGCGGGGTCGACGACGCAGCGCCTTCTGGGCATCGCCGCCGGCGCGGTGCTGCTCTTCGTCGCCGTGGCGATCTCGTCGAAGTATTTCGTCGCGCCTGTCGCTCGCGCGGTGGGCGGGTGGCCGATGGCACTGGTGATCGTGTCGGGGCTGGCGATGGTCGCGGCCGCGGCGGCAGTTTGGGGTCTCGGTGCAGGTTTGAGCGTGGCGCTCGTGGGGCTTCTGTGGGAGGGTGCCGTTCAAGTCGTCGGCATCGTCCTCGGCGCCGCAGGGGTCGCGTTCGTCCTCTGGATCCTCGTGCAGGAGGCACGCGAGGCCTGGGGCCTCACGCGACGAGAGAACCTCTCGGCCGCGAGACTCGCTCGCGGCAACAGCATGCGCAACCCGGCACGCACGGCGGCCACGGCGGCCGCGCTCATGGTCGGCCTCGGCGTGGTCGTCTTCGTCGCCGTGTTCGCGCAGGGCCTGAGGAGTTCGTTCATCGACAGCTTCGACCAGGTCGTTCGCGGCGACTACGTGATCACGGGCGCGAACTTCCTGCCTCTGCCGGCCGAGACGGTGCGGCGCGTCGAGAGTGTGCCCGAGGTGGACGCGGCCGCCGGGATCGAGCTGCAGCAGGTGCAGGTGGACGGCAACGAGACGACCCGGCCGCCGCTCTATGCCGCCGACCCCTACACCCTGGAAAGGGTCTGGGACTTCGACTGGATCGACGGCGACGACGACGTGCTCCTGGAGCTCGAGGGGGGCGGCGCCGTGCTCGAGCAGCAGACGGCGGACTCCCTGGGGCTGCGTGTGGGCCAGGGTTTCGAGGTGCTCACGGCGGAGGGGACGACGACCGATCTCGAGGTGCTGGGGATCTATCGCGACCCGATCATGCTGAACGGTCTGCTGGTGAGCACCGCAGTGTACGACCGGCTCTACCCGCGCCGGCAGCCGTTCATGATCCTGGCGTCGACGGGCGGGGCCTCCGCCGCGACGACGCAGGCCATCGAGTCCGCGCTGGCCGACGTGCCCACCGCTCAGGTGCTGACGGCCGACGAGTACAAGGACGACGTCGTGGGCCAGCTGAACCAGCTGCTCAATCTCTTCTACGGGTTGTTGGCGATGAGCGTGATCATCTCGCTCTTCGGCATCGTCAATACTCTGGTGCTCTCGGTCTACGAGCGCACGCGCGAGATCGGGATGCTGCGCGCCATCGGCGCCTCGCGGCGGCAGATCCGTCGCAGCGTGCGCTACGAGAGCGTCATCACCTCCGTGATCGGCGGTCTGCTCGGCATCGTCGTCGGCGTCGTCTTCGCCTACATCGTGACGACCCGGTTCGGCGGGATGGGCATCAAGTTCGCCGTGCCGGGGCTGCAGCTTCTCGTCGCCCTCGGCGTGGCGGTCGTGGCGGGTGTGCTCGCGGCGATCCTGCCTGCGCGCCGCGCCGCGCGCATCGACATCCTCGAGGCGATCCACTACGAGTGACGGTGGCGGGCGCGGGTGCCGGCGGCGCCCGCGCCCGCCACCGTCCCCCTTGTCGAGCGTTTTGCGCGCGCCCGACTGCTCCTGTAGCATCCGCGCGGCACCGCCTCGAGGGCGCCCGATCGGGCGCGGCCCCGAGGCTCGGCGGCAGGAGCCGGCTTGACCACGTATCTCATCATCGCGGTCTTCGTCATCGTGCTCGTCGGCGTCGGCGTCCACAGCCGGCGGCGCACGCGCAGCGTGGGCGAGTTCTTCCTCGGCGGGCGCGACGTCGGCCCTTGGCTCTCGGCCTTCGCCTACGGCACGACCTACTTCAGCGCCGTGCTCTTCGTCGGCTACGCCGGCAAGGTCGGTTACGGCTTCGGCCTCTCGTCGCTGTGGATCGTCGTCGGCAACGCCTTGCTGGGCACGCTCCTCGCCTGGCTCGTGCTGGCGAAGCGCACGCGGCTCATGACCGAGCGGCTCGGGGCGATGACCATGCCCGAGTTTCTCGCCGTGCGCTTCGACTCCCGCTGGCTCAAGCCCCTGGCGGCGATCGTCATCTTCATCTTCCTCGTGCCGTACTCGGCCTCGGTGTACTCGGGTCTCGGCTACCTCTTCGACGAGGTCGTCGGCATCGACTACACCGTCGCCCTCTGGGTCATGGCGGCGCTCACCGCCGTCTACCTCGTGCTCGGCGGTTACATCGCCGTCGCCCGCAACGACCTGATCCAGGGGCTGGTCATGGTGGTGGGCGTGATCCTGATGGTGGGGTACGTCGTGCGCGCCCCCGAAGTCGGCGGGTTCGGCGCCGCCGTCGACAAGCTCGAAGCGGCGGCGCCGGCGACCGTCGAAGCGTGGCCGCCGTGGAACCTGTCGCCGTTCTCCTGGGAGGCCTTCCTCCAGTCGCCTGCCGTCGTGCTGCTCTCGCTCGTTCTGCTCACGAGCCTCGGGGTGTGGGGGCTGCCGCAGATGGTGCACAAGTTCTACGCCATCCGCGACGAGAAGGTCGTGCGCCCGGCGATCGTGATCTCGACCGTGTTCGCGGCGCTCATGACCTTCGGCGCCTACTACACCGGCGCCCTGAGCCGGCTCTTCCCGGGTGTCCCCGAGCTCGCCGCCGAGGGGCGCTTCGACGAGATCATCCCCGTCGTGCTCACCGAGGCGCTGCCGGAGATGCTCGTCGCGGTCATCCTGCTGCTCGTGCTCTCGGCCTCGATGTCGACGCTCGCGGGGCTCGTCATGATCTCGGCCTCGGCGATCACCATCGACCTCGTCAAGGGCGAGGTGAAGCGCGACCTCGGGCGGCGCTCCTCGGTGTTGCTGATGCGCGCGCTGATCGTGCTCTTCGTCGTCCTCTCGGTGGTCATCGCGCAGCAGCAGTGGCAGCTCATCCTCAACCTGATGGCCCTGTCGTGGGGCACCGTCGCCGGCTGCTTCCTCGGCCCGTTCGTCTGGGGTCTCTTCTGGCGCCGCGTCAGCGCCGCTGCGGTATGGGTCAACATCGCCGTCGCGCTCACGATCATGCTCAGCCTCGGCTACCGCTATGCGGCCGACCCGGTGACGTCGGGCTACGTGCCGGTGATCGCCGTGCTCACCATGCTCGTCTCGCTGGCGATCACGCCGCTGATCAGCCTGGTCACGCCGGCCCCGCGGGCGGCGACCCTGGCGCGCGCCTTCGAAGGGCCGGCCGGCGTGGTCGCGGTGGCCGTGGCGGCGGCGGACGCTGCCGCAGCGGCGGAGCATGCCGATGTGCCGGGCGAGCCTGCGGCGGCAGAGGGCCGGCCGGTCTGAGGCAGCGGTGCCGGCGCGGCGTGCCTTGACACGGGCGAGGTCGCGCCGCGGGGCCTGAGACGGGCACGGTCGCGGGGTGCGGTCTGAGCCGGGCGTGGCCGCGCCATTTGGCGCTCACCGCCGCCGGCGACGACGAACGTCCGCGCTCGAAAGGAGACCTGCGACATGCTGGCCGCGCTCCTCGCGCTGGCGTCGAGCTTCTGCTACGGCTCATCGGACTTCATCGCCGGGCTTCAGTCCCGGCGACGCTCCGTGTGGTCGGTGCTGGCCGTCAGCCAGCCGGCCGCACTGCTCGTCGCAGGCGGGCTCGTCGTGGTGCTGGGGTCGCCGCTCACCCGCCCCGGCGCGCTACTCGTGGCGCTGCTGGGCGGCCTCGCCCTGGCCGCGGCCGCCGTCCTCTACTACCACGCGCTCTCGTCGGGCACGATGAGTGTGGTCGCTCCGATCGCCAACGCCGGCGTCCTGGTGCCGGTGCTCGTGGGACTGGCCTCCGGTGAGAGCCTGCGCACGCTTCAGTACGTGGGCATGACCCTCGCCATCGCCGGCATCGTGCTCAGCTCCCGGGTGGAGGCGCGCAATGAGGGGCACACCAGCCTGCGCAGCGTGCTGTACGCCGTGGGCTCGGCGACCTGCTTCGGCGTCGTGATGCTGGCCCTCACGTTCGGCGGCCGCGAGGACGTCTACTGGTCGGTCTTCGGCGTGCGCCTCGGGGCGACGGGGGCGATCCTGGCCTACGTCGTGCTGCGCCGCCCCCGCCTGGAGGTGCCGCGGCGCACCCTGCCGGCGTTCGTCGCCGTGGGGGTGCTGGCCATGCTCGCCAATGTGCTCTACACGGCGGCGACCACCATCGGGTATCTCAGCGTGGTCTCCGTGCTGGCCAGCCTGTCCCCGGTCGTGGTCGCCGTCCTCGCCGGAGGGATGCTGCACGAGCGGCTCTCGCGCGCGCAACTCAGCGCCGCCCTGGTCGTGCTCGTCGGGGTCGTCCTGCTGGCCGCCGGCTGAGCCCGGCGACGGAGCGGCTTGCCGACCCGGCGCCGGGCTCAGCTCCGCAGCAGCGCGAAGACCAAGGCCGCCAGCACGAGCAGCAGCGAGGCCGCGAGGATGAAGCGCGTCGTCAGCCGGTGTCGCATGGTCTCATCCCGTCCTGTTCCCTTCGGCGATCGGCCCCGCGCTCGTCAGTCGAGTGCGAAACGCTCAGCGTGTATGCGGTCGAGCGGCACTCCCAGCTTCAGAAGAGCGTCCTCCACCGTGTCCATCATCGGGTCGGGGCCGCAGACGAAGTAGACGTGGTCGGGCAACTCGCCGACCGCCACGCGCCGCAGCAGGTCGGCGTTGATGCGCCCGGTCTCGCCGGCCCATCCGTCAGGAGGACGACTGAGCACGTACGTCACCCGCAGATCCAGAGGCCCCGCGGCCAGGCGGTCGAGCTCCGCGCGCAAGATGAGGTCGTCCGCGCGCCGGGTCCCGTAGATCACCCGGTGGGGACGCGTGTCCCCCCGATCCTCAAGCGTCCGCAGCATGCCGACGAAGGGCGTGATGCCGACGCCGCCGGCGACGAAGACGTAGCCCGGAGCGGCGTAACGATCGACGCTGAAGGCACCATACGGCCCCTCGAGATAGGCCCGGTGCCCCACGGGGGTCTCGCGCACGCGGCTTGTCCAGTCCCCGAGCGCCTTGATCGTGAGCTCGGGGCGTTCGGGTCTCATCGCGCTCGACGAGATCGAGAACGGGTGCTGCTCGACGGTGAACGGCGAGTCGCCGAGGATCAGCCAGGCGAACTGACCGGGGAGGAAGCGGAAGCCCTCGTGGCCTTCGGGCTCGAGGGCCAGCGTCGTCGTATCGCCGGTCTCGCCGCGCACGGCGGCCACGCGCCACGGGCGTCGCCGCAACTGCAGCGGCTTGACGATGCGCACGTAGGCAAGCAGGGCGACGAGCGCGGTGGTGAGCACTGCCCAGAAGCCGCGCTTCCACGGCTCGTCGAGGTAGTGGCCGACGAGCTCGATGTGGGTCAGGGAGAAGGCGACGGCGACGACGGCGAGGACGCCGTGTGCGATGCGCCACGGCTCGTAGGGGAGGCGCAGCCCGCCGCGCCAGACCGAGGAGGCGACGAGGGCGAGCAGGGCGACCAGCCCGGTGACGCCGAAGCGCGCCCTCCACGGCGCCTCGAGCACGTTGAGCAGGGCGAGCAGCTCGGGGTCGCGCACGAAGAGGATGACCGGGTGCGCGACCACCATCAGCGTGGCTACGACGGCGATCTGGCGGTGGAACTGCACGACGACGTCGATGCCGTAGGGGGCGGCGACGTGTCGCAGGCGTGCGGTCACCGCGAACTGCAGCGCCATCGTGGAGAGGCCGAGGAAGCCGAGGGCGACCGAGAGCTCGGTCCAGAAGTCGCGGCGCGGGGGCAGCTCGTCGAGGCCGAGGACGAGAAGGGGGGCGACGGCCAGCGCGAGGTAGAGCCCGATGTAGGCGGAGCCGACGAGCAGGCGTCTGGAGCGCCGGTGGTGCACCGGGGCATGCGGCGTCCTGCCGTTGAGTGTCATCGTCATGTCACCCGAGCGGTACGGTCGCCCGACGGCCACGCGACAGGCCGTCGGCGGTCGCCGCCGATTGTACCCTGCGGACGGGCCACCTTGAGTGGCGGCTGGGCCGGCTGCGTGCCGCACGCGCTGCGGGCGGCCCCGTGCCGCGTACGCTGCGGGTCGCCGCCGCGGCATCCCGCCGCAACGTGTTTCCTCGTCGCACCGCCGGGAAAACGCCGGATGTGGGGCCTCGACGGGGGGCCCCGGCCATGGGAGGAGGCAGGCCATGTTGCGCGTCTCCTGCAAGGACATCGGTATCGAGGGCTGCGAGTTCAGCTGCCAGGCGGAGAAGGTCGGCAAGGTCGAGGACCTCATGCTGGAGCACATCCGTGAGGCGCACCCCCACATGATCGCCGGTCTCACCTGGGAGCAGCACAAGGCCCTCGAGACCCGCATCAAGCACGGCATTCACGCTCTGGAGGAGGGCGCCGAGCCGCACGAGCACGACAGGAGCCTCACGCTGCGCGTCGCCTGCCGCGACCTCGGCGTCACGGGTTGCGATTTCGTGGCCGAGGGCGAGAAGGCGCGTGAGGTCGAAGACAAGATGTTCGACCACATCCGCGAGCGGCACCCCGAGCTCATCGCCGGCCTCGATTTCAAGCAGTACGGTGAGCTCGAGCGGCGCGTGAAGGCGGCCATCGTCCACGAGGCGGAGAGCTCGGAGGCGCGACACGCCGCGTGAGGGCGCGCCGCGCGCGACATTGCGCTCGAGGTGAGGCGCCGCGGGCGCGCGCCGGAGAAAGCGCCTTCTAGTCTTGGTCGCGCAGGTCCAGGACGCGTGCCGCCGCCCCGGCGGTGCGCTCGATCGTGCCCGGCTCGACCAGCTTCACGCGCGTGCGCAAGCCCAGGGCGGACTGCAGGCGGTCGGCCACGGCGCGCTGGAAGGCGACCATCTCGCCCATGACGTCGGTGAACACGCGCTCGTCGACCTCGAGGCGGATCTCGAGGTCGTCGAGGTTCTTCTTGCGGTCGACGACGACGAGGTAGTGCGGGCGCACCCCCTCGATCCGCACGAGCACGTCCTCGATCTGGCTGGGGAAGATGTTCACGCCGCGCACGATGAGCATGTCGTCCGTGCGCCGCCGCACCTTCGCCATCCGCACCAGCGTGCGCCCGCACTCGCAGCGCGCCGGGTCGAGTGCGGTCACGTCGTGGGTGCGGTAGCGGAGCAGGGGGAAGGCCTCCTTGGTCAGCGTGGTGAGGACGAGCTCGCCCTCCTCGCCGTACTCGAGCGCTTCGCCGCTCGACGGGTCGACGACCTCGAGCAGCAGGTGGTCCTCGTTGACGTGCAGGCCACAGGCACAATCGCACTCCCCGGCGACGCCCGGGCCCATGACCTCGGAGAGGCCGTAGTTGTCGGTGGCGCGGATGCGCAGGCGCTCCTCGATCTCGGCGCGCATCGCGACCGAGCAGGGCTCGCCGCCGAAGAGGCCGAGGCGAAGCTTGAACGAGGCGATGTCGACGCCGAGCTCGTCGGCCTGCTCCGCCAGGTACAGGGCGTAGGACGGCGTCGAGACCAGCACGGTGGTGCCGAAGTCGCGCATCATGATCAGGTGGCGCTCGCTCTGCCCGGCGCCGGCGGGGATGATCGTCGCCCCGATGCGCTCGATGCCGTAGTGCAGGCCCCAGCCGCCGGTCGACATGCCGTAGGGGAAGGCCATCTGGACGAGGTCGCCGCGCTGCACCCCGGCGGCCGCGGCGACCCGCGCCGTCAGCTCCGTCCAGGTGTTGATGTCGCCGCGCGAGTAGCCGACGACGACGGGCGCGCCGGTCGCCCCCGAGGAGGAGTGCACGCGCACGACCTCGTCGAGCGGCAGGGCGAACATGCCGAAGGGGAAGGCGTCGCGCAGGGCGCTCTCGTCGGTGAACGGCAGACGGCGGACGTCGTCGAGGCCGCGGATGTCCCGCGGCCGGACGCCGCGCGCCTCCATGGCGGCGCGGTAATGCGGCACGCGCTCGTAGGCCCATGCCGTCGTCATCTGGAGACGCCGCAGCTGGAGCTGGTGCAGCGCCGCGCGGTCCATGGACTCGTATTCCGGGTTCCAGATCATCGGTCGTCTCCTTCAGCCTGCCACGTCCCGAGGTAGATGGTCTGCACCGACTCGTCGGCGAGGAGGTCGGCGGACGGTCCTTCCAGCACGACGCGGCCCGTGCGCATGACGTACCCACGATCGGCGTGCCTGAGCGCCAGGCGGGCGTCCTGCTCGACGAGCAGGATCGTGAGGCCCCCCGCGCGCAGTTCGTCGAGGGCGGCGAAGATTTCGGCGATCACCCTCGGCGCCAGACCCAGGGACGGCTCGTCGAGCAGCAGGAGACTCGGCTGCGACATCAGCGCGCGGCCGACCGCAAGCATCTGCTGCTCGCCGCCGGAGAGGGTCTCTGCGGGCTGCGCCGCGCGCTCCTCGAGCACGGGGAAGAGGGCGTGCACGCGGGCCAGGGCCTCGGCGGTCGCGGCTTTGCGCTTGCGGCCCGCGCCGTAGGCGCCGAGAGCGAGATTCTCGCTCACGGTCATGGGGCCGAAGAGCAGGCGGCCCTCGGGCACGAGGGCGAGGCCGTCGCGCACGAGCCGCTCCGGGCGCGCGGCGCCGACCGGGGCGCCGCGGTAGGCGACCGTCCCGGCGCTCACCCCGACGAGCCCGACGATCGCCTTGAGCAGGGTCGACTTGCCGGCGCCGTTGGCGCCGATCACGGCCACGAGCTCGCCCTCGGCGACCGTGAGGTCGATGCCGTGGAGCACGGCGGCGCGGCCGTACCCGGCGTGCACCCCGTCGAGCTCGAGGAGCACGCCGGCCTCAGTCATCGTCGTCTCCTCCTTCACCGAGGTACGCGGCGATCACGGCGGGGTCCTTCTGGATCATCCGTGGCGGACCCTCGGCGATCTTGCGCCCGCGGTCGAGCACGACGATCTCGTCTGAGACCTCCATCACCAGCCCCATGTGGTGCTCGACGATGACCACGGTGATGCCCGCGTCCCTGACCCGGTAGAGCGTCTGCACGAGCTCGCGGCTCTCGGTCGCGTTAAGGCCCGCGGCCGGCTCGTCGAGGAGCAGGAGTCGCGGCCCGGTGGCCAGGGCGCGGGCGATCTCGACGAGGCGGCGGATGCCGGCGGGGAGGTCGGCGGCCGGCACGTCGACCCACTCCTCGATGCCGATCAGGCGCAGCAGGCGGCCGGCCTCGGCGCGGGCATCGCGGTCCTCGGCCAGCGCCGAGGGTAACCTGAGCAAGGCGGCCGTGAAGCCGCGCCGCTGGCGCGCCTGCCTCCCGACCATGACGTTCTCGCCGGCCGTCAGCTCGTCGAAGAGCTGCGTGTTCTGGAAGGTACGTGCGACCCCGGCGCGCACGGTGTCGCGCGGGCGCCGGCCGACGAGCTCGGCGCCGGCGAAGACCACTGAGCCCGAGTCCGGCCGGTCGAAGCCGGTGAGGGCGTTGAACAGCGTCGACTTGCCGGCGCCGTTCGGGCCGATCAGGGCCTTGATCGTGCCTTCGAAGACGTCGAACGAGACATCGTCGACGGCGGTCAGACCGCCGAACCGCTTCGTCACCTTGCGCACCTGGAGAAGGCTCATGCGGCCTCACCGCGCCCGCCCCGCCGGCTCCACAGACCGGCGATCCCCCTGGGGGCGAAGATCACCACGAGCACGATGGCGAGGCCGTAGATGTCCTCGCGGTAGGACTGGATGGTCTGCGACGCCTCCTGCGGGAGGCCGGGAATCAGTGCGTCGATGTACTGAACGAGCGTGAGCAGGACGGCGGCCAGCAGCGGCCCGGCCAGCGAGCCGGTGCCACCGAGCACGGCCATGGCCAGGAAGGTGACGGACGCCGTCAGCGTGAAGACACTCGGCGAGATGAAGCCGACGACGCCGGCGTAGAGCGCGCCGGCGAGTCCGGCGAGCAGGGCGCTGACGACGAACGTGCGCACCTTGACGCCCACCACATCGACGCCGCTCGCCTGGGCGCCGGGCACGCTCCCGTGCAGCGCCCGCATGGCGCGCCCGGGGCGCAGCGAGGTGACGTTGTAGGCGGCCAGCACGGCGACGCCGACGACCGCCCAGACGAGCCAATAAAGGGCAGCGGCGTCGCCCACCTCGAGGGGGCCGAGTGAGGGGAACGGGATGCCACCGAAGCCGTCGACGCCGCCGGTGACCGGCTCGGCCTCCTGGAACGTGAGCGCCATCAGCTCGCCGAAGCCTAGCGTCGCCATGGCGAGGTAGTGCCCCTTGAGGCGGAGGCTCGGCATGGCGAGCACGAGCCCGCCCAGCGCGGCGAGGGCGCCGGCGACGGCGAACCCGACCGGCCAGGGCCAGCCGAGGCGCACGGTACAGTAGGCGCTCGCGTAGGCGCCGAGGCCCACGAAGGCGGCGTGCCCGAGCGAGACCTGCCCGGCGTGGCCGAAGAGCAGGGCGAGGCCGACGACGACGAGCGCGTTGATACCGGCGAAGGTGAAGACCTTGAGCAGGAAGCGGTCGGTCACGACCAGCGGCAGCAGGGCGACGACGGCGACCGCCGCGAGTGGGGCAAGGGCCCTCAGCGTGCGCCCGCCCATCACATCTTCACCCGCCCCGAGCCCCCGAACAGCCCTTGGGGGCGCACGAAGAGCACGACGAGCAGGACGACGAGGGCGACGGCGTCCTTGTAGAGCGGGTCGATGTAGCCCGCGGTGAGGCTCTCGAGAAGCCCGAGCAGCAGGCCGCCGCCGACGGCCGCCACGGGGCTGCCGAGACCACCGAGGATCGCCGCCGCGAAGCCTTTGACGCCCATGCCGGCGCCGACGTGGAAAGAGGCTTGGGTCAGCGGCGCCACGGCGAGGCCGGCGACGGCGCCGAGGGCGGCGGCCAGCGCGAACGACGCAGTCACCATCGCCCGGGCGTTGACACCGACGAGGCGCGCCGCGTCGCGCTGTATCGAAGTGGCGCGCATGGCGCGCCCGAACGTGGTCCGCCGGTAGAGCAGCGCGAGGGCGACGACGGCGAGCCCCGTGAGCGCCCAGATCCACAACGTCTGACGCTCGACGGCGGCGCCCAGGAGCTTGAGCGAGGGTCCTTCGGTGAACGGGTCCAGAGGGAGCTCGTCGGGTCCGAAGAGGTGCAGCGCCATCTGCCGCAGCAGGACGCTGCCGCCGATGGTGACCATGATGATGCGCAGCGGGTCGCCGCCCTTGATGGGGCGGACGGCGAGGAGCTCGAAGACCGCGCCGATGGCGGCCGTGGCGGCGATCGCCGCCACGGCCGCCATCGGCAACGGCAGCCCCAGTCCCGCGAAGAACACGCCGAGCATGCCGCCGAGCATGAAGAACTCGCCCTGGGCGAAGTTGATCGCCCCAGTGGCGGCGAAGACGATCGTGAAGCCGAGGGCGACGAGGGCGTAGATCGAGCCGTTCTTCAGGCCCGCTATGAGGAACTGCAGCAGCTCGTCCACGGCCTCGGTCCTCAGTCTTTCGTGACGGTCGCGCGGGTCGATGCGCGACGCGGCCCCCGGACCCGCGAGCGGGTCCGGGGGCCGCGCGACGCGCGCCCGTCGCGCCCCGCCTCGCAGCGGGCGCGGCGGGCGGTGCCGAGGGCTCGACGGGCGTCTCGGCGCACGCGGGCTACTCGGCCAGCGTCCACTCGCTGCCGGCGATCTCGTACATGGTGAGGTCGCCGACGGTCATCCCGTTATGGTCATCGGGCGAGAACGTGAAGGTACCGCCGATGCCGACCCAGCCCGAGGTCGCCTCGATCTCGTCGCGGAGAGCCTCCGGGGTGATCTCGCCGTCGATGCGCCGTGCCGCCTCGACGACGAGGTAGAGTGCGTCGTAGGCGTGGCCGGCGAAGGTGCTCGGCGCCTGGCCGTAGGCGGCCGTGTACCGGTCGATGAAGTCCGTGGCCACCGTGTAGGCCTCGGTGCCCTCGCCGTATGCCTCGGGGATGAGGACCTTGCCGGCGGCGAACTTGACGCCCTCGGCCGCCGCGCCGGCGCCGTCGATGAACTCCCGGCGGGCGATGCCGTGACTGCCGAAGAGAGGCAGGTCGATGCCCAGGTCGACGGCGTTCTTGACGATGATCGCCGCCTCGGCGCCGGCGGTCCAGAAGACCACCGCCTCGGCGTCGGAGTTCTTGATCTTGGTGAGCTGGGCGGTCATGTCGGTGTCGCCGGGGTTGAAGGTCTGGTCGGAGACCACCTCGACGCCGACCTCCGGCGCGACCGCGGCGATGACTGCCTGGCCGTCTTTGCCGAAGCCGCCGCTGTCGGTGATGAGGCCGATCTTCGTGATCCCCTGTGCCTTGATGTGCTCGAGCGTGAAGGGCACGACGATGAGGTTGGACCACGGGGTGGCGAAGACGAGCGGGTCGACTGGGCTCGTGATCACGGTGCCGCCGGCCATCGAGACCTGCGGGATGCCGGCGCGCTGGACGTCGCCCCGGGGGGCCATGGTCTGGCCGGTGCCGGTGGCACCGATGATGGCGACGACGCCGTCCTGCTCGATCAGCTTGCTCGCCGCGGCGACCGCCTTGGCCTCGTCGGTGGCGTCGTCCTCGATGATCACCTCGACCGGACGGCCGTTGACGCCGCCGTCCTCGTTGATCCTTGCCACTTCCATCTCGATGACGTTCTTCTCGGGCTCTCCGAGGCCGGCGTAGGTGCCGGTGAGGGAGACGATGGCGCCGATCTTGAGCGGCTCGCCGCCCTCCGCGGCTTCCTCTTCGCCGCAGGCCGCGGTCATGACCGCGAGCGAGACCGCGAGCGAGACCGCCAGTGCGGCCGTCAAGACCGCCATCGAGAGCTTCAACGTCCGTCCACGCATGGTGTGATCCTCCGTCCTCATCGTGCGCGCGCTCCGACGAGCTCAGCTGCGCGTGATGTCCTGCCTCGTGATGAGCGCGGCCGGGCGGTCCGCGAAGGCGGGACCGGACGGCCGATGTCGGTGAGAGTGGCGACGGCGGGGGTCGTGGCCGGGGTCGCCGGCATGGCAGTCGCTTCGGTACCCCGGGCGAGTGTCGGGGCGACGTGCGCCGCCGCCGCCCTTCTCGCGGCGCGTGCGACGGTCGCGACGCTACCCCACAGCCTACGACTCACGCAGCCCCCCTGCGTTGCCGCGGCGGCCGCTCGCTGGTGCCGGCCGCCAAAGTGGGCTGCATGATAGCACGCGACGCCGGTGCGCGTGTGCGGCGATGGTCCGCATCGTTATGCGTCGCGTCGTGTCGGAGGGGGTGTTTCGCGTCGTCAGACCGGCGGCCTCTCCCGGCGCCGGTCCCCCGCTCTCGATGCTTACGGGCCGTGTTCCGCCGGGTAGGTAGCGCTCATCGGGCGGCCGGAGCCATGCCGGCGCGCCCGCCAGTGAGTGGAGGAGGTCACCGGGTGCAGCTTCTGAGCGACCAGCACTGGCACGCCTTGCCGTGCGAGGAGGTCGTCGACCTGCTCGAGACCGACGCGAAGGACGGTCTCGGGCAGTTCGCCGTGAGGCATCGGCTCGAGCAGTTCGGGCCGAACAGCCTCACGCCACCCAAGGGCAAGGGCGCGCTGGTGCGCTTCCTGCTGCAGTTCCACAACCCGTTGGTCTACATTTTGAACGCGGCGGGGGTCGTCACGCTGTTGCTCGGCGACTACATCGACGCCGGCGTCATCTTCGGTGTCGTGCTCGTGAACGCCCTGATCGGTTATGTCCAGGAGGCCAAGGCGGTCTCGGCCATCGAGGCCCTGAGCCAGTCCATGACGACGGGCGCACGCGTCGTGCGGGAGGGGGAGACCACCGACGTGCCGGCGACCGAGATCGTCCCCGGCGACCTGGTCCTGCTGCAGGCGGGCGACAAGGTACCGGCCGACCTGCGTCTGCTGCGCACGCGCGATCTGCGCATCGACGAATCGGCCCTGACCGGCGAGTCGGTGGCGGTCGAGAAGGACACGGTGGTGCGCGAGCGCGACACGACGCTCGCCGACCGTACCGACATCGCCTACGCCTCGTCGCTGGTGACCTACGGCACCGGGGCCGGCCTCGTGATCGCCACCGGTGACTCGACCGAGGTGGGCCGCATCTCGCGCCTGATCGCCGAGGCCGAGGACCTGCAGACGCCGCTGACGAAGAAGATCGCGGCGTTCAGCCGCATCCTGCTCGTGGTCATCCTCGCGCTCGGTGCCGTGACCTTCGTCGTCGGCATGCTGCGCGGGGAGACGGCGGCCGAGATGTTCAAGGCGGCGGTCGCTCTCGCCGTCGGCGCCATACCCGAGGGGCTCCCGGCCGCCGTGACGATCACCCTGGCCATCGGCGTCAATCGAATGGCCCGCCGCCGGGCCATCATCCGGCACCTCCCGGCCGTCGAGACGCTCGGCAGCACGACCGTGATCTGCTCCGACAAGACCGGCACGCTGACCGAGAACCAGATGACGGTGCAGCGCATGGTCGCCGGGGGCCGGTCATACGCGATCGAAGGGACCGGCTATGCGCCGGAGGGCTCGATCGGGCTGCTGCCGGTCGGCGACGGCGGTGACGCGGCGGCCGGTACCCCCGGTGCCGTCGAGCCCGGCGCCGCCGGTGTCCCCGCCATCGCTTTCGAAGCGAAGGTCGAGCGGACCGCGGCGCAGCCCCTCGACGGCAGGCTCGACGACGTCGGGCTCGAGGTGCTGCGCGCGGGCCTCCTCTGCAACGACAGCCGCATCTTCGAGGAGGAGGGCCGCTGGCTCGTGCAGGGCGATCCGACCGAGGGTGCGCTCGTCACCTCGGCGCTGAAGGCCGGGCTCGAGGCGGAGGCCGTCACCGCCGACCTCCCGCGGCTCGACGCCATCCCCTTCGAGTCCGAGCATCAGTACATGGCCACCCTGCACGACGCCGGTGAGGGGCGGCGCCTGATCTACGCGAAGGGCGCCGCCGAAGTCATGCTCGACCGCTGCAGCACGATGCTGGCCGCGGGTGGGGAGGAGGTGCCGCTCGATCGCCGGAGCGTCCACGCGCAGGTCGAGGACCTCGCGGCGGAAGGCCTGCGCGTGCTGGCCTTCGCGCGTGGTGAGGGCCGCGATGGCGACGGGGACATCAGCCACGATGAGGTCGAGAGGCTGACCTTCCTCGGCCTGCAGGCGATGATCGACCCTCCGCGCCCGGAGGCGATCGCCGCGGTCGCGGCCTGCAAGCAGGCGGGCGTCGTCGTGAAGATGATCACCGGCGACCACGGCGTCACGGCCGCCGCCATCGCCCGGCAGATGGGCCTGCTCGAGGGCGCGAGAGGCGACGACGGGGGGCGCCCTGGAGCCCTGACGGGTGCCGAGATGGCGGCGCTCAAGGACCGCGAGTTCATCACCGCGGCCCACGACACCGACGTCTTCGCCCGCGTCACCCCCGAGCAGAAGCTGCGCCTGGTCGAGGCGCTCCAGGCCCGGGGTCACGTCGTGGCCATGACCGGCGACGGTGTCAACGACGCGCCGGCGCTCAAGCAGGCCGACATCGGTGTCGCCATGGGGGTCGGCGGCACGGACGTCGCCAAGGACGCGGCCGACATGGTCCTGACCGACGACAACTTCGCCTCGATCGAGGCCGCGGTCGAGGAGGGCCGCGGCGTCTTCGACAACCTCACCAAGTTCATCACCTGGACCCTGCCGACCAACCTCGGCGAGGGTCTCGTCATCCTCGCCGCCGTGTTTCTCGGCACGGCGCTGCCGATCCTGCCGGTCCAGATCCTCTGGATCAACATGACGACCGCCGTGCTCCTCGGTCTCATGCTCGCCTTCGAGCCCAAGGAGCACGGCATCATGGAGCGACCGCCGCGAGAGCCGGGAGCACCGATCCTGTCGGCCGCGCTCATCCGGCGGATCCTGCTGGTGGGCGCTCTCCTCCTGGGGGCGGCCTTCGGTCTCTTCGAGTGGGCGGGCGCCGTCCAGGGCACGAGTCTCGACGTCGCTCGGACCATCGCCGTGAACGTGTTCGTGACCGTCGAGATCTTCTACCTCTTCAACTGCCGCTCACTGACGCGCTCCGTCTTCCGCATCCACCCGCTCTCGAACCGCTGGGTCCTGGGCGGTGTCGCCATCACCATCGCCCTGCAGCTCATGTACACGTACGCGTCCTTCATGCACGTCGCCTTCCGGAGCGCGCCGCTCACGCTCGAGCACTGGAGCTACATCCTCCTCGCCGGGGTCGCGACCCTCTTCATCGTCGAGTTCGAGAAGTGGCTCGTGAACCGGGGCTCGGCAGGGCGGGTGCCGTGACCGCATGAGTCCGGCGCCCTCTATCCCCTCGTTCGAGCAGGGGCCGATCCGCCCACCGAGCGAGGCCCACAGCCTGCTCGTGCGCGTGATTCGCAACTGCACCTGGAACCGCTGCACGTTCTGTCCGGTCTACAAGGGGACGAAGTCCTCGCAGCGGCCCCTCGAGGACGTGCTCGCCGACGTCGAGGCGATGGCCGCGGCCGCCGCCGTGCTGCGCGCCGAGGGGCGTGGCGCACTGCACGGCGGCCGCCTCCCGCAGGAGGCCTTCCAGGTGATGCTCTTCCTGCACGGCGGCGAGCGTCACGTCTTCCTCCAGGATGCCGACCCCCTGGCGGTGAGGCCCGAGAAGCTCGCCGCGGTGATCGCGCGGGTCAGAGAGCGCTTCCCGACCGTCGACCGAGTGACGACCTACGGCCGCGCCTCGACGCTGGCCCGCCGGACCGCCGCGCAGCTCGGCTTACTGCGCGAGGCGGGCCTGACGCGCGTGCACCTCGGTCTCGAGTCGGGCGCCGACGAGGTGCTCATGGCGATCGACAAGGGCTGCACGTCGGGAGACCTGATCGCGGCCGGCACGAACGCCGTGCAGGCCGGCCTCGAGCTCTGCTTCTACCTGATGCCCGGGCTCGGCGGGCGCGAGCAGGCGACCGCGCACGTCGCGGGCTCCGCCCGCGTCATCCGCGCGGTCGCCACCGCGGCGCCCGCCGAGCGCCCGCTCGTCGTTCGCTTGCGCACCGCCGCGGTCGTGCCCGGCACGCCGCTCGCCGCGCGCCAGGCGGCCGGCGAGTTCGTCCTGCCCGACGACGTCGAGGTCGCGCAGGAGCTGCGCGACCTCCTCGAGGAGCTCGGCGACGCGCGGCTCGAGCTGCGCTCCGACCACGCCCTCAACCTGCTCCCGGGCCTCGAAGGCTCGTTGCCTGTCGACCGCGAGCGGCTGCTGGGGATGCTGGACGGATTCCTGGCTTTGCCCCGGGAGCAGCAGGCGCGCTTCGCGGTGGGAGCTCGTCTCGGCCTTTTCGGGGAGATCGGCGACCTCGACGACCCCGTGCGCACGGCGCGGCTCGAGAGCCAGTTCGTGGGGTACGAACAGCCGGACGCCGACGAGCTGCTGGCGGCGGCGACGGCGCTGCGGGCGCGCTTCATCTGAGGGCCGGCCGGCCCGCCCTGCGGCGGCCGCGGCGCCCCCTTGTGCCCCTCAGCCTCCCTGCGTCCCGCCCCCGAGCTCGCCCGTCAGGTACCTCTGCACGGTGGGTCCGATCGCACTGACGAGGTCGTCGATGCTCGCCGAGGCCAGTGGCTCAAGACGGCCGATGTAGCGAATGATCGCGAGTCCGACGAACTGCGAGCCGACGAGCGTCGCCCGCAGCGGCGCGTCGGGCACGCCGAGAGTCTGGGTGATGGGCCCGAACACCTCGCGCACGAGCAGGTCGCGGATCATCGCCATCGCGGTGTCGTTCGTCATCGCCGACCGCAGCATGGCCATCAGCCGGACGCGGGTCTCGGGCGGCTCCCACGCCTCGAGGAAGGTGCGGACGATGACGGCGCCGAGCTGGTCCGGGCCGGCGACGACGCCGCGCTCGAAGATCTGCCGCGGGCTCACCGGGAGCTCGAGCGCGGCCTCGAAGAGGTCCTTCTTGCTGCCGAAGTAGTGCAGGACCAGGGCAGGGTCGACCCCGGCGGCGGTGGCGATGCCGCGGATCGTGGCCCGGTCGTAGCCCGCTTCGGCGAAGGCGGCCGTGGCGGCGGCGAGGATCGCCTCGCGGGCGCCGCTCTCGCCCGGCCGGCGCCCGGTCTTGCCCTGTGCCGCGCTCACGTACTCACCCCCTCTGGGACGACGGTGACCAGCCGCGCGAACGCCTCCTCGAAGGTCGCGTGGCCGGCCATGAGCTCGGCTGGCGCGCCGCGGGCGACGACGTGCCCTTCGGCCATGATCGCGAGGCGGTCACACTGGTCCGCTTCCTCCATGAAGTGTGTCGTGACCAGGACCGCGGCGCCGCCGTCGGCGGCATCGTGCACGGTGCGCCACAGGCCCGCCCGGGCGGCAGGGGCGACGCCCGAGGTCGGCTCATCCAGCACCAGCACCTCGGGCGCGTGCGCGAGGGCGGCCGCGAAGGCGAGGCGGCGGCGCAGCCCCAGGGGCAGGTCGCGCACGAGGTCACCGCGCACGGCGGCGAGGTCCTCGTCCAGCGGGGGGCGGGGGAGGTTGAAAGCCTCGCTGGTGAAGTCGAGGTTCTGGGTGACGGTCAGGTCCTCCCAGAGGCCGAGGCCCTGGGGCACGTAGCCGATGCGGCGCCTCGAGGCCCGTGAGGGCGGGGCGCCGAAGAGCAGCACGTCGCCAGCGGTGGGGCGCAGCAGCCCGAGCAGCATGCGGATGAGGGTCGTCTTGCCGGCGCCGTTCGCGCCGAGGAGGCCCACGACCTCGCCCGGACGGACGGCGAGATCGACGCCATCCACGGCGGCGAGGCCGCCGAAGCGGCGCACGGCGGCCCGCGTCTCGACCACCGGGGCGACCGCGCCCGGGTCGTGCGGGCGCCGGGGCTTCGGGCGCGGGATGTCGGGAAGCACCTCGGCCGGACTGCCGGCGGCGGCCACCCGGCCGTCGTCGAGGACCAGCACGGCGTCGGCACGGGCCGCCTCGTCGAGGTACGTCGTCGAGAGGACGACGGCGGCCCCGGCACCGGCGGCCGCCGTCAGCAGGCGCCAGAACTCGAGACGGCTCACGGGGTCGACCCCGGTCGTCGGCTCGTCCAGCACCAGCAGCCCGGGTGTGTGGGTCATGGCCATCGCGAAGGCCAGCTTCTGCCGCATCCCGCCGGAGAGACGGCCGGCGAGGCGTGTCGGAGCGCCCTCGAGCCCGGTCTCGCGGAGCAGATCCTTACGGCGCTCGTCGAACACGCTGCCGCGGATCCCGTACGCGACCGCGGCGAAGGCGAGGTTCTCGTCGACCGTCAGGTCCTGGTAGACGCCGACCGGGGAGGAGAGGTAGCCGAGAGCGACCATCGGCGGGCGCCGTACGGCGCCCGCCGACGGCCGCACCAGACCCACCAGCGCGCGCAGGAGCGTCGTCTTGCCGGCGCCGTCACCGCCGACGACGGCGGTGACGGCGCCGGCGTTCGCCCGGAGGCTCACGTTCTCGAGCGCCGTACGGCTGCCGAAGCGCACGGTGAGGCCGTCGGCGCCCCAGCCGGGCGTCGGTGCGGCCGCCGCCGCGCGGGCACCGGTCTCGTTGCCGGCCGCCGGGGCGCGCGTCACGACGCCGCCTCCGCCGTCCGCATGTCGCCGTCGCCGACCACGTCCGCTTCGTCAGTCCTGTCGGACCCGTCGCGGGCGGGGTGGCGGTCCGCCGGCCCGGCCGGCGCGAGGTCACGCCTGAAGCGCAGGGTCGACAGGGTGAACACGCCGGCCGCCATGATCGCGAGCACGAGGAACGGCAGCCAGAGGGAATCGATCGGCGCGCCGCGGACCATGACCCCGCGGGCGATCTTGACGAACCATGTGAGCGGCAGCAGGTAGCCGATCCAGCGCACGCCCCACGGCATCGCGTAGAGAGGGAAGAAGAGGCCGCTGAGCAGGAACTGCGGGACCATCGTCATGATGGCCAGCTGGATCGCCTGGCCCTGCGTCTGCGAGACGGTCGAGATCAGCACTCCGAGGCCGAGGGTGACGAAGAGGAACAGCGCCGAGCCCAGGGTGAAGGTCGCGACCGAGCCGCGGAAGGGCACGTCGAAGAGGAGCATGCCGACGGCGACGATGACCGCCATGTCGATGGCGGCGATGGCGAGGTAGGGGGCGATCTTGCCGATGAAGACGTCGCGCGGGCGGAACGGCATGACGGCGAGTTGCTCCATGGTGCCGGTCTGGCGCTCGCGCACCACGCCGAGGGCGGTCGCGATGGTGCCGACGAAGACGAGGATGATGCCGCACAGCCCGGGCACCATGATCACCGCGGTGCGCAGGTCGGGGTTGTAGAGGACGTCGGTCTCGGCCGCGCCGATGACGGCGAGGGCCTCCTGCGCCGCGGCGGGGAGGGGGACGACGCCGCCGGCGGCCGAGCCGGCGTCGCCCTCGACCGAGTCCGCGTCGCCTTCGGCCGAGCCGGCGGCGCCCTCGACCGGGCCGGCACCGGACGACCCCTGCAGATCGTCGGCCATCGCCTGTGCCGCGGAGATGCGGCGGAGCGCCGCCTGGGCGGCGAAGAGCTCGGACCCGTCGATCAGTACCGTGGCCGCCTCGCCCGCGGTCGTCGGGGTCACGAAGGCGACGACCGCCTCGCCGCGGCGGAGTGCCTCCTCCGCGGCCGCGCGGTCGTCGCCCGGCCGCACGGCGACGACCTCGAACTGCTCCGGCAGCCGCGGCTCGATCAGCTTCGCCGCGCGGCCCACGACCACGGTGGGGATCTCCTTGACGTCGAAGCTCGCCGCGTAGCCGAAGACGACGAGGAAGAGGAACGGGAGGAGGAAGAGCATGGCGACCGTCCGCCGGTCTCGTCGCAACTGCCGGAACTCCTTGACGACGATCGCCCACATGCGCACCTCCCGGTGACGGGCGCTCCGCCGGAGACCGCGAGCGCCGGTAAACTCAACGTTTGTAGAACTCTACAGGCGTTGAATTCCTTGGTCAAGGACCACCGCCATGAGGGCCGTGCTGGTCGCGCCGCGAGCGGCGGCATGTCGGTCGTCTCGCCGCGACCGCCGGTCGGGGGCGACTCACCCGGCCGTGCGGGCGGCGACACACCCGGCCGGTCGGGGGCGACTCACCCGGCCGTGCGGGCGGCGACACACCCGGCCGTGCGGGCGGCGACTCACCCGGCCGTGCGGGCGGCGACTCACCCGGCCGTGCGGGCGGCGACTCACCCGGCCGTGCGG
>JAFGAW010000072.1 GCA_016933475.1 Thermoleophilia bacterium
GATCACCGGCTCGATCGCGTGGTAGTGGTAGTGGTAGCGCGGCGTGCTGACGTAGGTCACGACGTCGCTTCCGTCCCCGTAGATTTCCACGGCCCGCGCCGGCGTCGGCAGTGCGAGCGCCAGCAGTCCCACGAACGCCCAGATCCTTCTCATCGCATTCCTCCCTCGACTCCTCGACTCTCTCGACTCTCTTTCGGCCCTCCCCTCCCCTCCCCGGGGCGTCGCGGAAACCCGGGGAGGGGAGAGGCGGGGCCAGGAGGGGCCTCGTTCAGTCCCCGAAGAACTCCTCCAGCTCGTCGGCCGAGACGGTCTCGCGGCCGGACGACGCACGAATCACCAGCGACCTGCCCTCGCCGACGCGCAGGGTGACGTCCTCGCCGAGGCTGAGCAGCGCGGACAGCTCGGGGTGCGCGGCGAGCACGTCGAAGTAGGCGCGGGAGAGGTACTTGATCTCGAGGGTCGTGCCGGCGCCGGCGGCGCCGTCCTCGACCCAGCCGCTGCCGCTGCGGACGAACAGGCGGCCGGCG
This sequence comes from Thermoleophilia bacterium, assembly GCA_016933475.1. Lineage (GTDB taxonomy): Bacteria > Actinomycetota > Thermoleophilia > UBA2241 > UBA2241 > UBA2241. Next base: position 528 of record JAFGAW010000072.1, read on the forward strand.
ACGTACTGGGTGAAGCCGCCGGTCTGCTGGCGATCGGCCTCGCGCATTCCGCGCAGCTCCTCGCTCATCCGGCGGCCGTCGTCGCCGCTGGCGGCTGCGCCGGAGGTCTGGCCGGCCGAGCGGGTGACGGTGGACAGCGCGTGGTAGCGTTCGTAGTCCGCGGCGATCGGCGCGGCCTCGGCGGGGACGGCCGTGGCGCCGGAGCTGCTCCAGCCGCCGCCGCCGCCCATCGGCTCGTCGGCGGCCGCGAGGTCGTCGATCCCGAGCCAGGCGGGCTCACCGGGCGAGGTCGGGGGCGGTCCCCAGGGACCCTCGGTGCGGTCGCGCCAGCCCATCCGGTTCGGCACGACGGGCGGCTCGTCCTCGGTGACGAGGTAGGAGGTGTACGGGGTGACGATGCCGTACTCGCGGCCGAGGGCGATCACCTCGTCGCGCAGCTCGCGGCTCTCGCCGCGCAGGCGGATCTCGTCGAGCAGGAAACCGACCTTGCGGGTGGCCCAGAGGTGGGCGAGGAAGTCGTTGTCGCGCTCGCGGTCCGGGAAGTTCACCTCGTAGGAGTAGGTCTTGGTCTGGGCGCCGACCTTGCCGCCGAGGATCACGTCGGCATCGCCGTCGTCGCGGTAGCGGCCGAGCAGCAGCAGTTGGCTGCCGTGGAACAGGTCGGGGGTCTCGCGGGGGTAGATATCGAAGAGCTCGGCGTCGCCGTCGACCTTGAGCACCAGGTCGGCCATGACGGGGAAGGCGATCTTGGCGTAGAAGCCGGAGAGCTTCCGTTCCAATTCCTCGCCGCCGCGGGCGTACTCGCTGGCGCCGCGGTTGGCGTTGGAGATCGCATCGAGGAAGTTGGCGTTGACGTCCTCGCCGAGGCCGAAGACGAAGATCCGCGCCCGCCGCTCGTTCCAGTCCTCGACGTCGCGGATGATCCGGTCGGTGTCGGTCTGGCCGACGGTCGGCATGCCGTCGGTGAGGAAGACGACGAGGTGCGGGACGCCCTCCTCGTCGGGCTGGTCGAGGGCCGCCTCGAGCGCCTCGGAGATGGCGGTGCCGCCCAGGGCGCGCAGGTCCGCCACGAAGCCCTTGGCCTTCTCGACGTTGGCGGCGGAGGCGCTCAGCGGAGCGTCGGAGAGCGCCTCGATGCCGCTGGAGAAGCGGATCACGTTGAACAGGTCGTCGCTGCCGAGATGCTCGAGGCAGAAGCGCAGCGCCTCCTTGGCCTTGTCCATCTTGTCGCCGGACATCGAGCCGGAGGTGTCGAGGACGAAGGTCACGTGCTTCCCCATCACCTCGTCGTCCTCGAGGTCGTTGCGCGGGGTGATCATCATCATGAAGTAGCCGTCCTCGTGGGCGGGACGGTAGGTCAGGAGCGACAGGCCGACGTCCTCGGGCGAGACCGTGAAGTACAACAGGAAGTCCTTGCCCAGGTCGGCGCGGCTCTTCTCGAAGCCGGCGGTGGCGTGGTGGTCGTCGCGGCGCGCGATGTCGACCTCGTGGGTCGGCGAGTAGATGCTCTGGATCGGGATCGCGGAATCGATCTTGGCGGTGACGGTGAAGTCGCGCATCGTGGCCGCCGCCTGGCCCGAGGTCTTCATCGGGTACAGGTAGCGGTAGACGCCCGCCTCGTAGGACAGCACCGAGGTGAACTGGATCTCGACCCGTTGCTCGCCGCGCGCCGGGATCGGGAACACACGGGCCTTGAACAGGTTCCCGCCCATGTACTCGATCAGTCCGGGGTCGCGGATCCGCGCTACGATGTCCTGGTAGATCCGGGCCGCCGCCTCGCGCTCCAGCACCTCGCCCTCGGTGCGCTGGCCGTTGATCCACAGCGCGAACTGCGAGACCGACGAGCCGGCCGGCAGCGGGAAGATGTAGGTCGCCTCGAGGATCTGGTCGGTCCGGTTCTCGAACACCTGGTCGACCTTCGTCACCGCCGCGCGGTCGGTGATCGTGATCTCGACCCGGTGCGACTCGATGGCCATCGGACCGAGCGACCGGTCGGTCGGAAGCAGGATGCCGATCGCCGACGCGGCGCTCGGAACGACCGCCAAGGTCAGGATCAGGATGCCCAGGGTGATGCGACGCATGGTTGTCCTCCCTCCGCGAGGGGCCGAGCGAACGGGCTTGGTACGGGCGGGCGGGGGCGGTCGATCTAGGAGGGTCGTCCGTTCAGGGCGGGGGGGCGGGGTCCGCAGAGGCCGCCCGACGACGACGACCACGACCACGACCACGTCTGCGGGGATTCAGGCGGCGTCGAGCAGGTCGTCCGTCTCCCCGGAGCCCTTTGTTTGCGGCTGGTTACGGGTCGAGACGAGCGACCGGAAGAGGGTCGGGAGGACGACACCGCCGACCACGGCGAACAGGACGATGGCCAGGGAGGTGGTCTCGTCGATCAGTCCGATCTCGTGCCCGATGCGCGACTCGGCGACGAGCAGCGTGAGGGGGGCGGCGAGCAGCACGCCGGCGCCGACCGACTCGCGGAAGCGCAGCCCGGCCCACAGCAGCAGCAGGCAGGGGAGGACCTTGGCGACCAGGGAGGCGACGGCCAGGAAGCCCATCTCGGTCCAGACGGCGCCGCCGGTGAGACCGCCGAGGTCGAAGCTCATGCCGACATCGATGAAGAAGATCGGGATGAAGAAGCCGAAGCCGATCGAGGACAGCTTGGACTCGACGGCGTGCTTCTCGCGGAACACGAACGAGAACAGGGCGCCGGCGAGGAACGCGCCGAGGATCGCTTCGACGCCGAGCAGGGTGGCGACGGCGACGAAGGCGATCATCAGGGCCAGGCTGGCGCGCACGCCGATCTCGGAGGCGTCCCGGGTGGCCACGACGCGGGAGAACGAGCCGGGGAACCACCACAGCAGGCTGCGCAGGAGGACGAGGCAGACCCAGGCCAGGAGGAACACCAGCGCGAGCTTGCCGACGGCCCAGACCAGGTCGAGGCCCACGCCGTGGACGCCGGCGATGTCGCCGATCGTCAGGCCGATCAGGGTCAGGAACTCGCCGATCGTCCCGACGAGCAGGATCAGCTGGCCGAGGGGGCGGCGGGTGAGGTCGAGGCCGCGGAGGGTGGCGAGCACGAGGCCGAGGCTCATGGCGCCGAGGACCAGCACGAGGAACGGCGGGCGCTCGAACAGCAGGACGGCACCGAGGGCGAGCAGGAACGTGCCGACGGCGGCGCCGAGGGCGGCGACCAGCGTGCGGCGCGGCATGCGGCCGATCTGGGCGAAATCGATCTCCAGCCCGGCCAGGAACATCAGCAGGGCGAAGCCGAACCGGGCCAGGGACTGGATGAACTCGGTGCGGCTCGTCAGCCCCAACGCCTGCTCGGAGATCGCCATGCCGAACAGGATCTCGCCGACCACCGCCGGCACGCGGATCCGCTCGAACAGCAGCGGCAGCAGGAAGGCGCCGAGCGCCAGGACGAGCAGGGAGAGGGCGCCGGCGGCTTCCATCGTCGTCCGTCAGTGCGGCAGCACGAGCACCGAGCATGGGGCGCGGTGGACGAGGTTCTGCTCGACGCTCGGGCGTCCGAGCGAGTTGCGGGACCCGCTGCGGAAGCCGAGCACCAGGAGCTGGAAGCCGGCGCTGGCGGCGAGCGTTGCCGCGACCGGGTTGCCCTCGAACTCCAGCCGCGCGACGCGCACGCCGTACGACGTGGCCAGTTCCCGGACTTCCTCCTGCTGGCGTCGCAGCTCCTCGGCCACGCCGGCCCCGGTGACGAACTCGGGGGCCGGCGCCACGCCGACGGTGAGCGAGGCATCGAAGCAGCGGGCGGCGTCGATCGCGAGGATCGACGTCTCGACGTCGAACTCCGGGTCGGTCAGGGCCAGGAGGATGCGCTCCCAGGGGAAGGTGCCGCGGGGCACCAGCACCGGGGAGCGCAGCGGCGCGATACGTCGCATCAGCGGCGTCCAGCCGAAGCCCAGCCGCTTGTGCCACGGGATCGGCTCGGGCGCCTGCACGAGGATCCCGACGTCCCGCCGGAGCATCGCCTCGGCCAGGTGCGCGCGGGTGTCCTGGCCGGTGCAGGCGACGCGGGCCGGCAGCCCCTCGGCCTGGGCCCATTGCACGAGCGGTTGGGCCGCGGCCCCGTCGCCGCAGGCGACGAGCTCCAGCGCCTGGGCCTTGCTGTGGCGCGAGAGCCAGGCCAGCTCGGGAAGCGTCGCCGGCGGCGCGGCGTCGGCCGGGACCACGATCGCGGTGCCGTAGTGCAGCGGGAACTCCGAGTGTCCGGTGCGCAGGAAGCGCGCGATCCCCGGCAGGATGGCGGGGTCGCCGACCAACAGCACCCGGTCGCCCGCCTCGAGCCGTGTGTCCCCGTGCGGGACGATCAGCTCGTCGTCGCGGTAGACCGCGGCGACGAGCCACCGGCGGGGGTGGAGCGACGACAGCGGCTTGCCGATCACGCTCGAGTTCGGGAGGATCTCGCTCTCCATCACCTCGCCGCGGCCGAGGCCGACGCCGGCGGCGATCCTCGAGCCCTTGGTCACGGCGGAGGCGAGCAGCGCGCTCTGGGCCTCGACGCCGCGCACGACGTCCACCCCGAGGGCCTGAAACGGCTTCGGGGAGGCATCGCCGCGCAGCAGCACCGTGACGTCGGAGACGTGCAGGTCCTGCTTGAGGATCCGACTGGCCTCGAGGCTCGCCTCGTGGGACCCGGCGGTGACCACCACGGCGTCGACCCGCGTCGCGCCCGCGCGCTCGAGCACCAGGCGGGAGGTGGC
>JAFGAW010000073.1 GCA_016933475.1 Thermoleophilia bacterium
ACGAGCTCGTCGAGGCCGTAGCCGTTGCGCTGCTTGAAGGTCGCGCCCTGCGTCTGGCCGTGGTCGGAGAGCACGACGATCTCGTACGGCCGCGGGGCGTAGCGGCGCGCGCGGGCGATGCGCCCGATCTGCTGGTCGATCTTGCGCAGCACCTCGAGGGTGTCGGCGCGCTCGAGGCCGGAGTGGTGGGCGACCTCGTCGTAGCCGGAGAAGGTCGCGTACACCGCCGGCCTGCCCCGCATCATGTCGGAGAGGACGCTGTGCACGACGAGGTCGCGCACCACGACGCTCACGCCGCCGCGGAGGAAGGGGTAGGCGCCGCCGCGGTGCCCGCGCGGCTGCACGTCGCGGCGCTTCGCCCTGATCGACGCCGTGTACTCGAGGGCGACCTCCCAGAAGAAGAGCACGAGGGCGCGCATGACGTTGAAGCCGTTGGCGAGGTACGGGCGGTAGTCGGGGTTGGCCTTCTTCTCGGCCTCCAGCCGGCTGATCGTCAGGATCACGTGCCCGGCCTCGCCGGAGAGCAGGTTGCCGCGGCTCGCGCCGCCGTCGCGCAGCAGGCCCTGTCCGCTGCTGTGGCGGCGCTCGATCTCGGCGCAGTCGGGCGGGGCTGAGCAGGTCATGAGCGTCGCCGTCTCCTTCTCGACCCAGCGGAAGGCGGGGATGTCGTGATTCGACCCGAGGAGGATGCCGGCCTGCGAGGCGCCGGTCTGCGACGAGAGGTCGGTCTCCCACTCGTCGAGCCGGTGGGTGCCCTCCTGGACCCAGCGGGCCAGCTCGGGCGCGCTGCCGTCGCGCATCGCACGCCGGAGCACGGGGAGAGCGAGGCCGTCGATCTCGAGGTAGACGATGCCCGGGACCTCGGTGACCGTGCGCTCGCCGGTGCGGCGGGCGATGCGCTGCATCACTCGCAGGGCATAGGTGTCGTCGTCATTGACGCCGAGGACGACCTCGAGGGCGATACTGACGGCGGCGATGATCAGGCTGGCGAGGATCGCCGCGAGCACCGAGTCGACGCCGAAGCTGTTGTCCGAGAGCTCGGCGGCGAGCAGCAGGACGACGGCGTCGCCGGCGATGGCGAGCAGGAAGCCCAAGGCGAGCGTGAACGGCAGCCGCAGCGACGCCACGACCGGCGGGATGATGACGTTGAGGACGGCGATGAGGAGCGCCGCGACGAAGGCGCCGCCGACCCCGGCGACATCGACGCCGGGCAGGAGCCCGGCGGCCGCGTAGACGGCGAGCGTGGCGACGACGACCTTGACGGCGATGTGCAGCGGCCGCAGGCGCAGCGGCACCGCCTCCCATGACGGCCCGGTGGCTCGCCCGGGCCGGCCCGCAGATGCGCTCATCGGTGTCCTCCGCCTTCGCTCGCCGCGGCGTGATGTCGCACGAGTCTACACACTCCGCGCCTCCGGAGGTGCAGAAAACGCGCAGTTGCGGTAGAAGGTGACCCATTGGTAACCACAAGGAGGTACGAGGATGGAAAAGGGTCTCGGATGGATCGTGTTCGCCTGGCTGCTGCTCATCACCGCCGGCGTCATGAACATCATCAAGGGCATCGCGGCCCTCGATCAGACCGCGTTCTGGACCGACTACGGCTCGATCATCGTCTACGGTGACCTGCGCACCTGGGGCTGGATCCTGCTCGTCTGGGGTATCCTGCTGCTCCTCGCCGCGCTCAGCGTGTACCGCGGCGGCGGGTTCGGGCGCTGGATCGGTATCATCGCCGCCTCGGTCAACCTGTTCTTCCAGTTCATCTTCCTGCCGGCCTATCCGTTCTGGGCGCTGAGCATCATGGTCGTCGACGTGCTCGTCATCTACGGGCTCGCGGTGTACGGCGGCCTCGCTGAGGAGGACTGAGCGAGGACGACACGGCCGCGGCGTGAGCGGCGGCCGTACGGGCCGCGTCGCAGGTGAGGCGCCGCGCCGCTCGAGCGGCCAAGCGCGAAGGGGCGCGGGGGACGATATGTCCCCCGCGCCCCTTCGCTCGAGACGCGTCCCCGATGCGTCCTCTCACCCTCGCGGTCGAGACCGCACGACGGGGTGAGTCAGTCCCCTGCCTTCGGGACTCGCGCCACGATCAGGCCGATGAGCGCGAACACGTACAGGGTGATCACGAGGATCGACCAGATCGGATACACGGGCAGCCAGAAGAGCTCGGAGATGATCGCGATGGCGATGAAGACGACGCCGACCCACCTGCCCCAGGTCCGCCCGCTGAGCACCGCGAGGCCTCCGAACACGAGCAGGGCACCGATGGCGATGAACCACCATGCGAGCGCGGTCAGGTCGACGAAGTAGTAGGCGTCGAACCCGCGGACCACCCACTCGTCGTTGAACAACCCGATGATGCCCGAGATGAACCTGAAGAAGCCCACGGTCACCATCAGGATGCCGCCGGCTGCGGCCCAGCCGAGCCAACTGTCGTTACTCACTGCTCCTCCTTTGTTTGCCTACGGTCACTTCGATCGCGACGAACAGATTCGGGGCGCGCTCGACGACCTTCGATCCGCGCGCCCGACGATCCCTCCGCCCGCCGGCGTCCCGCCGCGGTCAAGACCCGGCGCCTTTCGCATCGCGCTTCGCCGGGCGCACCGCGACGTCCGGTGTGGCTCCGCCGCCTCGCACGGACTCGACGGCCGGCAGGAGGTCGGTCGCGATCGCCCGCTTGAGTACGAAGGCGTCGGCGCCAGCCTTCATCGCCGCCCGGCGGACGCTCGGCTCGTCGTGGACACTGAGGACGACGACCTTGAGCCCGGGAGAGCGCTCCCGCAGCGCCCGTAGCCAGTCCAGTCTCTGGTCGCGGGCCAGGGAGAGGTCCACGACCGCCACGTCGGGGTGCAGCCGGGCGGCTCCCTCGAGCAGCGAATTCTCGTCTGCGACCATGACCACCGTGCCGAAGGCCGTCTCGAGCAGTCCGCGCACGCCCTCGGTGAGGCCGTGGTGGCGATCCGCCAGCAGCACGCAGCTGGGGGCTGTGTCGCTCATCGAGTCCCGGCGCTCGCCGCGGTCATCGCAACTCGCCGGCGCAGCTCAGGCACACGTCCGTGGGACCGGTGTCGGCGTGGACGCGAAGCATCTCCTCGCCGAGCATGACGGTGCCGCCGCAGTGAGCGCACGTGCGCCACCCCCAGTGGCGCTCGAGGACCTGGGCTTCGAGAGGGTCCTGTCGGGGTGCCGCCGCTTGTCCGGTCGCGGCGGCGCCTGAGCGACGCCGTTCGGTCCTCCACACGGAGACGGCCTCTCGGGACGTCGTCTGGAGCCACCTCTCGAAGGCAGCGCCGGTCGTCAGGTAGTGCGCAGCCTTCGAGCGCTTGGCCGGATGCCTCGCGGCGAGAGTGGAGGGGGTCGATCCGTCATCAGCCGTCATGAGCGCGTCTCCCGCGTCTGGTGTCGCCACCGGCGCCCATCGACCGGTGGGCGCCGGGCGTCGAGTCGAGACTAGTCGGGGCGCGGAGAGCTGTGACCTCGGGAAACTACGAGGCTCGCCGCAGGAGATTTACGGGGCGGCGGGGAGCGTCAGAACTCGACGAGGCCGTGCTTGATGGCGAAGTGGACCAGTTCGGCGTTGGTGCGCAGGCCGAGGGCCTGCATCATCTGGTACTTGTGGAACTCGACCGTCCGGGTCGAGATCGAGAGGCTCGCGGCGATCTGCTTGGCCGAACGCCCCTCGGCCAGAAGCTGAAGGACCTCTCGCTGCCGTGGCGTGAGGGAGGCGATCGGGTCTTCGGCCCGTTCCGGTCCCTGCCTCAGCGCCGCGAAGACCTCGCCCGCGAGCTGCGGAGTGAGATAGGTCTTGCCCTCGAGCGCGGCGTGGAGGGCGGTGATCAGCTCGACCGACGCCGAGTGCTTGAGGACGAAGCCCGAGGCGCCCGCCTCGAGGGCGCGGCGGGCGAAGGTCACGTCGCGGTGCATCGTGAGGAAGACCACGGGCACCTGGTCCCCGTCTTCCCGCAAGCGCACGAGGGCGTCGATGCCGTTGAGATGCGGCATGGTGATGTCGGCGACGATC
>JAFGAW010000006.1 GCA_016933475.1 Thermoleophilia bacterium
CGCCCGCCGGTGCCGCCCCGCCGGTCGGCGCAACCTCCGACCCCGACGCTCTCGCCCCATGAGCGGCGACCTCCTCGAGCAGTTCCGCCGTATCGGCCGGGACCTCTTCGTCGCCGGCCTCGTCAGCTCTCACGGCGGCAACATGAGCGTCCGCCAGGGCGACCGCATCCTCATCACCCGGCGCGGCTCGATGCTGGCCCAGATCGAGGAGCGAGACGTCATCGACATCGGCCTCGAGGAGAACGACGCCAACGTCACCCTGGCCTCGACCGAGATCGTGGTCCACCGGGCGATCTACCAGGCGACGTCGGCCCTCGCGATCGTGCACACGCACCCGCCGTACGCGATCGCCCAGTCGCTCGTGAAGGACGAGATCGTCCCGATCGACTCCGAGGGCTCGTACCTGCTGCACAAGGTGCCGGTGGTGGCCGCCCAGCTCACGGCGGGGTCGACCGAGGTCGCCGAGCTGCTGCCGGCGTGGCTCAAGGAGTACGACCTCGTCATGCTCCGCGGCCACGGCCCGTTCGCCATCGGGCACCTGCTCGAGGAGGCCTACCAGCTCACCAGCGTGCTGGAGATGGCGTGCCGCATCCTCACCGTCGCCGAGGGGATGGGGGCCGAACTGAAGGAGTACCGCAAGGGGAGCGAGCAGTACGAGTCGTGGTGAGGCGCGCTCCGCGCACCGCGACAGGTCCAGGCTCGCAGGTCACGGTGAACGGCGCCGCGGAGCGGCCGGCCGGCCGGCTCGTCTAGAAGATGCCCGAGAGCAGGTCGCGCAGCCAGCCGAGAAGCCCCTCGTAGGGCGGCGGCTCCGCTTCGCCGGCCGCCGCCAGCACCGTGACCGTCCGCGCCTCGTCGCTCGGCGTCGGCGTCGGCGTCGGTGTGGTCGTCTTGGTCGGCGTCGGCTCGGGCTTGATGGTCTTGGTCTCGGTCGGCGTCGGCTCGGGCTTGATGGTCTTGGTCGCCTTGGGCGTCGGCGATGTCGTGTCCGAGGCGCTCGGCGACGGCGACATCGTGGAGTACTTGCCCTTCCAGGGCTTGAAGACCATGGGCTTGTCGGGAGCCGGGAAGTCGCCCTTCTTGAGGTCGCCGGCGATCGCCTTCATGAACTTGCCCCACATGGGCGCGCAGTAGGTGCCGCCGGCCACGCCGGGCATGGGGTGCAGGTAGTCGCCGGGGTAGCCCATCCACACGGAGACCGAGACCTCCGGCGTGTAGCCGCAGTACCAGGCGTCGACGTAGTCGTCGGTGGTGCCCGTCTTGCCGGCTCGCGGGTAGGGGAAGTAAGCGCCCGTGACCGAGCCGGTCCCCCCGCTCGCCACGCCCTTGAGCACCTGGGTGATCACGTACGCCTCGCCCTCGCTCATCGCGCGCTTGCCTTTGGTCTTCGGCTTCCAGTCGACCTTGCCGCTGGGGAGGACGACCTTGACGATGGCCTGTGGCCGCCGGGCCACCCCGCCGCTGGCGAGCGTCGCGTACGCGGAGGTCATCTCCAGCGGGTTGACCGCCTGCGCTCCGAGAGTGAGCGAAGGGTACGGCTGCAGCTTGCTGTTGATGCCCATGGCGTCGGCCAGCCTCACGACGTTGGAGGGGCCGCTGTCCATGATCAGCTGGGCGTAGACCGTGTTGTCCGAGATCCAGGTCGCGCGCTCGACGGTGATGCGGCCGGCCGAGCCCCCGGAGTACGTGTTGACGACCCAGGGCTCTTGGGCGCCGGGGAGCGGGATGATGGTCGGGCTCTTCGAGATGTAGTACGTGGAGCGCGGGTTCATGCCCTGGGTGACGGCTGTGGAGAGCACGAAGGTCTTCATCGCCGAGCCGGCCTGGCGGCGCGCCTGCCAGGCGAGGTTGAACTTCTGCTTCTCGAAGTCCTCGCCGCCGACCATGGCGCGGATGTAGCCGGTCTTGGGCTCGACCGCCACCAGCGCCCCGGCCGGCTTGAAGCCGTAGTCGAGGTCGCCGACGGTGCCCTGGATGGTCTTGATGGCCGCGGCCTGCCAGTCGAGGTCGATGCTGGTGTGGACCTTGAGGCCGCCGCCGAAGGTGACGGCCGTGCCGTACCGTTTGATGAGCTGCCGGGTGACGTAGTCGACGAAGTAGGTCGCCGAGGTGTCGTTCTGGTCGAGCGGCTTCTTGAAGACACCGAGCTTCTTCTTCTTCGTCTTCTCCGCCCGTGCCTCGGTGATGTAGCCCTGCGAGGCCATGGTGTCGAGCACGATGTCGCGGCGCTCACGGGCGAGCTTGGGGTCGGCGACCGGCGAGTACTGTGAGGGGAAGCGGGGCAGGGCGGCGAGCAGCGCCGCCTCTTTGAGGGTGAGATCCTTCGCGCTCTTGTGGAAGTAGGTGCGTGCCGCGGCCTCGACACCATACGCGCCGGCGCCGTAGTAGACGGTGTTCAGGTACTCGGTGAGGATGCGGTCCTTGGACCACTTGTCCTCGAGCTGCCAGCTGAGCACGGCCTCGCGCAGCTTGCGGGTGTACGTCTGCTCGGTGTCGAGGTAGGCGTTCTTGATGAGCTGTGCGGTGATCGTGGAGCCGCCCTGGACGATACCCCCGGCGCGGAAGTTCTCGACGGCGGCCCGCACCACGCCGGTGAAGTCGACGCCGTGGTGCTCGTAGAAGCGCTGATCCTCGACCGCCACGGTGGCGTCCTTCATGATCTGCGGGATCTTGCTGCTCGCCAGGGGGACGCGGTTCTCGGCCCCGTGGAGCACGGCGATGAGCTTGCCGTCGCGGTCGTAGATGGTCGTGTTGACGGGATTCTGCCGGCGCTGAAGCTCGTCGAGCTCGGGGATGTTGCGCGCGAACGCGTAGATGACACCGCCGGCCAGGGCGACGAAGACGACGGCGAGCAGGACGCCGAGGACGATCAGGATACGGCCGACGCGCCAGGCACGGCCCTTGGCCGTGCGCTTCTGGGCGCGCCGGCGGCGCTGGCGATGGATGTCCTCGGTCGTGTACTTGGTGTACGGCACGGCTACCCAGTGTACCCGGTCAACGCCTCACACTCACCCGGCGCTCGTGGGGAGCGGACGCGCCGCGGCGCGTCCGCCGCGCAGGCCATGGCCGGCGGCGGCTCAGGCCGTGGCCGGCGGCGCCGTGCCCTCCGAGGGTTCCCCGACGGCGTCGTCTTCCCTCTTCGGCTGCACCAGCTTGGCGAGCCAGATCGAGATCTCGTAGAGCAGGATCAGCGGGAGGAACATGGCCAGCATCGAGAAGGCGTCGGGGCTCGGGGTGAGCAGCGCCGCGGCGATCGCCCCGATGAGGATCGCGAAGCGCCGGTTCTTGCGCAGGAAGCGGTCGTCGATGACGCCCGTCTTGGCGAGCAGCACGAGGACGACCGGGAGCTCGAAGACGACGCCGAAGGCGAGGAGGAACATGGCGACGAAGGTGAAGTAGTCGTTGGCGCGCAGCTCGATCTGGAAGGCCTCACTGGGGTTGATGCCGAGCAGAGCCTCCATCGCCCGCGGCAGGACGAGCAGGTACCCGACGGCGATCCCGAGCAGGAAGAGGACCGAGCAGGTGACGACGACGGGCACGAAGTGCCGGCGCTCCGTGCTCGTGAAGCCGGGCCCGACGAAGGCCCAGAACTGGTAGATGAGGTAGGGCGAGGCGAGGATCGCCCCGGCGACGGCGCAGACCTTGAGCGTCACCATGAACGGCTCGGCCGGGCTGAAGGTGGTGATCTGCGCGGTCGAGGGCGGCAGGGGGGCCAGCAGGAGGTCGAAGACCACGCCGTTGAAGACGAACGAGACGACGATGCCGACGGCGAGCGCCAGCGCGCTCCACGTGATGCGTTTGCGCAGCTCGGTGAGGTGCTCGACGAGGCTGAGCTGCTCGTCAGGCTGGATCGGCATCGCGCGGGGCGGAGGGTGCGGACGGGGTGGAGAGCGGGGGCGGCTCGTCGTCGACGACCTCGCCGTGGAGCACGTCGTCCTCGTCGTCGTAGCCCAGGAGTGCGGGGTCTGTCGGCGGCGCGGGCGACGCGGCCGGACCGACGACGTCGGCCGCGGCGGTTGGGCTCGGCTCGGAGTCGGTGTCCGGTGCGTCCCCAGTATCGGCGGTGCTCTCGGCGGCGTCGGCGGTGCTCTCGGCGGCGTCGGCGGTGCTGTCGGCGGCGCCGGTGGCCGCCGCGGTGCTCTTGGCCGTCGCCCCGGGGCTCCCGCCGCCGTTCGTCGGTGCCGCGCCGGCTGCGGCGACGGCCGAGCCGGCCACCGCGGCGCCCTTGCCCGCGGCTCCCGCCGGCTCGGCGGGCCCACCGGCCGCCGGCGTTGCCGGCGTGAGCGGGGCGTTGGGGTCGAGGTCCTTGGCGCTGAGGCCGAGCTCCTTGGCGTCGAGGCCCAGCTCCTTGGCGTCGAGGCCGAGGTCCTTGGTCTCGAGCTTGATCGCGCCGGTCACCTCGTCGCGGGCCTTCTTGAACTCGCGCAGCCCGCGGCCCACGCTGCGCCCGAGGTCGGGCAGCCGCTTCGGCCCGAAGACCAGCAGAGCGATGACCAGGATGACGATGAGTTCGGTCGGGCCGAGGTTCGGCACGTGACGGGGCTCCCTTGCGTTGCGGGCTTCAATGGTAGGGCGGTAGGTTCGGCCGGTCAACGCGAGCCCGCGACGCTGCTCCGCGTGCCCCCGGATCGCGCGCTCCGGACCGGCGGGGCGGGGCGCGGCCGAGGCGCCGCGCGGCGCCACCGGGCGCGCGCGGGCCCGCCGACCGGCCAAACCGGCCGCCTCGCCTTGTCCATTGCGCACAAGGGCAGGCGAATCACCTGCAAAGAGCGTATGACGACGGCCCCGCGGCGGGCGCCTCGGCCAGTTGCGCCCCGACGAAACGCTTTGATATATTCGCCGCGGTCGACTCCCGCCGCGCCTCCCGCGCTCGGCGTGCGTCCATCGCTGAACCCATGACGAGCGCGCACCTCACCAGTTGGCTCTACGTTTGGGCGTTCCTTTTCGCCGGGGCGGCGCTTGTCGTCGTGATCCTTCTGTTCTCGAAGCTCATCAACCCCCGGCACCCGAGCCCCGAGAAGCTGCAGGCGTACGAGTGCGGCATCCCCATGGCCGGCAACCCGTGGGCGCCGTTCGCCGTGCGCTACTACCTCGTCGCCCTGAACTTCCTCGTGTTCGAGGTCGAGGCGATCTTCCTCTTCCCCTGGGCGCTGAGCTTCCGCGAGCTCGGCACCGCCGGGTTCGTCGAGATGATGATCTTCGTCGGCGTGCTCGTCTGGGGCCTGCTGTACGCGTGGCGCAAGGGGGCCCTCAGTTGGGCATAGGCGACGACGTCATCCGCATGGTGCCCGACCGCCTCAAGGTCCAGTACCCCAAGCTCAGCGACTTCTCCCAGCCCAACGTCATCACGACGACCGCCGACCTGGTCTTCGCCTGGGCGCGCTCGCGCTCCGTCTTCCCGTTCACCTACGGCCTCGCCTGCTGCGCCATCGAGATGCTGAGCTCGGGCTTCGCCAAGTTCGACGTCGCGCGCTACGGCATGGAGGTCTTCAGGCCGACGCCGCGCCAGTGCGACCTGATGATCGTCGCCGGCACCGTCAACGAGAAGATGGCCCCCGTGCTCAAGCGCCTCTACGACCAGATGTCAGAGCCCAAGTGGGTCGTCTCCATGGGCGCCTGCGCGACCAGCGGCGGGCCCTTCTACGACGGGTACAACGTGGTCAACGGGGTCGACAAGGTCGTCCCCGTCGACGTGTACATCCCCGGCTGCCCGCCGCGCCCCGAGGCCCTCTTCCAGGGGCTCCTCGAGCTGCAGAAGGTCATCCGCCAGTACAAGTTCGTGCCCGAGCTGCCCGAGGTCCCCGAGCCCGCCGAACCGGCGGAGCGGTCGTGAGGCGAGGCTGATGGCGCGCGAGGTCGGCAGGGTCGAGATCACGATGGAGGCGCTCTTCGCACGGCTCGCCGCCGACTTCGGCGACGGGCTCGGCGAGCTTCGGGTCCAGGAGCCCGACACGCTGGTCGCCGCGGTCGAGCGCCGCGCGCTCCACGCCCTCGCCGAGCGGCTCAAGGCGCACGAGCTCGGCTACGAGACGCTCAACTTCATCGCCGCCGTCGACCACGTGCGCCACCTCGAGGCCGTCTACCACCTCTACTCGTGGCACACCAACACGTGGCTCGAGCTGCACGTCGAGGTACCGCGCGGCACGGCCGAGCTCGACACCGTGACCGACGTGTGGCCCGGGGCCGACTGGCACGAGCGCGAGGCCTGGGACATGATGGGCATCCGCTTCAAGGGCCACCCCGACCTGCGCCGCATCCTGCTCAAGGACGACTTCATCGGCCACCCCCTGCGCAAAGACTACGTCGACCGGGCGGAGAACCACCCGCATGTATGACCACTTCGCGACAGCCGAGCCCGACGAGGCCATGAAGCTCGCCATCCGGCGGGTCGAAGAGACGACCGCCGCCGGCCAGGGCTCCTACCTCGAGGGCCTCGAGCTCAACGAGGTGATCGTCAACATGGGGCCGCAGCACCCGTCGACCCACGGCGTGCTGCGCCTGGTCGTCACTCTCGACGGCGAGCTCGTGCGCGACGTGATCCCGGTCATCGGCTACCTCCACCGCTGCAAGGAGAAGCTCGCCGAGAAGCGCACCTACTACCAGTACATCCCCATCGTCGACCGCACCGAGTACGTCGCCAGCATGAATTGCGAGTGGGCGTACGTGCTGGCCGTCGAGAAGCTCGCCGGCATCGTCCCGACGCGGCGCGCCGAGTTCATCCGCGTCATCACCGGCGAGCTCATGCGCATCGCCAGCCACCAGGTCGCCGTCGGCACCTTCGTGGCCGACCTCTCGCCGCTGGGCACGGCGATGGTCTTCTACTGCTTCAACGACCGCGAGCGCATCCTCGACCTGCTCGAAGAAGTGAGCGGCGCGCGCATGATGTTCAACTACTTCCGCTTCGGCGGCGTGCGCTACGACCTGCCCGACGGCTGGGTCGAGAAGTGCCGCGCGCTGATGAAGGACATGCCGAAGCTCATCGACCAGTACGAGTCGCTGGTCAACGACAACGCCATCTTCCTCCAGCGCACCATGGGCAAGGGCGTCATCACCCAGCAGGACGTCGCCGACTTCGGCATCACCGGGCCCAACGCGCGCGCCTCGGGCATCGACCTCGACCTGCGCCGTGCGCGGCCGTACTCCGTCTACCCCGAGCTCGACTTCAAGGTGTGCACCGGCGAGCACGGCGACGTGCTCGACCGCTACCAGGTGCGCATCGACGAGATGCGCGAGTCGGTCAAGATCGTCGAGCAGTGCCTCGACATGTTGCCCCGCGGCCCCGTGCAGATCGGCAGCCTGCGCCCGCCGTACGTGATCCAGCCGCCGCCGGGCTCGTGTTACGTCGGCCAGGAGAACCCGCGCGGGGAGTACGGGGTCTACGTCGTCTCCGACGGCTCGCGCTACCCGTACCGGCTCAAGTACCGCGACCCCTGCTTCTGCAACCTGCAGATCTTCGGCAAGCTGCTGCCCGGCAACAAGATCGCCGACGCGGTCGCGATCTCGGGCAGCATCGACCTCGTGCTCGGGGGGATCGACCGCTGATGGCCTGGTACTGGGAGGTCCTGCGCGCGATCGTCGTGATCGTCGTCGCCTACATGGTGGTGTTCGTCGCGGCGCTCGTGAACATCGTCTTCGAGCGCCGTGCCCTCGCCTTCATGCAGGATCGGCACGGCCCCAACCGCACCGGCCCGCACGGCGTGCTGCAGAGCGTCGCCGACGCCTTCAAGATGATGGGCAAGGAGGACTTCCGCCCGGCGCTCGCCGACCCGGTCATCTTCACGCTGGCGCCGCTCATGGTGATGATCGGCGCCGTCGCCGTACAGCTCGTGATCCCCTACACCAAGGGCTTCACGCCGCGCGATCTCGACGTCGGCCTCATCTACATCGTCGCCGTCACCGGGTTCACGACGATGGCCATCCTCGTCGGCGGCTGGTCGTCGCGCAACAAGTACTCCCTGGTCGGCGCGCTGCGCGCCGCCGCGCAGATGATCTCCTACGAGATCCCCATGCTGCTCGCGCTGGTCGCGGTCGCCCTCTGCGCGAGCTCGCTCAGCCTCGACACGGTGGTCGACATGCAGAGCGACTACCGCTGGCTCGTCTTCTACGCCCCGTTCACCTTCCTGATCTACGCGATCGCCGCCATCGCCGAGCTCAACCGCGGCCCGTTCGACCTGCCCGAGGCCGAGTCCGAGCTGGTCGCCGGCTACGGCTCCGAGTACTCGGGCATGCGCTTCGGCATGTTCTTCCTCAACGAGTACGCCGGCATGACGATCATGTCGATGATCGCCGTCGCCCTCTTCCTCGGCGGATGGCACGGCCCCTTCGAGGACCTCATCGTGATCGGCGGCGTCGCCGTCGTTCCCTTCGTCTGGTTCATGGTCAAGACCTACGTGCTGGTCTTCTGCCTGGTCTGGATCCGGCTCTCGCTGCCCCGCCTCCAGGTCGACCGGCTCATGGGCTTCGCCTGGAAGGTCCTCGTCCCCGCCGGCCTGTTCAACATCGCCGGCGTGGCGGCGGCCATCCTCTGGGTGCCCCAGTGGCGCATAGGCGTGGCCGTGTTCAGCTGGGTCACGATCATCGTCTTCGTGGGCCTCTTCGACCCGGTCCTCAAGTGGCGCCTGCGCAGGGAGCGCGGGCGCGTGCCGGTGGTGAGCGCGTAGTGCTCGGCATGTTCAAAGCCATGCGCACCACCCTCCGCCACCTGCCGCGCAAGCCGATCACCGTGCAGTACCCCGAGGAGCGGCCGGCGCTGCCCGAGCGCAGCCGCGGCCTCTTCCGCGTGGTCATCGACCCGGTCAGCGGCGAGCCGCGCTGCCGCGCCTGCACGCTCTGCGAGACCAACTGCCCGGTGCAGGTCATCCGCGTCAACTACGAGAGCAAGTACGAGCTGCCGCTGCCCAACGCGGCGCGCGTCGCCGACGCCCGCATCGACCTGCAGCCGCCGGTCGACATGAAGCTCCTCAAGCCGGTGCTCGACGACTGGCGCGAGCACGGCACCGGGCTGATCGCCGTGATGCAGAACACGCAGGAGCAGTACGGCTACCTGCCGCGGGCGGCGATCTGCGAGATCTCGACCCAGACGGGGGTCAGCCTCTCGCAGATCTACGGCGTGGCGAGCTTCTACAACCAGTTCCGCCTCTCGCCGATCGGCAAGTACGTGATCGACGTCTGCCACGGCACCGCCTGCCACGTGGCCGGCGCGCCGCTCATCACGGCGGCCCTCGAGGAGGAGCTCGGGGTGGACGAAGGCAAGACCACCAAGGACATGCTCTTCACCCTGAGCTCGGTGGCCTGCATGGGGGCCTGCTCGCAGGCCCCGGTGATGCGCATCGGCGACGAGACCTACGGCAACCTGACTCCCGACCGCACCCGCAAGATCATCCGCGACGCCATGGCGAAGGTGGGCGCCGTGAAGGGGTGACCGCACCATGAGCGACGAGCACACGACACCGACACACGACGACACGCCGCAGCCGGCGACGGCGCCGGCGAGCGACGCCCCGAGCGACGACCGCGGCGAGGCCCAGACCGGCGCCGGGGCCGACGCCCGGGGCGAGACGCAGGCCGGCGCCGGGGCCGACGCCCGGGGCGAGACGCGCAACGTCAAGGTCGAGCCGGCCGGCGACGGCCGCTTCAAGGTGAGCGTCTGCGCCGGCACCGCCTGTGTCTTCGCCGGCTCCATGGCCGTTCACGACGCCTTTGTCGAAGAGGTCAAGGCGGCAGGGCTCGAGGACAAGGTCGACGTCTCGATCATCGGCTGCCACGGGCTCTGCTCGCAGAGCCCCGTCGTGGTCTGCAGCGACGACAGTTTCTACGGCGGCCTCAAGCCGACCGACGTGGCCGCCGTCGTCGAGCAGCACCTCAAGGGCGGGGCGCCGGTCGAGAAGCTGCTCTACAAGGATCCCGCGACCGGAGAGGCCGTACGCGACTGGCACGAGATCGGCTTCTACAAGCAGCAGACCCGCATCGCCCTGCGTAACGTCGGCGTGATCGACCCCGAGAGCCTCGAGGAGTGCCTGGCGCGCGGCGGCTACGAGGCCGCCCGCACCTGTCTCACCGAGAAGACGCCCGAGTGGATCATCCAGCACGTCACCGACTCGGGCGTCCGCGGCCGCGGCGGGGCCGGCTTCCCCACCGGCGTCAAGTGGGAGTTCGCCCACAAGTCGCCGGGGGCCGAGAAGTACATCATCTGCAACGCCGACGAGGGCGACCCCGGGGCGTTCATGGACTGCTCGATCCTCGAGGGCGACCCGCACGCCGTGATCGAGGGCCTGCTGATCGGCAGCTACGCGATCGGGGCGCACGAGGGCTATGTGTACGTGCGCGCCGAGTACCCGCTGGCCGTCAAGCGCCTGACCCAGGCGATCGCCGACGCCGAGGCGCGCGGCTTCCTCGGCGACGACTGCTTCGGCTCCGGGTGGCGCTTCCACCTGCACATCAAGCTCGGCGCCGGGGCCTTCGTCTGCGGCGAGGAGACGGCGCTGATCGCCTCCATCGAGGGCAAGCGCGGCATGCCTCGCACGCGGCCGCCGTACCCGGCGGTCTCGGGGCTCTGGGGCAAGCCGACCAACATCAACAACGTCGAGACCCTTGCCAACATCGCCTGGATCATCAACAACGGCGCCGAGGCGTACGCCGCTCTCGGCGCCGAGCGCAGCCGCGGCACCAAGGCCTTCAGCCTAGCCGGCAAGATCGTCAACGGAGGCCTCGCCGAGGTGCCCATGGGCTCGACCCTGCGGCACATCATCTTCGACGTCGGCGGGGGCATCAAGGACGGCCGCGAGTTCAAGGCCGTGCAGCTCGGCGGCCCCTCGGGCGGCTGCCTGCCGGCCTCGCTGCTCGACACCCCGATCGACTACGAGAGCCTCGCCGCCACCGGCGCCATCGTCGGCTCGGGCGGCATGGTCGTGGTCGACGACCAGACCTGCATGGTCGACCTGGCGCGCTTCTTCCTCCAGTTCACCCAGCGCGAGAGCTGCGGCAAGTGCGTCCCCTGCCGGCTGGGCACCAAGCGCATGCTCGAGGTGCTCGACCGCATCATGGCCGGCGACGGCCGCGAAGAAGACCTCGACCTGCTCGAGGAGCTCTCCCACTACATCATCGACGGCACCCTCTGCGCCCTCGGGGGCACCGCGCCCAACCCGGTGCTGACCACCCTCAAGTACTTCCGCGAGGAGTACGAGGCGCACGTGCGCGAGAAGCGCTGCCCGGCGGGCAAGTGCAAGGCGCTGATCACCTACTACATCGACCCCGAGGCCTGCACCGGCTGCACCCTGTGCGCCAAGAAGTGCCCCACCAACGTGATCTCCGGCGAGAAGAAGCAGCCGCACGTCATCGACGTCGCCGGCTGCATCAAGTGCGACACCTGCCGTCAGGTGTGCAAGTTCGACGCGGTCAAGATCCGCTCGGGCATCGCCCAGACGGCGGAGGTGTGACGGGTATGGCGACGACGGCCGACGACCTGACCGCGAAGCAGACCGTGCGCCCCGACCAGGTCGCGCTGACGATCGACGACCAGGAGGTCGTCTGCGACCTCGGCGAGACGATCCTCGAGGCGGCGCAGCGGGTCGGCATCCACATCCCGACGCTGTGCTACGAGCCGCGCCTGCCGGCCACGGCCGCCTGCCGCATCTGCATGGTCGAGGTCGAGGGGGCGCGCAAGACCCTGCCGAGCTGCTCGACGGTGGCCACCGAGGGCATGGTCGTGCACACCAACACCGACCGCATACGGGCGATGCGGCACCTGTACCTCGAGCTGCTGCTCAGCGACCACAACTCATTCTGCACGCCGCCCTGTCGCGACGCCTGCCCGACGCACATCAAGATCCCGCAGTTCCTCGAGTACATCGCCCATAAGGACTACAAGAACGGCGTGCGCAAGCTGCGCGAGGACCTGCCCTTCCCGGCGATCCTCGGCCGCGTCTGCCCGCGCCCCTGCGAGGGCCCGTGCCGGCGGCAGCTGGTCGAGCACCCGATCACCATCTGCTGGCTGCACCGCTTCATGGCCGACCAGTGCATCGACGAGGAGCAGACCGGCGAGCTGCTGCTGCCGGTCGAGCCCAAGCCCGACAGCGGCAGACGCATCGCCATCGTCGGCGGCGGCCCCGCCGGTCTCGCCTGCGCGTTCTACGCCCGTCTCGAGGGCCACGCCGTCAAGATCTTCGAGGCCATGCCCAAGACGGGCGGCATGTTGCGCTACGGCATCCCCAGCTACCGCCTGCCGCGCGACCTCCTCGAGAAGGAGCTCAACGTGCTCTGGCGGCTCGGGGTCGAGCTGCAGACCGAGGCGCGCCTCGGCGTCGACTACCAGCTCGAAGGCCTCTTCGAGCAGGGCTTCGACGCCGTCTTCCTCGCCATGGGCGCCTTCAACTCCAACGACATGCGCATCGAGGGCGAGGACGCCGACGGCGTCGTCACCGCGGTCGACTTCCTCGGCGAGCTCGAG
>JAFGAW010000074.1 GCA_016933475.1 Thermoleophilia bacterium
CAGTGCGAGCAGCTCCACGAGGCGACCCTGCGCGTGCTCGCCCGCACCGGGCTCGTCATGGAGGACCCGGAGGCGCAGCAGCTCATGCGCCGGGCGGGCGCCGAGGTCGACGGCGCCCGCGTCCGCCTCGGCGAGCGCATCGGCACGCGCCTCGTCGAGTGGGCCGTCTCGGTCGCGCCCAAGTCGATCACCCTGTACGACCGGGAGGGCCTCCCCGCCATGAGGCTCGAGGGCCGCAACACCTACTTCGGCCCGGGCTCGGACTGCATCTACTGCTGGGACCACCGCACGGCGTCGCGCAGGCACGCCGTGCTCCAGGACGTGGTCGACACCGCGCGCCTCGTCGATGCCCTCCCCAACTACGACTTCACGATGTCGCTCTTCACCCCGAGCGACGTCACCCCGCAGGTCATGGACCGCCACCAGATGGAAGCGATGCTCAACCACTGCGCCAAGCCGATCGTCTACGTCACGATGAACGACCCGCAGGCGCACCTCGACATCACGCGGATGGCCGAGGCCGTCGCCGGCGGAGCCGGCGCGCTCGAGGCCAAGCCGTTCCTCGCCTGTTACAAGAACACCCTCCTCCCCCTCCACCACAACCAGGAGGCCCTGCGCACCCTGATCGACCTCTCGCGCCGCGGCCTGCCCTGCATCTACAGCCCCGTCTCCACGGCCGGCACGATGACGCCGATGACGGTGCTCGGCTCGCTCGTCATCGTGCACGCCGGCGTGCTCGCCGGCCTCGTGCTCTCGCAGCTCGTCCGCGAGGGCGCGCCCTTCGTCGCCATCGGCTGGGCCGGCGAGTCGCACAACATGCGCCACCTGCGCGACATGTTCGCGCAGCCCGACCACCGCGCGATCTACGCCTCGCTGCTGCACTGGTACGGCCTGCCCATGTGGACGCTGGGCGGCATCACCGAGGCCAAGCTCCCCGACCAGCAGGCCGCCGCCGAGGCGGCGCTCACGATCATGGCCGACGCCGTCGCCGGCGGGCACATGATCCACGACATCGGCTTCATGGAGTCGAGCTTCACCGGCTCGCTCACGCAGGTCGCCCTCTGCGACGACATCATCGGCTGGGTCAAGAGCTTCCTCGCGCCCGTCGAGATCACGGAGGAGGAACTCGCCCTCGACGTCATCGACGAGGTCGGCCCCAGCGGCACCTACCTCGCGCACAAGCACACGCGCAGGCACGCCCGCGAGCGCTGGGAGCCGCGCGTCTTCGACCGCGCGTCGTGGGGCGCGTGGGAGAAGGCGGGCGGCAAGACGGCAGGCAACGCGGAAGGCAGGGACGCGACGGCGCGTGCCGCCGAGGTCGTCGACGAGATCCTCGCCGGCCCCGTCGCCAACCCCCTCCCGCCCGACGTCGCCGCCGCCGTGCACGCCGTGGTCGAGGAGGCGGAGCGGCGGGTGGCCTCGGGACGCTGAGCCGACTCCGACCGGCCTGCGCGGGTGCCCGGCTCGGCGACCGGCGGCTGAGGCCGCCCGCAGGCTCCCACAGACGGCGAGGCAGGGTCGATCTGGCCCCCGGCCCGCAGGCTACTCGGCCAGAAAGTCGGTGAGCGAAGTGCCGCCGGCGCCGACGAGCCGAACGCGTGCCGGCGCATAGTGCCTCACGAACGTATCGAGCCCACGGCGGTCGGCGTCACGCTCCCGGCCGCTCTTCACTTCAATCGCGGTCAGCCCGCCTGATGACTCGACGACGAAGTCGACTTCCCGGTCGCGCTGCCGCCAGTACATGACCCGCTGCGGGCTCGATTGCGCCTGGGCAAGCAGATGAGCGCCAACGGCGGTCTCGACGAGCCGGCCCCAGTGCCCGCCGTCACGCCTGGCCTCGTCGAAGGGCAGGCCTCTCGCCGCGCTCATGAGCGCCGTGTCGAGCACGAGCAGCTTCGGCGGCGCTGCGCGCCGACGCGCCACAGAGCCCGAGTACTTCGACAGGCCCGCGACGAGCCATACCTCTTCGAGCAGCCGGAGGTAGTGCGACAGGGTCGTGGTGTTCCCCGCGTCGTGAAGCTGCCGGAGCAGGGTCGTCAAGGCCACCGTCTGCCCCGACAGTTCGCACGCAAGGTAGAAGAGCTGCCGCAGCAGCGCGGGTTTGTCGATGCGCCCCAGCGACAGGACGTCGCGGGCCACAGTCGTCTCGATCAGCGAGTCGAGTACGTAACGGCGCCAGCGCTGGAAATCACGCACCAGCGGCGCTGCACCGGGATAGCCGCCGTGGAAGATGTACGTGTCCACGTCCCACCCGAAGGCGTCACGGCACTCGGGCCACTGCCAGTGCGTGGCGGGGATCAGCTCGAACCGGCCGGCAAGCGACTCGCGGAGACGCTGCCCGACGAGCAGTGGCGACGACCCCAGCAGGACGACGCGCAGGTCGGTGGCCGTGCGCGCATCCCTGTCCCAGTTGGCTTTGACGCGCTCCGCCCACCCGGGGATCTTGTGGACCTCGTCCAGGGCGAGCACCGCGGGGCCCGTGGATGCGGCTGCGCGCCCGGCCTCCCACTGCTGGTCGACCCACGCAGGCCCCGGCAGCAGCGGATCGTCGCCTGATGCGAACACGAAGGCGACACCGGCAGCCTCGAGATGACGGCCGGCCTGCTGCACCGCAGTGGTCTTGCCGACCTGCCGCGGCCCGACGACGACCTGCACGAAGCGGCGCTCCGCGCTCAGCCGGCTCCTAAGTGTCGAGACGATGGATCGTTCAAACATGGCCTAGTGCAGGAGGTTTACAATTAACTCAAGGCACTGAGTAAGTCTACTCAGGACGCTGAGTAATCGTCAAGGGCGGGCCGGGAGACGAAGCCTCGCGGCGGCAGCGGAGCGACCCGGCACGCCGGCGCCTGGGGGCGACGGGGCGGGGCCGGCTGTCGCCGGCCCCGCCCCGTCGCCCCCTCAGACCAGCGTGTCCAGGTGGTCGAGCGCGTAGTCGAGCGCGTCGAGCGCCTTGTCCATGTCCTCCCTGGACACGGTGAGCGAGGCGCCGATGCGCAGCGTGTTGGGCACGAAGCCGCCGAGCAGCACGCCCTTCTCGAGGCACTTGCCGAGCACGACGCTGGTCGGGTAGCCGCTCGTGTCGCCGCCGAAGGCCGTGTAGCGGTCGGCGGGCACGAAGGGCTCGCGGGTCGCCTTGTCGCGCACCAGCTCGACCTGCCAGAACATGCCGGCGCCGGCGACGAAACCGACGGTCGGGTGCTTCGCCTCGAGTTCCGCGAGGCCGGCGCCGAAGTACTCGCCGGCCTCCTTCGCGACCGCGGGGATGTCGTGCTCGAGCATGTACTCGAGGTTCGCCCTGGCGGCGGCCAGCGCAACGGGGTGCCCTGAGAACGTGCTCACGTGGTTCCAGCGCACCTCGTCCATCGCGGCGGCGATCTCTTTGCTCACGACGACGCCGCCGGCCGGCAGGTGCGAGCTCGTGAGCCCCTTGGCGATGGTCATGAGGTCGGGCTTGAGGTCGCGCCCGTAGTACTGGTGCCCGAACCAGGTGCCGAGGCGGCCGAAGCCCATGAGCACCTCGTCGACGATCCAGAGGATCCCGAGGCGCTGCTTCATCTCGTAGATCTGCGGCAGGTACTCCGGCGGCGGCACGATGGTCCCCGCGCCGCAGGCCGGCTCGGTGATGATCGCCGCGACCTGGTCGACGCCCTGGTTGAGGATCATGCGCTCGGTGGCGAGCACGCACGGGAGCTGGGCGCCGCGCTCCTTGCACTCCGGGTAGGTGTGCCCGATCGAGCAGCGGTAGCAGAGCGGCGCCGGGCAGGCGAAGGTGTTGGCGTGCAGCTGCCCCGGGACGCCGCGCACGAAGTCGGGCCGCGCGCCGTCGGAGAGGTGGGAGCGGCCGGGGTAGACGTGGTTGAGCGCGGCGGCCCCGGCCGTCTCGCCGTGGTAGCCGTGCTCGCGCGCGGCGATCAGGGTCTTGCCGGTGACCAGCCGCGCGATGACGCTCGCGACCTCGACCGACTCGCTGCCCGTGTTGGTGAAGCGCACCTTGCCGGCCCAGTCGTACGGCCCGAGGATGTCCTCGACGAGCAGCTTGGCGACGGTCGCCTTGTAGTCGGTAGTGTAGAGGTCCCAGACGAAGCCGTAGCGATCGAGCGCCTCCTTGATGCCCTCGATGACCTTCGCGTTCTTCTGCCCCACGTTCACGCAGTACAGCTGGTTGAAGAAGTCGAGGAGGCGCGTGCCGTCGGGCATGACGAGGCAGTCGCCCTCAGTGCGCTCCACGGGGATCCACTGGTACTCGCTCTGGCTGGAGAACGTGCGGACGACGTACTTGGAGTTCC
>JAFGAW010000075.1 GCA_016933475.1 Thermoleophilia bacterium
GACGGCGCGCAGGAGATCCTCGTCGCTGGGGACGGCGTAGACGGTCGTCGTGTCGACGCTCTTGTGCCGGGCGAGCCGCTGGACGACCCGGATGTCCCGCGTCCGGCGGTAGGCGTTGGTCAGGCTCGTGTGCCGGAGGGCGTGGAAGTTGAGAACCCGGTCGAGCCCCGCCCGCCGCTGCCAGACGCCGATGAGGTGCCGCAGCGTCCGGGTGGCGATGCGCCGGCCCCGCCGCGAGACGAAGAGCGGGGCATCGGCGGCGACGCTCTCGCCGTGGTCCCGCTTCCAGGCGATGTACTTCCCGAGCTTGTACCAGAGGGCGTCGGGCACGAAGACCTCCTGCGGCGCGGGCTCGTCGCTCGCCCGCTTGAAGACGCGCAGGGCAACGCGTCGGCGGACGCGCCCGTCCTCGTGGACGACATCGCCGACGTCCAGCGCGGCGATCTCGTGCTCGCGCAACCCGGTGCCCAGGGCGACCGCGACGATGACGTGGTCCCGAAATGCGTCCCGGCGCTCGCCGGTGGTCTTGAGCAGCAGGGCCTGCTCGACCTCGGTGAGCGTCCGGGGCGGCCTGCGAACGGTGGCGGCGTAGTCGGCCATGGCGATCCTCCTCCTCCCCCCGAGCACATGGAGGCTCGACCCGCGCCCGAAGGCAAGGCGGGAGAGGCCTCGCCCACCGACCCCTGCCTCACCGCGGCGGCGCCCGGCCCTCTCGCCGTGGTCAAGCGCGACGAGCAGGAGCTACTCGACTGGCTGGGCACCGAGATCGGCTTCCTGACCGGCGTCGGCCACTACAACGAGGAGGCGATCGTCCTGGAGCCGTACCAGGTCGCGTTCCTCCGCTGCGCCCGGAAGTACCGCTGGGTCGAGAAGGCCCGCCAGGTCGGGTTCTCGTTCCTCTTCGCGTGCGAGTCGGTGGCGCGCTGCCACCTGCGCGACGCCCACACCGCCGTGATGGTCAGCTACAACCTGGAGGACGCCAAGGAGAAGGTGAACTACGCGCGGCAACTCGCCGAGGAACTCCCGGCCGCCTTCCGGAAGAAGATCGTCACCGACTCGAAGACGGAGTTGGGGTTCCTCTC
>JAFGAW010000007.1 GCA_016933475.1 Thermoleophilia bacterium
CCCGCTGCCGGTGACCGCGACGCTGAGCCCGCAGGCCATCAGCGTCTCCTCGCTCTCCAAGACCTACGGCATCCCCGGCATCCGCACCGGCTGGCTGGTCTGCAAGGACCGCGAGCTGATGCAGACCTTCCTCGGCGCCAAGGAGCAGATCGGCATCTGCGGCAGCGTGGTCGACGAGGAGATCGCCTACCAGACGCTGAAGCAGCGCGACACGTGGCTGCCGGCGATCAACGGCCGCATCCAGGAGGCGCTCGCCGTCACGCGCGAGTGGATGGACGATGAGGAGCTCATGGAGTGGGTCGAGCCGAAGGGCGGCGTCGTCGGCTTCCCGCGGATCAAGCTCGACGCGCCGGTCGACCTCGACCGCTTCTACCGCGTGCTCACCGAGGACTTCGGCACCTACGTCGGTCCCGGGCACTGGTTCGAGCAGCCGCGCCGGCACTTCCGCCTCGGCTTCGGCTGGCCGACGCTCGACGAGCTGCGCGGCGGCCTTGCCGGCATCTCCGGGGCGCTGCGGGCGTCGCTGACGAAGTAACCCCCAGGTCGGCGGGAGACGTGTGACGACGCAGCCGCGAGACGAGACGGTGACTCCACCCGCGGCGACGGACTCGTGGCGGCGGAGTGCCGCAGACGTCGCCGCCGAGCTGGGTACCGACCTGCGGGACGGCCTGAGCGCGGCCGAGGCCACGGCGCGACTCGGGCGCTACGGGCCGAACGAGCTCGAGCCGGGCGAAGAGGTGCCGGCATGGCGCACGTTCCTCCGGCAGTTCGCCGACCCGCTCGTCTACCTCCTCTTCGCCGCCATCGCCATCTCGCTCGCCGTCTGGGTGCTCGAGGGCGCGGCAGGCATCCCCTTCGACGCCGTCGTGATCGCGCTCATCGTTGTGGTCAATGCCCTTATCGGTCACACGGAGGAAGCACGCGCCGAGGAGGCGGTCGCGGCTCTACAGCGCATGGCCGCGCCCTCGGCGGGCGTCGTGCGGGACGGGCACGAGCAGCGCGTGCCGGTCGCCGAGCTCGTGCCCGGCGACGTGCTGTTGCTGGCCGAGGGGGATGCGGTCGGCGCCGACGCTCGACTGGCCGAGGCGCCGACGCTGGTCGTCCTCGAGGCATCGCTCACGGGCGAGAGTGAGGGGGTGCTCAAGTCGACTGCCATCCTCGAGGGCACACCGCCGCTGGGCGACCGGGTCAACATGGTCTTCAGTGGTACGGCGGTCACTCGCGGCCGTGGCCGCGGCGTCGTGACCGCCACCGGCATGGCCACCGAGATGGGCAACGTGGCCCGGCTCCTCGGACGCACGCAGGACGAGGAGGTCACTCCGCTGCAGCGCGAGATCCGGCTGGTGGGGCGCATGCTCGGCGTCGCCGTCGTCGTCATCGCGGTCGTCGTCATGGCGGCGATCCTGCTCACGACCGACCTCGAGGAGGCGGCCGACCTCGTCGCCGTGCTGCTCATCGGCGTGTCGCTCGCCGTCGCGGCCGTGCCCGAGGGCCTGCCGACGATCCTCTCGCTCGTGCTCTCGCTCGGCGTGCGCCGCATGGCCGACCGAAAGGCGATCGTAAAGACGCTCGCCTCGGTCGAGACCCTGGGCTCGGCATCCGTCGTGTGCTCCGACAAGACGGGGACGCTGACCAAGAACGAGATGACCATCGTGAAGGTGGTCACCGGATCGGGCGAGACCGACGTGACGGGGGCGGGGTACCGCCCGGAGGGCGAGCTCCTCGTCGCCGGCACGAAGCTCGAGGACCCCGTGCTGGCCGACGAGGTGCGGTTCGTGCTCGCCGGTGGGAGCCTTGCCAACGATGCGGTCCTGAGCGAGTCCGGCGGTGTCTGGACGATCCAGGGCGACCCGACGGAGGCCGCCTTCCTCGTGGCCGAGGAGAAGGTCGCCGGTCTCACGGAGGCGCGCGAGGCCCGCTTCAAGCGGGTCGGTGAGATCCCGTTCAGCTCCGAGCGCAAGATGATGACGACGATGGAGGCGGACGTCGAGCGCGAGGGTCGCATCGCCGTCGTCACCAAGGGAGCGCCCGACGTGCTGCTCTCGCGGTGCACCTCGGAGCGCGTGGCCGGCGTGGTGCGGGCGCTGACCGACGAGCGGCGCGCTGCGATCCTCGCCGATGTCGAACGGCTGGCCGGCCTTGCGCTCCGCACGCTCGCCGTCGCCTACCGGCCGCTCGACGCCGTCGAGCCGCCCGACGACGAGGCGTCCGTCGAGCGGGAGCTCGTGTACCTCGGCGTGGTCGGCATCATCGACCCGCCGCGTCCCGAGGCGAAGGTAGCCATCGCCGAGGCGGCGACAGCGGGCATCCGCGTGATGATGATCACCGGGGACCACCCCGGCACCGCTGCCCGCATCGCCAAGGAGCTCGGCATCACCGATGACGGTCGCCGGACGCTCACCGGCGTCGAGCTGCAGGAGCTCGACGCCGGTGAGCTCGTGGCCGCCGTCCGCGAGTCATCGGTCTACGCTCGGGTGGCGCCCGAGCACAAGCTGCGTATCGTCGACGCGCTGCAGGCCGACGGGCGCATCGTCGCCATGACCGGCGACGGCGTGAACGACGCGCCGGCGCTGAGGTCGGCCGACATCGGCGTGGCGATGGGTGTGACGGGCACCGAGGTCACGAAGGAGGCGGCCGACATGATCCTGGCCGACGACAACTTCGCGACCATCGTCGCCGCGGTCCGGGAGGGGCGCGGCATCTTCGCGAACATCCGCAAGTTCCTGCGCTTTCTGCTCTCCTCGAACATGGGCGAGGTGCTGACCATGCTCCTCGGCGTGGTGCTCGGCGCCTCACTCGGCCTGCGCGACGCCGGCGAGGCCGTCGCCGTGCCGCTTCTCGCCACGCAGATCCTCTGGATCAACCTGCTCACCGACACGGCTCCGGCGCTCGCGCTCGGGGTCGACCCGCCGCCACCGCACGTGATGCGTCAGCCGCCGCGGCGACTCAGCGACAGGGTCATCGACGCACGGATGTGGGGTGGGATCCTCTTCGTCGGGGTCGTGATGTCCTTCGCGTCGTTGCTGGCGCTCGACCTGCGCCTGCCGGGCGGCTTCGTGGGCGACTCCGGGGACGTCTCTCTCGCCCGGACGATGGCGTTCACCACGCTCGTGCTGGCCCAGCTCTTCAACTGCGTCAACGCCCGCTCCGATCGCACGAGCGCCTTCCGCCGCCTGTTCACGAACAGGTGGCTGTGGGGGGCTATCGCGATGTCCCTGGTGCTGCAGGCGGCGGTCGTGCACCTGCCGCTGCTCAATCGGGCCTTCGACACCACCCCGCTGTCCCTGCTCGAGTGGCTGCTCTGCCTGGGGCTCGCCAGCCTGGTGCTGTGGGCCGACGAGGCGCGCAAGCTGGTCGCGCGGCGGCTCAGCGCAGCTTCGCCAGCTTCGTCTGGCGGCCGTCCGGCGCGGTGACGACCAGCAGTCCGTCGTCGACCTCGAGCGTCCAGCGGCTGTCTTCGAGCTCGAGGCGCAGCTCCTGCCACAGGAGCGACCAGGCGCCGACCTCGACCCGGGCTGCGATGCGTCGGTCCCCGACCGTGCCGTCGACATCGACGTGGGTGGGCCCTCCGAAGAGCCCGCCGCAGTCGCCCACGTACTCGACGCGCAGCCGGTCCTGAGCGCCGCGCAGGCCCTCACGATCGCCGCCGGTCGCCTTCGACGACGCCCAGGTACCCGTCAGCTTGTCCAGGCCCCAGTGCGACGCGCTCGCTACAAGCATGAGCAGCAGGGCCAAGACGACCAGCACGACCACGCTGAGGATGCAGCCGCAGCTCTTCATGGCCCGATCCCGCCCGTCCTAGTCTGCCGTGACGGAGTCCGGCGGGCCGGCTGCACTCGCTGTCGGCTGCTCGGCAGGGCTCGGCGCCGGCTTATCGGCCGCGCGCGGCGCCGCCTGCGCGGCTGCGCCCGGCGCCGACCCCTCGATCGCGTTCGGCGCGGACCGCTCGGCGCCAGCGCCGCCGCCCTGGAGTGCCTCGCGCCACCCCCAGAGCACGCCGTGCAGCGCCTCGGCGCCGACGATCGTCTCGCCGGGGTACGGCAGGCCGACCGGGTGCAGCAGCGTCGCCCGGGTCTGCGGCCCGCCCATGCCGCCGTGGAAGCAGATCAGCTCCTCGAAGGCACAACCCTCGTCGAGCTGGGCGTCGTAGAAGCTGTTGACGAAGACGTCGGCGGCGTTGGGGAAGCCGTCGCTGCGCAGCAGGTGGAGCGCCGCGGTGGGCGAGAACGGCGCCAGCGGGTCCTCGCCCTCGATGCGGTCGTCGCGCAGGTAGCGCGCGCCGCGGGGGCCGAGGGCCACGGGGCCGTGTTCAGCGGAGCGCACGAGCACCCAGCCGACGTGCGGGTGGGAGGCGAGCGCCGGCAGCAGCTCGGGGTGGCGCTCGTCGATCTCCTCGCGCGTGAGGCGCCGGCGCTCCTCCATCAGGTAGATGAG
>JAFGAW010000076.1 GCA_016933475.1 Thermoleophilia bacterium
CAGCGCCTGGTTCCTCTGGCGGCTGCACCCTGTGCCGTCGGTCGCGCCGACGGCGCCCGGGAGCGACGCGACCGCCGCGGCGGAGCAGGCAGTCGGCGCCGCGACGGTCGCCGTTCCGCCGGGTGCCGTGGGAGTCGCCGCGCCGTCGGGCGCAGCCGCGGTCGCCCCGGTCAGCGTGGCCGCCGGCGACGGGCAGGCGCCGGTGCCTGCGGCCGGCTTCCTCGACGACCTGCGCCTCGGCTGGCGCGAATTCACGAGCCACACCTGGCTCTGGGTCATGGTGAGCGGCGCCTCGGTCTTCCTCTTCGCCGTCGAGGCGCCGCTCACGGTCCTGGGGCCGATCGTCGCGCGTGACGCGTACTCCGGCGCGAGGACCTGGGGCTTCCTCGCCGCCGCCATGGGCCTGGGCCAGATCGCCGGCGGCGTCATCGCGCTGCGCTGGCGACCGCGACGGCCCTTCCTCGTGCTGGCGCTGGGGATGAACGTGACCGCTCTGCCCATGGCGATGCTGGCGACGACCGCGCCACCCTGGGCGCTCTTCGCCTCGGCGGCGGGCCTCGGCGTCGTGTGGGGGATGTTCGATCCGTTCTGGCTCACGGCCATGCAGCGCGAGGTACCGCCGGACATGATCTCGCGCGTCTCGTCGTACGACTACCTCGGATCACTTGCCTTCTACCCCGCCGGGTTGGCGCTGGCGGGACCCGTCTCCGCCCTCATCGGCATCCCGGCGACGCTCTGGATCGCGGCGGGCTTCGGCGTTGCCGTCAGCCTCTTCTGGGTCTCGTGGCGCGACGTGCGCGCCGTCCACGAGCTCGGGCCGCCGGGGCTCGCCGTCGCCGGCTGAGCCGCCGCGCGGGCTGCGGCGCGGGGCTCGCAGGATCCTCTCGGTCGCCCGTCAGCCGGACGAATGCGTCGCCGCTGCGTCGCCGGCGGCTGCGCGGTCGAGCTCGGCGATGGGGTGAGGCAGGGATGCGCCCGCCGGGATAGTGTCGATGTAGAGGGCGCGGAACTCCGGGTCCTGCATGCGACAGGCGACGCTGTGACGGCGGTACTCGGGATGCGTCGTCATCCGTCGCCAGATCGTCGCCAGCGGCTCGTCGGCGACGTTGCCGAACGACAGCGGCGTGAAGTCGCAGGGGGTGACGTCTCCCTGGGCGGTCACGTGGACCTGGAAGCCGGCCCCCAAGCACCCGATGTAGCGGGCGCAGCCACCCCGCCGGTTGGTCCAGGACTGGCTGACCACGCGCGGTCGCCGACGGGCACGGCGCGTGGCGCGTCGCGCCTGACGGACGACGGTGAGATGGTCCGCGGGCGTCAGCGGCACCTGGTCGTCGTGCAGCAGACGGCCCGTGGGGATGGCGTCGAAGACCGTGACCTCGTGGACGCCCCAGTGATGGGCCAGGGCGGCCAGCCGGGCGAGATCGCCGGCTTCGACCGAGGCGTGCGTCGCGTAGGTCGAGAGGCCGACCTTGAGGCCCGCGTCGAGCGCGGCGTGCACGCCGCGCTCGACGCGGGCGAAGGCGCCCTCGCAGCCGCGCAGGCGGTCGTGTGTCGCCGGGTCGGGCGAGTCGAGGCTGACGTGTACCCCGAACAGCCCCGCTCGCCGGAGCGCGCGCGCCCGCGCGGCGTCGAGCCCGTGGGCGTTGGTGAAGACGAGGGTCGTCGCCAGTTCGGGCGGAACGGCGGCGATCAGCTCCTCGAGGTCGTCCCGCAGCAGGGGTTCGCCGCCGGTGAAGGTCACGACGTGGACGCCGAGGTCGAGGCACTCGGCCACGACACGGCGCAGCGCGTCGGCGTCGAGCTCCGGGCGGTCGTCGACGCCGGCCGCGCTGCAGTGCCCGCAGCGGTACTGGCAGCGCGTCGTCACAGCGACGGTCGCCGCCATCGGCGCGGGGTCGGCGACCAGCCACTTGCGCAGGAAGCTCTCGACCGTGCGTGCCTGAGCCGGGCTCGGCACCGGGGGGAAGTAGAGGGAGTAGAGGTTGCCCTGCGCGCCCGACTCTATGGGCCGGATGACGTTCAGCCAGAAGAAGAAGAGGAGGCTGAGGAAGAGAGCGCGCGGCGAACGGAAGCCGTGCGGCCAGACGGTGACCAGCGGCCCGTGGCTCGTCACCGTCAGGCTCGCGCTGGCCAGCTCCGGCGTCCGTACGAAGCGGTAGGTCTGCTGCACGTATCGTCCTCAGCGCCCTCGGTCGTGTGCGTCGCGCCGAGTATACGCAGGGTGAACGATGGGTCCGCCGCCGCCCGCGTCGGCGGCGAGGTCAGACCGGCCGCCCCGTCTCCTCCCACTCTCGGTACAGCGCTGCGTAGCGGCCGCCGCCGGCCATCAGCTCATCGTGGCGGCCGCGCTCGACGACACGGCCGCCGGCGACGACGAAGATCTCGTCGGCGTAGCGCACGGTGCTTAGCCGGTGGGCGACGATGATCGCCGTGCGCCCGCTGAAGAGTACCTCCATGGCGCGCTCGATGCGCCGCTCGCTCTCGGCGTCGACGCTCGAGGTCGCCTCGTCGAGGATCAGCACCCTCGGGTCGGCGAGCAGGGCGCGGGTGAACGAGATGAGCTGGCGCTGGCCGGTCGAGAGCCCGCCGCCGCCCTCCTGTACCTCGGTGTCGTAGCCGTCCGGGAGGCTCTCGACGAAGTCGTGCACGCCGACGATGCGGGCGACGCGCCTGGCCTCTTCGGGGTCGGCCGAGGGTCGCGAGAAGCGGATGTTGTCGAGGATCGAACCGGAGAAGAGGAAGGCCTCCTGCGGGACGACGGCGAGCTGCTCGCGCAGCGAGCGCTGGGTGACGGTGCGCAGGTCGTGGCCGTCGATCAGTACGGCCCCCGCGTCGGGGTCGTAGAAGCGGGCGAGCAGCTTGACGATCGTCGACTTGCCGGCGCCGGTCGCACCGACGAAGGCCACGGTGCGACCGGCGCCGATCGTGAAGCTCACGTCGTGCACGACCGGCGCGCTTCTGTCGTAGCCGAAGGTGATGCCGCGCAGCTCGACCTCGCCGCGCACGTCGGGCAGCGGCACGGCGTCGGGCGCGTCCTGTAGGTCGGGCTCGGTGTCGAGCACGGTGTAGATCTTGCGCACCGCGGCCATCGACGCCTGGAAGGTGTTGTAGAGCTGCGAGAGCTGCTGCAGCGGGTCGAAGAAGCTCGCCAGGTAGCCGATGAAGGCGACCAGCACGCCGATCTGCAGGGCGCGGTCGCTGACGAGCGTGCCGCCGTACCAGAGGACGATGACGACCCCTACCGCCGACATGAACTCGACGAAGGGGAAGTAGACGCCGCTCTGGATCACCGTGCGCATGTTCGCCTCGCGGTACGCGGCGTTGGCGGCGTCGAGGGCGGCGTAGTCGGCGCGCTCGCGGCGGAAGGCCTTGACCACACGCATGCCCGAGATCGACTCCTGCAGGTGGGCGCTCACGCCGGCGATGCGGTCGCGGACGTGGGCGTAGGCGACCGCCGAACGGCTGCGGAAGACGAGAGTGGCGACGATGACGAGGGGCATGATCGCCAGCGTCGCGAGGGCCAGCCGCCAGTCGAGAATGAAGAGGAAGACGATCGCCCCGGCGAAGGTGAGGGAGTTGGTCACGAGCGAGACCACGCCGTCGGTGACGAGCTGGTCGAGGGCGTCGATGTCGTTGGTCAGGCGGGAGACGATCCAGCCCGTCTTCTGGCGGCTGAAGAAGTCGAGAGAGAGCTTCTGGATGTGGGCGAAGAGCTCGCGCCGCAGGTCGAGGATGATGTGCGAGCCGACCCAGCTCACGAGGTAGGTCTGGAGGTAGCTGGCGCCCAGGTTGAGGCCGGCGAGGGCGACGAACGCGACGATCACGAGGTCGAGGACGTGGAGGTCGCCCTGGGTGATGCCGCGGTCGATGGCGACCGCCAGCAGGTAGGGGACGGCGAGGCCCGTCAGGGTCACGACGAGCATCGCCGCGACGCCGGCCAGGGCGCGGCGCCGGTAGGGGCCGGCGAAGCGCGCGAGGCGCGCGAGCTGCAGCTCGCGCGCCAGATGCAGGAAGGCGCGCCAGCCGCGCAGTTCCTCGACGCTGGCGCCGGTGCCGTGCGGGCCCCTGTGGCGGGAGACCGTGGCCATCAGGCGCCCTCCGCCGGGCACGGCTTCGGGGGC
This sequence comes from Thermoleophilia bacterium, assembly GCA_016933475.1. Lineage (GTDB taxonomy): Bacteria > Actinomycetota > Thermoleophilia > UBA2241 > UBA2241 > UBA2241. The sequence goes on from JAFGAW010000076.1 coordinate 4,122, forward strand.
GGGGAGGCCGGGCCGCCGCCGGGCGCCGTCGGTCCACGGGCGTCGCCGCCCGTCGGGCGACCGTCCGGCAAACCGGTCGCC
>JAFGAW010000077.1 GCA_016933475.1 Thermoleophilia bacterium
GCCGACATCCTGCTGCTGCTCTTCGGCCAGTCGATGGTCGACGACGAGGTCGCCGACGTGTGGGCAGAGATCGTCAAGGAGAGCGCCGCCGTGATCTCCGCCTACCTCATACGCCTCCAGCGCGCGGACCTGACCGGCGATGCACCGGTCGACATGACCGCACAGTTGCTGGTCTCCTCCTGCCTCATGTTCTTCCTCAACACCAGGCGCCTGCACGTGCCCGGGCTCGTGGTCGATCGGGAGCGCTTCATCGCCGGCTCGGTCGCCGTGTTCGAGAAGGCGCTCTCCCCCATGGGAGCGGGGGGCCGGGCGCTGCCCGGACCACCGGGGATGAGATAAGGCTCGGGGCGGCCTGCTCTCGCAGGCCGCCCCGCCGTCACCGGTCACGCCGGCAGGGGCCACAGCGACCCCACCGGCAGGCCGGAGACCACGACGCTCTCGTCAATCCCGGTCGTCGGCAGCCCGCCACGACTCTTCCCGACCTGGAGAATCGACAATGACCACTGCCTCCCACGCCCGCCGCTGGCTGATCCTGCTCGCGGTCTCCCTCGGTCTGTTCATGGCGTTGCTCGACGCCACCATCGTCAACATCGCCGTGCCCTCGATCATGAAGGACCTCGACGCGTCCATCGCCTCGGTCTCGTGGGTGCTCAACAGCTACAACCTGGCGCTGGCCGTCCTCTTCCTCTCGGTCGGGCGCATCGCCGACCGCTTCGGCCAGAAGCGCCTCTTCATGCTCGGTCTCGGCCTGTTCACGGCGTTCTCGCTGGCGGCCGGGTTCGCGCCCTCGATCGACTGGCTGATCGTCTTCCGCATCGGCCAGGCGCTGGGCGCGGCGGCCATGGTGCCGATCTCGCTGACGATCCTGCTGGGCGCGTTCCCGCGCTCGCAGCACGGTCTTGCGACCGGGCTCTGGGCGGCGCTCGGCGCCGTCGCCGCCGCCCTCGGCCCCAGTCTGGGCGGCGTCCTCACTGAGTACGGGTCGTGGCAGTGGATCTTCTTCATCAACGTGCCGGTCGGCATCGCGGCGCTGCTCGCCTCGTGGCGGCTGGTGCCCGAGCACAAGCGCGCCGCCGACGCCCGTATCGACATCGGCGGCATCGCGCTCTCCGCCGTCACGCTCTCCGCCCTCACCCTGGCCCTGATCCAGGGCAACGAGTGGGGCTGGGAGTCGGGGCGGATCCTCGGCCTCTTCGCGGCGGCCGTCGTCGGCGCTCTGGCCTTCGTCGTCTGGGAGCGCCGCGCGCGGCAGCCGATGCTCGACCTCCGTCTCTTCAGGATCCGCTCGTTCGCCGGGGCGAACGCCGCCTTCCTGCTCATGGGCGTGGCGATGATGGGCTCGGTCTTCCTCCTCGTCATCTTCATGGTCAACGTGATGGGCTTCTCCGAGCTGAAGGCGGGGATCGCCATCACGCCGATGCCCATCACAGGCCTGCTGCTCGCCCCGGTCGTCGGCAAGCTGGTGGACCGGTGGGGGCCGCGGCTCCCGGCCGTCGTCGGGGCGCTCGCCTTCGGCGCCGGCCTTCTGGCCATGTCCTCGCTGGATGCCTCCGCCACGCTGAGCGACGTCGCCTGCCGGGCCGTGGTACTCGGCGTCGGGATGGGCTTCGCCATGCCGTCGTTCATGGCCTCGGGCATGGGCTCGGTGCCCGAGGAGCACGGCGGCGTCGCCTCGGGCGCGATCAACACCGCGCGCCAGCTCGGCTTCGTGCTGGGGGTCGCGGTACTGGTGGCCGTCTTCTCGCACACCATGACGACCGCCGTGAACGACGCCAAGGCCGAGGCGGTGAGGGTCGTGGAGGACCACGCGAGCCTCCCCTCGGCGATGAAGACGCAGGCTCTCGCGACCCTCGAGGCCTCCTCGGCCGACGAGCTGACGGGTGCGGCCGGCGCGGAGGCGGCCGGC
>JAFGAW010000078.1 GCA_016933475.1 Thermoleophilia bacterium
TGCGAGGGTCCGTCGTAGCGTTGCACCCAGCGCCGCGTGCCGTCGGCGCGGTAGCTGACAACGACCCAGTCCCACCCGGTCGCCGGCCGATGGCTGCTGCCGACGACGATGACGTTGCCGTCGCCGTCGACGGCGACGTCGACGGCCCGTTCGGTGGAGCGGCTCCCCGAGTCGTAGGCTCGCGTCCACACACGGTTGCCGTTGCCGTCCCAGCGGATGAGCAAGAGGTCTTGATCTCCCCACTTGGTCTGGCGGGATCCCGCGGTGTAGATGCGCCCGCTGCGGGCCGCGATCACCTCTCCCCAGTCGCTGCCGCCGGCAGGGCCCGCGTACGACCGCGCCCAGCGCTGCGTGCCGTCGACGTATTTGGCGACCTGAAGATCCTGGCCGGCATCTTGTACGTAGCCGGTGACGTAGAGCGTGCGCTGGGCCGTGGCGACGACGTCGTAGGACCATTCGTAAGCGGGAGCGGTGGAGACATGGGTCCACGTCGGCGTGATGCCGCCGAGGTTCGTCCCCAGCAGCTCCGGCTCGCTCGTCGTGGTGACGAGGCCGTCCTCGGTCGGCGCCGTGGTCACGACTCGGGGCGCTTCGCCGCCGGCGGGTGCCGTGTCCTCGGCGGCCTCCGCCACCTCGGGGGTAGCGTCTCCCATGAGCACCGCGGTCGCGGCACCTGCTGCGATCAGGGTGCCGAGTGTGATGAAGAGGAGTCTGCGCTTCAGTCTCGAGGGTGCCGGTCGCATGGTCCACTCCTTTCCTTGCACCAAGAGCATGACTGGGGCTGGGGCCTGCGAGACGCGTCGGCGCCGGTCAGGCGCAGGGCCGACGCGGTTCGACCCCCCGGCCCTCACGAATGTCGTCCGCTCAGGATCATCCTAACGCCGAGCCTGAGCGCCTCGGCGTTGACCTGCCGGCGAGGAATGAGGTGTACGTGCTCACGGCCTCTTTGAGCGCCCGGTGGGCGCTCTTGACGCCGGGGCGCTCACCTCGCGTCGATCTCTGGGTGGCGGAAACCCCGCGAGCCCGAGCCCGGCCAGGCCAGTGGCGAGCACGGTCACGCCGCGAGGGCACGGGGTCGAAGCCCCCGAGCGGCATGCGCGCCGCGTGCTCGAACGGAGAGAGCTTCAGCGCCCGGGCCGGCCCCCAGCCCGGCGGCTGTCGTGATCGGGAGCGCGCCGAGCGCGCGCGGGCAGGGGGGGTCAGCGTGACTTCATGTCCGTCGACCCGGACCGGTCGTCGTGGGTGCGACTCACATGCTCCGAGGTCGCCTCGACCGCGTCGCTCACGCTCTTTGCATCACGAGTCGCGCCATCGGTGGTCACCGTGTCGCCGTCGTGCATCGCGTCATCGAGACGAGCATCCGTCATGTGGTCGGCCATCTCCATGGTGTCGTGAACCGGCCGGGGTGCGTCGGTCTCCAGGAGCAGCGCCGCGCGAGCCACGTGCGACGTCTTCGGGAGATCCCGCGCGTCGCGGACCACGGACTCGCTGCTCGCCGGCGTGCTCGGCGGCAGTGCGTCACCATCCCGCTCGGCCAAGCCCCCGGCGAGGATGACGCCGGCGGCGAGCACTGCCGTCGCCGCGGCCGCGGCGACTTTGGCACCCATGGAGGCGCCGGACTTGGCGAGCAGGCCGCCACCGGCCGGTCCCATCACCGCGATCTCGGGGCCGATCGGCGGTGGCGTGGGTGCGGCGGTCGCCGGCCACGACGGTGCGGCCTGAAGCGCGGCGGGAAGGCCGAGCGGAGCCAGGATCAGGCCGGCCGCCGCCGGCCGGTCCCCGCCGGCGAGGGCCGCGTAGCCGCGCCTGAACGCGACGCGGGCTCGATGCACGAGGACGTCGGCGGTCGCGCGCGGCAGGCGCAGGACCTCGGCGATCTCTCGCGGCTCCAGGCCGTGAAGGTCGCGCAGCACCAGGGCCGTGCGGTAGCGCAGGTTCAAGCCGGCGAGTGCCTGCTCGATCAGCGCGGCTTCGTCGGACCGCCGGAATTCGTCGATGGGTGTGGCGACGCGGTCGACGGCCACGCGGTCGGCGCTCCGCAGGTGGCGACGGCGGAGAGCGTCGAAGCAGGTGTTCGTCGCCACCCGATACATCCACGGGCGCAGGGAAGACGCGCTCGCTTCGTCGGGCAGTCGCCGCAGTGCTTTGACGAACACGTCGTGAGTGAGGTCCTTGGCTTCCTCACGGTCGCCGACGAGGCGCGCACAGTAGCTGTAGACGGGTCCGCTGTACCGGCGGTAGAGCGTGTCGAAGGCCTCACGGCGCCCAGCCTTCAGATCTCTTAGGAGAAGAGCGTCTGCGTCTTCTGCGGCGGGGGAGCCGGCGGACATCGGCGGGGCCTCCCGGAGAGGGTGCCGGAGCGGCGATCCCACACGCCAGTATATGCGCGTGGCCGGTGGCCGGCGACGTTGTCGCCGGCCACCGGCCGGCCGCGACGGGCGGAGGTCGGGTCGCCTCTAATGGCGGCACTTGCCATCGTTCCCCGACTTGCTGCGACCGCATGAGTCACGGACCGTCGCGCTCGTGCGCGTCACGCAAGTCGTGCTGTCCTCGCACGTGCGGCATTCTGTAGCGCACGGGTGCGACGACTCAGCGCAGTCAGGCGCGGTGCGCGTGGTCTCGGCGCGCGGTCGTTCGACGTCGCGCGGATGCGGGCGCGTCTCGCGTGTCGCGCGCGCCGAGAAGCCGTCTGCGTGGTCGAGTCGCGTCGCACCCCACGCGGGCCACGCCGTGGACGCCTCGGAGACTGCGGCATCGGCTCTGTCGCCCCTCTCGACGATCCCGGAGACGGCAGCCACCGTGCCTGCCGTGAGGGCGAGCACGACAATGGTGATGGCAGTCACGGTCCTGAGCGCGTTCATGAGCGACCTCCCCCGCGCGTCGATGACCTCCTCACTCCATACGTCGTTCGAGGGTCCCGTTTCTTACATCACGGGTCGGGCGAAGCCGGGCCGGGAGGTCGCCGGCAAGGTCTCGAGACACGCGCTCCGCCCGACAACGGACGCCTTCGCGGGCGGGAGCACTGCCGGGAGATCCACGAGCTTCTCGTCGTCACTCGAGCCCGTAAAGGGCACGCAAAAGATGGCCCCACGGGCGCGCCCCGGGTCCTCCGCCTGCCGGCGCCGGGTCTCAGAGGGTCACCCGGGCGGCCCCGCTGGGCGGTCTGACCCGCCGCACCCTGTCCGCGGCCTCGCCTCGATTCTGCTCGACCTCGTCTGCCTGTGGCGTGCCCCTGGCCGTCGCCTGCTGCCGGATCTGCGGGGCGCCGTCACGTGCGACGTTCAGATCGAGAGCGGCGAGGCCTTCGCACCGGCTCGTGCGATCGCGCCACA
>JAFGAW010000079.1 GCA_016933475.1 Thermoleophilia bacterium
ACGAGCGCCCTCGACCCGCTGGGCCGCAAGGAGATCCTCGACATGATCGCCGGCCTGCGCGGTCGCGCCACCGTCTTCTTCTCGACCCACATCCTCGCCGACGTCGAGCGCACCTGCGACACGGTGGCGATCCTCGACCGCGGCAGAGTCGCAGCCCAGGCGCCGATCGACGAGCTGCGACGCAGGACGGGACGCCACCGGGTGCTCGTCGGCGTCGACGACCCCGCACGTTTGGCCGCCGCCGTGGCGAGGCGAGCATGGTCGACCGAAGTCGAGGTCGCCGGTCCCCTTCTCCGGCTGACCGTCGGCGACCTCGCCGCCGCGCAGCGTGAACTGCCCGCCGTCGTGGCCGAGCTTGGCCTCGCGCTGACGCGCCTCGAGGCCGACGAGCTCTCGCTCGAGGAGGTCTTCGTCGATCTCGTGCGAGGTGGCCGGTGAGCGGATTCGCCGCCTTCGCCCGCAAAGAGCTCGTCGAGATCGTCCGCACGTGGCGCATCTGGGTGCTGCCCGGGGTGCTGGTGTTCGCCGCCCTCAGCGCCCCCGCGCTCACGGCGCTGCTGCCAAGCCTGGTGGAGCGTTTCGGCGAGACGCCCGGCGTCTCGATCGAGATCGGCGACGTGACGGCCCTCGATGCCTACGGCGAGTACCTCGGCAACCTCCGGGAGCTGGTCGCTCTGGCCGTGCTCATCGTGTACGGCGGCCTGATCAGCGGCGAGCTGCGCGGGGGGCCGGGCGTGCTGGTCCTGACGAAGCCGCTCTCGCGCCCGGCGTACGTGCTCGCCAAACTCGCCGCCCAGTCACTGCTGCTGATCGTCGCGACGGCCGCCGCCACGGCGCTCTGCATCGCGGTCACCGCCGCCCTGTTCGAGGTCGGGCCGGTAGGCGACGTCATCGCCGCCGTCGGCCTCTGGCTCGCGTATGCGCTCTGGCTGCTTTGCCTCGCCCTTGCGCTGTCCGCCTTCTTGCCCGCTCCGGCGGCGGCCTCGGCGGCCGGCGTCGGGGTCTACGTGCTGCTCGCGATCCTGAGCCAGTTCGGGTTCGCGCGGCCGACGTTCGCGCGGCTGCCGTCCCTCGCCGGCGAGGCGCTCGCCGGGGGCGCCGTCGACGTCGCCTGGCCGCTGCTGACCGCGCTGGCGACGGCCGCCGCGCTCGTTGCGCTCGCCGTCGGGCGCTTCGGTCGCCGCGAGATCTGAGAGCATGATCCCGGAGGCGGGCGGGTGAACCGGCCGGCCGGTTCACCCGCCCGCCTCCGTCCACACGCGGAGCTCCGGCGCGAGCACGGCATCCGCCCCACCGGCCCCCGTCGCCGGATCGTCGCCCGTCTCCCCAGGCCCGCAGACGATGATGTCGCCGGCGTGGTCGGTGCGCAGCAGGGGCACGCCGTGGGCGGCCAGCAGCGCCTCCATCTCGGGCGTCGGGTGCCCGAACCGGTTCGGCCCGACGGAGACCACGGCGAGGCGCGGGTGCAGCCGCTCGAGCAGCTCGGCGTCGAGCCCGCCCCGGCTGCCGTGGTGCGGCAGCTCGAGGATGTCGACCGGGGGCAGTCTCAGGGCGGCGAGGACGGGGCCCTCCGCGTCGCCGGTGACGAGCACGTCGACGCCGCTCAACTCTACGAGCACGACCAGGGCCACGTCGTTCTCGGCCTGGTTGGCGTCGGTGCTGCCCGACGGCGTCGTGGGCAGCACGCGCAGGCTCCAGCCGTCGCCACTCAGGCCCACCGGCGCGGTGCAGACGCCGACCTCGGCCCCGGCGGCCTTCAACTCGGCGCGCAAGCGCTGGAGAGTGGCGTCGGGCTCCTCGGGGCAGGGCATGAGCGCCGCGTCGATCGGCAGCACCCCGATCACGCCCTCGAGCCCTGCCGTGTGGTCGGCGTGCCCGTGCGAGAGGATCAGCAGGTCGATGCGGCGCACACCGTGAAGGCGCAACTCCTCGGCCAGCGGCTTGGGGCCGGCGTCGATGAGCACCGTAGGGCCCTCCGGCACCTGCACGAGGGTCGCCGCCCCCTCACCGACGTCGAGGAAGGTGAGCCGCGGCTCGGAGAGGGCTGCGGGAGGCGCCGGCGCGGCGAGCAGCGCCGCCGCCACGACCGCCGCCGTCGCGAGCACCAGCGCGGCGCGGCGCGAACGGGCGGCGACGTAGGCGCGCAGACCGACGCCGGCGCGCCGCGCGAGCAGCGCCAGCACCAGAACCTCGGCGGCGAGCGCCGCACCGACCACCACGGCGAGGGTCGGCCCTCGCCACTCGTAGACCGCCCACGACGGCCGGGCGAAGAAGCGCGACACCTCGACCAGGAAGCCGAGCAGCACGCCGCTGACGAGGTTGAGCGGCGCGCCGACGAGCCGGTGCACGAAGCCGAGCAGCAGGCTGAGCATGCCGAGGAACATGACCAGCCCGAGGACGAAGCCGCCGATGAGGTTGGCCGGGACGGCGACCACCGAGGCCGAGCCGAAGGTGATGAGCGAGACGGGCGCCGTCGCCAAGCTGGCCGCCGTGGTGACGCCCGCCTGCTCGGCCAAGGGCCCGGGCAGGAAGGACAGGCCGCGGGTCAGCGGCCGGGCGAGGAGGAGCAACCCGGCGACGGCGGCGAACGACAGCTGGAAGCTCACGTCGTACAGCGTCGCCGGGTTGATCGAGAGCAGCAGAGCCGCGGGGGCCAGCAGGAGCAGCCAGCCGTCGGTCGGGCGCGCGACCATCATCGCGAGGAGCCCGACGATGCCGGCGAAGCCGGCGCGCACGATCGACGGCGCCGCACCGGTGAGCAGGACGTAGACGAGCACGACGGCGAGCAGCACGGCGAGGCGCGCTCGCCGGGGCACGCCGAGCACGCTGAGGGCGAACCCCCACATCGAGCACAGCAGGACGACGTTCTCGCCGGAGACGGCGAGGATGTGCAGGAGCCCGCTGCGCCGGAAGGCGTCGATGAGCGAGGGATCGAGGCGCTCGTCGTCGCCGAGGACCATGCCCTGGAGGACCTCGCGGACGGGCGAGCGCAGGCCGGCCGCGAGGTGGTCGCGGGAGGCGCGCCGCAAGCTGTCGACGAGGCCCAGGGGCCCGCCCCGGCGACCGATCAGGCGCAGGTCGGCGTAGCGTCCCTCGAGCACGACGTGCTCGCCCCGCCGGCGAAGGTAGCGACCGTAGTCGAACCCCCCGTCGCCGGGCGGCGGGAGGTCTTCGACGAGGGCGCCCTCGACGACGACGAGCGCCCCCTCGGTCAGGGGCCCGCACTGGTCGAGGTCGGGCGCCTCACCCTCGTCGACCTTGAGAGTCAGGTGCGCCGGCTCGTCGACCGGCCGGCCGTCGACCGCGTCGACGCGCAGCGGCAGCGAGAGGCGGTCGTCGCGCAGCTCGGGGAGGTCGACGAGCGTTGCTTCGAGGGTGACGCGATCGCCGATCGACCTGCTCAGCGCCGAGCGCTCGAGGGTCGTGAGGCGGGCGCCGCCGAAGGCGGCGCCCGCCGCGACGAAGAGCGCCGCCAGGGCCAGCGCGACGACCGCCCGACGCCACGCGTGACGGCCGGGCAGCAGCAGGCCGGCGACGCCGGCGCCGATCGCGGCGACGAGCGCGATGCCCAGCAGCACGACAGCAGGCGGGCGCCAGGCGAGAGCTGCCACGAGGCCGGCGACGTAGCCGCCGAGCAGGATGTGCGGCGGGGCCAGCCGGCCGGCCATCTCAGACCGTGATCGAGTCCTTCATGGCGGCGAACTTGGCGTCGCCGATGCCGGGCACGTTCATGATGTCTTCGATCGCGCCGAACGGCCCCTGCTCGGTGCGGTAGTCGACGATGGCCTGCGCCGTCGCCGGCCCCACGCCGTCGAGCTCCTCGAGCTCGGCGACGCTCGCCGTGTTGATGTTGACGAGGCCGCCGGCCGCGGGTGACGAGGTGTCGCCCACCGCGGCCGCCGGCGCCGCCCCTCGCTCGGGGACGACGATCTGCTGGCCGTCGATGACCTTCGCGGCCAGATTGACGGCCGCCAGCTCGGCGGCGCTGGTGGCACCGCCGGCGAGCTCGATGGCGTCGCAGACCCGCGCCCCCGCGGGCAGCCGCACCACGCCGGGGCTGCGGACCGCACCGCACACGTACACGGTGACGTCGGGGGCGACCGACGGCGCCGCCGACGGGCTCGCGGCGAGCGGGGCCAGCGCCAGCCGCGACCCGTCGGGCTCGGCGCCCGCGCGCGGCAGGACGATGTAGCGGACCCCGAGGGCGAGCACGACGACGCCGAGGGCGACGTAGGCGTAGAGCTGGCGACGGGTCAGGTCCACAGGCACCTCGGCGGTCGGGGGCGCCGGCCGGCGGAGGCTCCGGCCGGCGCCCACGTACCGTAGCGCCCGCCCGTACGACCGTCAGCGGCCACGGAGGACGAGAGGGATGACGCTGGCGGGCGGCGCGCGGTGACGTTGGCACCGGCGGGAGCGAGGCGACGGTCGCGAGGGGCGGCCGGCCCCTCGGGCCGGCCGCCGCGCCGCGAAGCGAAGGTCAGCGCACGACGAAGTTGACGAGCTTGCCCGACACGTAGACTTCCTTGACGAGCTCCTTGCCCTCGAGGAAGCGTGCCGTGTTGCCCGCCGCCCGGGCCAGCTCGAAGACCGCCTCGCGCTCGGCGTCGACCGGCACCGAGAGCCGGTCGCGGAGCTTGCCGTTGACCTGCACGACGACGGTCACGACCTCGTCGGCGGCGAGCTCCTCGTCCCACTCGGGCCAGGTCGCGTCGAGCACCGACCCCGGCTGGCCGAGCAACTCCCAGACCTCTTCGCCGAGGTGCGGCGCCATCGGCGCCAGCAGGCGGGTCACATCCACGACGAGGTCGCGCCACTCCGCCAGGCTGAGCGCGCCGCGCGCGTTCGCCCACACGTCGAGGGCCTCGTTCTGCAGTTCCATCAGCGCCGACACCGCGGTGTTGAAGCGGAACGACTCCATGTCGCGCGTGACCTTGCGGATCGTCTTGTGAAGGCTGCGCGACAGGGCCCGGCCCTTCTCCGCCTCGTCGTCACCGGCGGGGACGCCGCTGCCCGCGGCCTCGGCCACTTCACCGGCGAGGTTCCAGAAGCGCCCGAGGAAGCGCAGGCAGCCCTGTACCCCACGATCGCTCCAGGCGACCGACTGCTCGAAGGGGGCGATGAAGAGCTCGTAGACGCGCAGGCTGTCGGCGCCGTAGCGCTCGACGACGCTGTCCGGCGTCACCACGTTACCCTTGGACTTGCTCATCTTCTGGCCGTCCTCGGCCTGGATCATGCCCTGGTTGCGCAACGTGGCGTAGGGCTCGCTGAAGCCGACGTGGCCGGCGTCGTGGAGCACCTTGCAGAAGAAGCGCGCGTAGAGCAGGTGCATGACGGCGTGCTCGGCGCCGCCGACGTAGAGGTCGACCGGCAGCCAGTAGTCGACCTTTTCGCGCTCGAAGGCGGCCTCGTCGCAGCGCGGCGAGGCGTAGCGCAGGTGGTACCAAGAGGAGCAGACGAACGTGTCCATGGTGTCGGTCTCGCGCCGCCCGGGGCCGCCGCAGCGCGGGCAGGCGGCACGGACGAACTCTTCGTTACGCGCGAGGGGCGACTGGCCGTCGTCGGTCGGGTGGAAGTCCTCGAGGTCGGGGAGCAGCACCGGGAGCTGGTCGGCGGGCACCGGCACCGGGCCGCAGGCGTCGCAGTGGACGATCGGGATGGGTGCGCCCCAGTAGCGCTGCCGGCTGATGAGCCAGTCGCGCAGCTTGAAGTTGACCTTGCGCCGGGCGAGGCCCCGCTCGGCGAGCCAGTCGGTGATCGCCGCGAAGGCCTCGCCCGGCGCCGGCAGCCCGTCGAAGCGCCCCGAGTTGACCATGACGCCGTCGCCGACGTAGGCCTCGCTCAATGTGCCCTGCGCCCCGGAGGGCGGCGCGATGACCTCGACGATGGGGAGATCGAACAGCGTGGCGAACTGGAAGTCGCGCTCGTCGTGCGCCGGCACCGCCATGATCGCCCCGGTGCCGTAGCCCATGAGCACGTAGTCGCTGATCCAGATCGGGACCGGCGCGTCGTTCACGGGGTTGACGGCGTGGGCCCCGATGAAGACGCCGGTCTTCTCCTTCTCGGTCGAGAGGCGCTCGATCTCGCTCTGGCGGCGAGCCTGGTCCTTGTAGGCGGCGACGGCCTCGCGATGCTCGGCCGTCGTCAGCTCGTCGACCAGCGGGTGCTCGGGCGCGAGCACCATGTAGGTGGCGCCGAAGAGCGTGTCGGGGCGGGTCGTGAAGACGGTGAGGGGCTCGTCACGACCCGGCAGGGCGAAGTCGACCTCGGCGCCGTCGCTGCGCCCGATCCAGTTCGTCTGCATGAGCTTAATCTGCTCCGGCCACTCGATCGTCGCCAGATCGTCGAGCAGGCGCTGCGCGTAATCGGTGATGCGGAAGTACCACTGCTCGAGGTCCTTCTTGGTCACGTCGCTGCCGCAGCGCCAGCAGCGCCCCTGCTCGACCTGCTCGTTGGCGAGGATCGTCTTGCAGCTCGGGCACCACCACTGCTGCCCGGTCCCGCGATAGGCCAAGCCGCGCTCGTGCATGAGGAGGAAGAACCACTGCGTCCAGCGGTAGTAGTCGGGCTCGCTGCT
>JAFGAW010000080.1 GCA_016933475.1 Thermoleophilia bacterium
CCGGCGGGCTCGGCCTCGAGGATGAGCACCTTGTGGAAGTTCTTCTTCCCCTTGATGTGCTCCTCGATGAACGACTCGATGCGCGGGATGGACTGTGCCGAGAGTCGCCCGCCTGAGACCAGGATGGCGAGCGGCGGGACGCTCTTGTTCTGGAAGTAGAGGAAGTTGATCTCCTCGGCCTGGCGCGAGCCGAGCACGGCGAGGAGGTTCCCGACCCAGCGCGGTACGCCGTAGGTGCTGCGCGGGCTCATCACCTTGAAGTGGAGGATCTCGGTCGCCGGTCCGTCCGAGGGGTCCGTCGCGAGCAGGGCGTCGACGCCGGCAAACACCTGCCCGGTCTTGCGCGAGACGACCCGCGGGTCGCCGAACTCGCGGAAGTAGACCGTCTGCGACTCGAAGACCTGAACGTAACGGCGGAACCGCGTGCGCACCCGCATCGTGTCGAAGCGGAGGTCCGAGCCCTTGACCTTGTGGTCCACCTCGACCAGGTCGGGGTCGAGCGGCAAGAGCCGTACGGTGAAGCCCGGCACGTAGACGAACTGCACGATCTCGCCCGCACCGTTGCGCAGGATCTCCCAGTAGCCGTTGCCAAGGAGTTCGACGTCCAGGCGCGTGCGGCGACGGAGTGTCACGAACGAACCGTCCGTGCAGCAGTACTCGAAGAAGTTCTCGATGCGCGACTTCTCGAGGCGCATCAACTCGGCGACCTCGCGCCTCTTCGCCGCGACCTCCTCGGGGGTCGGGGCGTCGCCGGCGGTGCCTGGCTTCGACCGTTCGATAGCCAGGGCGTTGGCGATGCGCTGGTCGGCGTCCGAGGCGTCGAGGTCGAGCACCGGCTCGAAACGGTGGCCGAAGGCGTCGATGTTAGTGACGTAGGCATCGATGTTCTGGCGGAGCGAGTTCGAGTTCTCGAGCAGCAGGCAGAGCGTCTCCGGGTCGTAGGGCGGAGGGAGCGCGCCGGCGCCGATGAACACCCGCTCGGCGTCGTCCACGCTGGAGACCACGTTCGAGTCGGCGACGCGATCGCGGCCGACGAGGTGCGCCTTGACCAGCGCCACCGTCTCGCCGAGTTCCTCGGCCGTCTCGCGCAGCGCCTGCTCGTCCATCAGGCGGCCCTCTCGTCGAAGCCGGCGAGCACGGCCGTCGGTTCGCCGGAGGTGTAGTTGACCGTGCGGATGCGGACGAACTCGACGGTCTCTGCAACGCTCACCACGCCGGGCGAATTGAGCGGCGCGCCGACGGCGAAGTAGTCGTCGCCGCTGACGGAGGCCTCCACCTGGACGCGAGCGTTGAACGTCCCGCCGACCTGGATGGTCTTGTTGCGGAACCGGAGGACGTGCTCGGGCCGGCCGACGCCGGCTTCGAGCCTCACCTCGAGCGGGATCTTCTCCGGGCGCGCCATCAGCGACCTCCTCGTCGGCGAGCCGCCGGGGAATGCGGCGGCGGGGCCGGGGCCGGCGGGTAGGCGACGACCGCAACGCCGCCGTCCGTGGTGAACGACAGGCATCGGACCGTCCGGCCGTCGGCCGCCAGCTTCTCGAGCACGGTGCGCCGTGCGATCTCTACCGTCTCGCCCGACACCGTGAACTCGCCGGCCGGCGTCGGCCTCACGTCGGGCTTCGCGTCGCGCGCGATCTCCAGAATCCTCACCGAGAACTGCATCGCGTCTCCTACCCGATGACCCGCACGCCGACCTCGATCACGTCGCCGGGCCCCGGTCCGCGCTCCTTGCGGCAGGCGAGGATCACGCTCCACGCGCGGTCGGCGTGTCCCTTGGCCACCTCGTCCTGCTCGACCTCGAACGACGGCCGGCCGCTCGGCGTCAGCCGGCGCTTGATGC
>JAFGAW010000081.1 GCA_016933475.1 Thermoleophilia bacterium
CAGGGCGGTGCCGCAGCGGAAGCCCTCGCGCTCGGCGAAGGCGAGGCTGGAGTCGTAGTCGAGCCCGGCGGTGTCGACGAAGGGCAGGGTCTCGTGGTAGAGGCAGCGGAGGTAGTGGTAGCGCACCCCGCGCACGTCGTCGCGGGCGCGGGCGCGGAGGTCCTTGCGGTCGTCGTTGAGCGGCGAGACGCCGAGGCGGTCGCTGTCGTTACCGTGCAGCCCCACCTCGCGGCCGGCACGGCGCAGCAGGCTGAGCACCTCAGGGATGCGCCGCTGGTAGACGGCCGGCTGGTTGCCGTCCCGGCGGTGGGTGTGCCGGGCGATCACGAAGAACGTGGAGTCGACGCTGCGCGCGTCCTCGCCGGCCAGCATCTGCGGGAAGGTCCAGTACGGGTCGGTGCGCCGCGGCAGGTGATGGGTCAGCCAGTGCGCCACGTCGCCGGCCTCGCGCGCCAGCGGTCGCAGGTCGAGGCGGCGCAGGCCGCGCAGGCTGCGGTAGCCGCTGGCGGCGAAGCCGCGCCGGGTCCAGCGCCAGAGGTTGTCGACGTCGTGGGTCAGGGCGACGGCGAAGCCGGGGCCGGCGACCCCGGCTTCGCCGTCGCCCCCCGCTCCGCCGCCGCTCGGCTCGCGCCAGATCCAGCCGGGCGGCGGCAGCGGCGGCAGGCCGAGCGAAGCGAGGCGCGGCGTCAGCACCGTGCGCAGCAGAGCCGCGGCGCGATCGACCGCCGGCTCGTCGATGCGCAGGGCCGGGTTCTCGGCGAAGACCGAGGCCGCGAACGGCAGGCGACCGAAGCGGTCCCGCTCTGCGTGCGTATGCTCGTCCCAGGCGGCGAGGAGGACGAACGACGAGGCGACGAGATCGAACGGGGCGCAGAACCCGCCGGTCTCCGGCGAGGTCGCGGAGAGGGTGCCGCGCAGGTCTGCGTCCTGCGGCGGCGAGGCGACCGGGAAGGCCCCGGGCAGCTCGCCGGCCGAGGTCTCGTAACGCGTGTAGGAGCCGGGCTGCAGCGGAGCGCCCGCCGCGAAGAGCTCGAGCGCCTTCGTCGACAGGGGCACCGTCGGGAGCCCGGCGACCGGACGCGCCGCGTAGGCGAGCGCGCAGGCCGCGGCTTCGCCGGGGTCCGCCGTGAACCGCGGCCGCCGGCCGAGCCCGGCCAGCAGCGTGCCCAGCACCCACTCCGCCCGCGGCCGCCACGCCGCGGGCACGTCGAGGAAGACCGCGAGGTCGGGCGGGCCGCTCAGAGCTCGACCCTCCGGCTCGGCTGCCGGGTCACGATCTGCTTACCGACGCGCCAGACGTTGAGGAGACCCGGCACCGGGTCGCGCGGCGAGAGCACGCCGTCGGCGCGCACGCCGGCGAGCGAGCGCGCCAGCTCGCCGACGCCGAGTTCGCCGCGCCAGACCTCGCGCAGAGCCAAGGGCAGGTCTTTGCTGGCCACGATCCATTTGGCGCCGTCGCGCTGGCGGGGGGCGACGAACGGCCGCCCGATCGCGTCGGCGTAGGCGACGAAGGAGAGGTTCACACCGCTGGCGGCCGCCAGTGAGTGCCACAGCCAGTGGCGTGCGTTGACCTCCATGAGGCAGTAGCGGCCGTCGCGCGGGTCGCGCTTGAACTCGACTTGGCTCACGCCCCAGTAGTCCAGAGCCTTGAGCAGGCGCACAGCCGCCTGGGCGAGGCTCTCGTCCCACACCGTCTCGCCCAGGCGGCAGGAGCCGGCGCCGCGCGGGTGCTGGCGCAGCTTGCGCCCGGTGAAGAGGGCGAGGGCACGCGAGTCGCGGTCGAGGTACGAGCCGACCGTCCAGAGCTCGTCGTCGCCGCCGGGCACGCGCTCCTGCAGCATGATGGTGCCGAGGTCGGCGATCTCGGGCCACAGGCGGCGCACGTCGTCGGGCCCGTCCACGTCGAGCACGGGCCTGAAGAAGCGCCGCTTGAAGGCGAGCGAGTCGACCGGCTTGAGCACACCGGGGTAGGGCACCTCGACGGCGCGCTCGAGATCGGCCTCGCCGCCCAGGAACACCGTCCGCGGGGTGTCCACGCCGGTCGCCCAGGCGGTCTCGAGCTGGGCGCGCTTGTCGTGCAGGTGGCGCATCGCCGGCCAGCGTGCGAACGGCACGTGGTACCAGGGCTGCAGCCGCTCGGCGTGGCGCGAGAGCGGCCAGATGTACTCGTCGTGGGTCGGGAACACGACGGCTCTCTGCGGCAGCCGCGTGCCGAGCCCCTCGAGGAACGTGACGAAGGCCTCTTCGTCGGCCTTCGGGTCGGGGCAGACCATCCCTGCCGCGAGGCGGGAGCGCAGGCCAAGGGCCTTCGGGTCGGCGTCGAGGGCCAGTACGGGGACGCCCTCGCGGGCGAGGTCGCGGATCACGCCCAGCCCGTTGGCGTACCCGACCTGGAGGACGACCGCCGGCGGCCGCGCCGCTGCGGCGTCAAGGAACCGTTCGAACCTCACGGCATGGCCTCCTCTCTGGTGGCGAAGCGCGCCCGCGCGACGCTGCGCAGCTGGCGGCCGAGGATCAGGGCCCCGGGCGCGGGGTCGTCGAGCGAGAGCACGCCGTCTCGCCGCAGGCCGCGGTACGAGGCGAGCCAGGGCAGCAGGTGTCTCTCGCCGCGGGCGATCTCGCTCACGGTGTCGCGCGCGTCGGTGACGGCGATCGCCCAGCGCGGGCCGTCGATCTGTCTCGGAGCCGTGTACGGGCGGCCGATGGCGTCCGCGTAGGCCACGTGTGAGAGGTTCACGCCGCAGACCGTGGCCAGCGAGTGCCACATCCAGTGGCGTGCGTTGACCTCCATGAGGCAGTACCGCCCGTCGACGGCGTGACGCTTGAACTCGACCTGGCTGACGCCCCAGTAGCCGAGCTCCGTGAGCAGGCGGATGCCGGCCTCGGCGAGGCCGGCATCCCAGGCGCTCACGCCCATCCGGCAGACCCCGAAGTGCGGCGGGTGCTGGCGCAGCTTGTACCCGGTGAAGACGGCCATCGGGCGAGAGCCGGCGTCGAGGTACGACCCCACCGTGAACAGCGCGTCGTCGTCGCCGGGGACGATCTCCTGGTACATGAGCGTGCCGCAGTCGTCGACGGTGGCGTAGACCCGGTCGAGTTCCTCGCGGCTGCAGATCTCGAGCACGTGCCGGCGGAAGCGCTGCTTGAAGGCCAGCGACTCGACCGGCTTGAGGATCGCCGGGAAGCCGATCTCCCCGGCGGCGCGCTCGAGGTCGGCGGCGGCGTCGACGAACACGGTCTTCGGCGTGTCGACGCCGCAGCGCCAGGCGGCCTCCATCTGCCGACGCTTGTCGTAGAGCCGCGCCATCGTCGCCCAGCGCGAGAAGGGGATGATGTACCAGGGGCCCAGGCGGTCGGCGTGACGTGACAGAGGCCAGACCGACTCATCGTGGGTGGGGAAGACGACGGCCCGCTGCGGGAGTCGTCGTCCGAGCTCCTCGAGAAAGACGACGAAGGCCTCTTCGTCGGTCTTTGGGTCGGGGCAGACCATGCCGGCGGCGAAGCGTGAGCGCAGGCCCGCTGCACGCGGGTCAGGGTCGAGGGCGAGCACCGGCACGCCCTCGCGGGCGAGGTCGCGGATCACGCCGAGGCCGTTGGCGAACCCGACCTGGACCACGACCACCG
>JAFGAW010000082.1 GCA_016933475.1 Thermoleophilia bacterium
CGCAGCCCGGCGCTTTGCGCCCCGTGCGCCGCTTCGGCGCCGGCGATTGCGGCTGCCTCGGGCACTTGATCCGTCTGCACGAGCGCCCCTCGACGGCGACTCTCGGCATGCTGCTCGTGGCCGCCGGCGGCGGTGACCTGCGCCCGGTACGGCCCGCCTTCCGCGATCCCGAGAGCGGCAGCGACTCGCACTGAAGCCGTGAAGGCGCGACGCTGACGGCCGCCGCGAAACCGGTCTAGCGCGGTCCTCAAGCGACGAATTCGTAGCGCGAGTCAAGAGTGTGCAGGCATCGTAACGAACCGTTCTGAGGGCTCTCTCAATCGCGCACTTGCTTCATGGAAGTACGAATATCGTACTCAAGTTCGCTCCTCGGGTGCCGATAAGTGCCCGCGAGGCACGGCCGGTCAGCGGGACCGGCATGAAGACACCGGGGTCGGCCGAGCGCTGCTCAGCGGCGCGCGGGGCCACCGGCCGATATCGGCTACGGGAGGAACGGAACATGAAGCGGATGCGGGTACTCTTCGGCCAGCGTCGCATGCAGCTGCTGGTCACGGCGGCGGTGCTGCTGCTCGCCGCCGGCGTCGTCGTCGGGTCGGGCGCGAACTTCAGCACGAGCGCCGCGAGCGCCGACAACGTGTTCACGGCGGGCATCGTCGGTGCCCTGCCGAACGACGCGATGCTGCTGGATCTCGGCCCGATGGCTCCTGGGAATACGTACACCGGGACCGTGGAAGTCGAGAACAGCGGGAACGTCGCCGGCAACTTCTATATGGCGGCGACCGATGTCCTGAACTACGAGCTCGACGGTGCGACGCTCACGGCAACCGACTTGGCTTCCCGGCTCGAAGTGCGTATTACGCCGTGGGGCGCTCCGCAGAGCGAGTGGATCAGCCTGCCCGCGTTGGAGGCGGGCAGCGACATGCTGTGTGGCTCGCTGGACCCGGGCACCACCGGGCAGGTCGTTGTCGAAGTGCAGTTCATCAACGGTGACCTGGTGGCGGGCTCGCGCGGCGCGGACAACGCGTATCAGGAGATCGTGACCAAGGCGACGCTCAATTGGATCGTGGTCAGCACGCCTGAGGTCTGAGCGGAACTCATCTGGTGATCTTCTGGGGCGGGGCCGGCCTGATCGACCCCGCCCCGACCCCACTCAGGAGTAGGTGTTGATCGCGGGCGGAATTCAGAACAGCGGCAGAGGTCCGGGACGTGGAGGGCTCGCACGACGCGCACTGCTGTCGCTCGTCGTTCTCGCCCTCCTCGCCTGGACCCTGCAGTCGCTCGTCTTGTCCGGCGCCAACTTCGCAGGCAACGACGTCAGCGCCGGCCACACCTTCACCGCCGGCAGCGTCAGCCACACGAACAGTCACGCCGGCGCGTTCATCATCGACGTCGAGCCCTTCCGCCCCGGCGCCGTGCGCACGCAGGCGGTGACGCTCACCGGTGGTCCCGATGTGCCCGCGGCCTACACGGTGAGCAGGCTGAGCGTCGTCGACGAACCGGCTTCGCCCTCGCTCTCGTCCGTGCTGCAACTGCGGATCGAGGACGTCACCGGCGCGACGCAGGTGCTCTACGAGGGCGCGCTCGCCGATTTCACCGTCGCCAATCTCGGCGTGCTCGCCGACGGCGACCAGCGCGTCCTCCAGTTCACCCTGACGTACCCCGCAGCCTCGGCCACGCGCGAGCTGCAGGGGGCCTCGACCCTGGTCGAGTTCGAGTTCGTGGGGGTGTCGCTGTGAGGCGTGCGCTGCGCCTCGGCGTCACGCTCGCCTGTCTGGGGACCATGCTGCTCGCCCTCGCCACGCTGTTCGCGCCGACGCTGCTCGGCTACAAGCGCTACGTCATCACCGGCGGGTCGATGACCGGCACGATCCCCAAGGGCTCGGTGATCTACTCGAAGCTGGCGCCGGTCGAGGCACTTCGGGTCGGCGACGTGATCACCTTCGTGCCGCCGGAGATGGACGCGCCGGTCACGCACCGCATCACCGCCATCGAGCCCGACGAGCGCGGCAACCTCGTCTTCACCACCAAGGGTGACTACAACCCGTCCGAGGACCCGTGGAGCCTGCGCTTCGTCGACCCCGTGCAGGCGCGCTACGCCTTCCACATCCCGTACCTGGGCTACGCGCTCGCCTACCTGGCCGTTCGTCAGGTGCGGATGCTGCTCATCGGCCTGCCGGCGGTCGTCATCGCGCTCTCGATGCTGGTCTCGCTGTGGCGTGAGGCCGGGCGAGAGCTGGAGCAGGCGGAGGGCCGGCGGGACGGCGCCGTGGGTCAGGGTCCGCTACCTTCGGACGCGCTGCCCGAGGCCGCGCTGCACGACGTCGCGCCGCCCGCCCGCCGCGACCCCTTCGCCGGCGCCAGCGACGCCGAGCTCAGCACCCTGCGGGGGTGGTGGTGAGGGGCGCTCGCCGACAACTGCTGCTGGCGGCCGGGCTCGTTGCCTTGTCGCTGCTGGCCGGTCTGGCCGTGGAGTCGCGTGAGACCGGCTCGTCGTCGGCGACCTTCACGACGACGAGCCAGTCGGCGATCCGCGCCCGGGCGGACCACGTTCACGACTGGCTGCGCCTCTATGCGCAGGACACCGACCCCGGCGGTCTCACCGGGTACGCGATCCGCCGACTGTCAGACCCGCCGGTACCCTGCGCCTCCGGGCAGGACGAGCTGATGGTCGTCGACCTCGGGGGCTTCCGCTCCACGGGGGCGCCGGTCACGTTGAAGCGCGTCGTGACGCTGATGGCGCCGTCACCGCTGCCGGACGACATCACGAGCGTCACGGTCACAGCCGCCCTGCTCCCCGACCCGGCATCGGGCCTGCAGCCGCTGCAGAGAGTCGACATCAGCAACCTCAACGGCGCCAAGGCCGGCAACCCGGTGACGCTGCTGCCTGGGCAGCAGCTCCAGATCAATCTGCGCGTGCGGGGCAAGGCCGAGATGACGCCGGGAGTGCCGTACTACCCCTCCGTGCAGCTCGAGGTGACGTTCCCGGGTTCGGCGGTGGACTACTACGTGTACGAGATCTCGATGGCCGTGACCCGGTCGACGGACTAGGGCCATGGAGGGCAAGCGCCGCACGGGCAGAGGACGATGGGCGGCCGCGGGCGTCCTGCTCGCGATCCTGTTCGCCGGGGTCGTGCTCGTCTCGAACGCCTTGGCCGACATCTCCACGGTCGGCGACCTGTTCGCGAGCAGGGACGTCGTGCTGGTCACCAACCGTACCAACATCCCGATCGTCACGGCCGATCGCATGATGCCGGGTGACAAGGTCCGCGGGGTGATCAAGGTGGGCAATTTCGGCACGAAGAAGGGTGTGCTCTACGTCCGGCCGAGGCGTGTCGTCGACAAGCCCGGGCCGCGCGGGGGTCATCTCTCGTGGCGCCTTGTCTTGCGGATCCAGGAGCTCAGGAAGAACGGCACCACGCGGACCGTGTGGCGGGGCTATGTGACCGAGTTGAAGCGCGCGCGGATCGGGACGCTCAAACCGGGCCAGATCCGTCGCTACCGGTTCACCGTTCAGTTCCGTATGCGTCCGCCGGCGAAGAGCACCCTGAGCCCCACCGTGCTGATGGGCGCCCGCTACAAGACCGACTGGGTCTTCGTGCTCAAGCCGAAGCGCTGAGAGGCGCCGGGGCGGCCTCAGTGGCCGCCCCGGCGCCTCTCAGCGCGGAGGCGCGGTCAGTGGTCGCTGACCCGACGCTGCACTCACGGATCCGGTGTCGCCCGTCGCGGGCGCGCCGCCCTACGTCGCACCTCGCTCAGCGCTTCTCCCACTTCTGCAGGTAGGCGACCTCGCTCAGCGTCTTGCCGGCGTCGATCTCGCCGCGCAGCCGGTTCTCCTTCTCCAGCACGTCCATGGCGCGGTTGGCGAGCTCGACGGCCTGTGCCTTGGGCAAGACCATGACGCCGTCGTCGTCGCCGACGATCCAGTCGCCGGGGGCGACGTGCACACCGGCGATGGCGATCGGTACCTGCGTCTCGCCGAAACCCTTGGGCTCGCCGGCGTTGGCGCAGACGTGGCTCGAGAAGGCGGGGAAGCCGAGGCGGGTGATCTCGGGGGTGTCGCGGATCGCGCCGTACACGACGAGACCGGCCAGCCCCTTGACCATGGCGCTGTGCGTGGCGAGCTCGCCCCAGATCGCCGGCGGCACGCCGCCGGCGTCGACGACGAGCACGTCGCCCTCGCGGCAGAGGTCGATCGCCTCGACGGGCTTGGCCCAATCGCCGGGGTAGGTGCGGACGGTGACCGCCGGGCCGCACATGTGGGCGCCCGGCAGCAGCGGCTTGATGCCGGGGACGGACGGGGTCCGGTGCCAGGCGTCGGAGACGTTGGCCGTCGACACGCGCTCGAGCGCCTCGCGGACGGTACCCTCGCCGGCACGCCGGTAGAGGCTGGTCTCGATGACGGCGCCCTCGTCGACGGCGCGGCGGATCTCGGCCGCCGCCGCCGCCGCGTCGGTCGCCTTGATGATGGCCCCGCCGACGACCACGACGCTCGCCCCGGCCGCGGCCGCGGCGGCGGCGGTGCCGGAGTGGATGCCGCCGGCGACGCTGACCGGGATCGAGACCGCATCGACCACGGCCCTCAGCATCTCGAAGGGCTGCTCGCCGCGCATCTGCTGGTCGATCGCCGTGTGGATGCCGATCAGGTCGGCGCCGAGCTCCTCGGCGCGCTTCGCGCGTGCAACCGGCTCGGCGACCTCGACCATGTCGACGATGAGCAGGCAGCCGTAGTTGTGGGCGGCGTCGGCCGACTCCTTGATGGTGGCGTCGGAGGCGGCGCCGAGCACGCCGACCACGCCGGCGCCGGCCTTGGCCGCGTACTCGACCTCGACGCGGCCGGCGTCCATGGTCTTCATGTCGGCGACGATCGTGTGGCCGGGGAACGCGGCCTTGAGCTCGCGCACGCTCTGCAGGCCCTCCGCCTTGATGAGCGGCGTGCCGGCCTCGATCCAGTCGACGCCGCCGGCGACCGCCTCGTGGGCGACGGCCAGGGCGCGGGGCAGGTCGACGAAGTCGAGCGCGACCTGCACGAGGACGCGGCCGTCGCCGCCCGCCGGGGCGCCGCCTGTCGCCGGGTCCGCCGAAGCGCCGCCGGCCGGGCTGCCGGATCCTGTTGGTGATGTCATCGTCGCCCCGCCCTCAGACACCCATGGCCTGGACGACCAGCCGGCGGTCGCGTGGCCGCTCGTCGAGGTCGATGAAGACGACCTCCTGCCAGCGGCCGAGCGTGAGCCGCCCGTCGACGAACGGGATCGTCAGCGAGGGCCCGAGGATCCCGGCGCGCACGTGCGAGTGCCCGTTGCCGTCACCGTTGTTGATGTTGTGCTGCCAGCGGCCTCGCGGCGGCGCGATCTCGTCGAGCACGCGCTGCAGGTCCTGGACGACGCCGGGCTCGTACTCGATCGTGGTGACCGCGCCGGTGGCGCCCGGGGCGAAGACGGTCACCGTGCCGTCCTGAAGGCCCGTCCGGGCGAGCGCCTCGCGCACCTCGTCGGTGATACGCACGACGTCGGCGTCGCCGCGGGTCGCGAACTCGATGGCGCCGGTGACCACGCAGGCGAGCCCCTCGCGGACGTTGGCTCTCTTCTTGCCGTTGACGATGACGGTGGCCACGGTGCCTACCTTCCTTTCGTGCCGGTCGCGTCCCCGACGGGGTACGCGCTGGGTGAATGGTGTGCGCTGGGTGACTGGGACGGAGTGTGTGACTGCGACGAGCTGTGCGATCGGTCTGCGGCCTGCGACTGAGACGCGTTGCGTGACATGGACCGGATGGAGGCCCGGATGGGCGTCAGCTCGAGGTTGTCGATGAGGCGGGTGACGCCGAGGCGGGCCGCAGCGACGAGCAGGCTCCGTGAGCCGAGCTCGGCCTCCTGGACGAAGGTGTCCGCGTCGACCACGGCGATGTAGTCGAGGTCGAAGCGCGGAGGCACCGGGCTCCCCTCCCGCTTCATCTCGGCGATCCGGTCGCCCTCGGTGATGAGACGGGGGTCGGGCATGACGAGGCTCATCGCCGTGGCGGCGATGACGTCCTTGGGCAGGGCGCCGGGCTCGCCCGCCGCCGCCCTGCCGGCGAGCAGGGCACGGTAGAGGTCGGGGGCGACGGCACGCTGCTCGGGAGTCAGGTAGGCGTTGCGCGAGCTCATGGCGAGGCCGTCGGGCTCGCGCACGGTCGGCACGGCGGCGACCTCGGCCGGCAGGTCGAGGTCGCGCACGAGCCGCCGGATCAGCGCGAGTTGCTGGGCGTCCTTCTGGCCGAAGAAGGCGACGTCGGGGGCGACGATCGTGAAGAGCTTCGTGACGACCGTCGCCACCCCGTCGAAGTGGCCCGGCCGGTCGGCGCCCTCAAGGGTCTCGGCGACGGGGCCGCCCACGTGGACCGTGGTCGACGCGTCCGCCGCGTACATCTCCGCCGCGGAGGGCGCGAACACGACGTCGACGCCGGCCACTTCGAAGAGCGCGAGGTCGCGTGCCTCGTCGCGCGGGTAGCGGGCGAAGTCCTCGCCGGCGCCGAACTGCGTCGGGTTCACGAACAGCGATGCGGCGACGGCGGCGCAGCTCTCGCGAGCCGCGCGCACGAGGGCGACGTGGCCCTCGTGCAGCGCGCCCATTGTCGGCACGAGACCGAGCGGGCGCGGCAGCGCGGCGAGGGCGCCGCGGGCCTCGGCGACGGTGCGCGCAAGCCTCATCGCCCCTCACCCTCCTCGAGCAGGGTCTTGAGCGTGCGCACCGTCTCGTCGTCGAGCCGCGGTGCGGCCAGCGTCAGTGCCTCAAGGGAAAGTGACCGATAGGCCTCGGCGACGCGAGCCGGCTGCCGCGCGAGCAGACGCAGATGGGCGCGTACGGTCGCCGCGTCGCCGCGCGCCACCGGCCCCGTCAGGGCGGCAGCCGGACCCTTGCCGACGACGTTGGCGGTCGCGGTCGAGACCAACGGCGCCAGCAGCTGCAGCCCGTCGTCGCGGCCCGTCGCCTCGTTCATCAGCCGCACGGCCTCGGACTCGAGGGCGACCATCAGGTTCGCGGCGACGGCTGCGGAGAGGTGGTAGAGGGGCTTGCGCTCGTCGGCGAGGCGGAAGGGGCGCATGCCGAGACGAGCGGCGAGCTCGTCACCGAGGGCGGAGACCCGCTCCTCGTCGGCGGTGACGGCGCAGGCGACGCCCGCGAGCGCGTCGGGCCGGGCGTCGCCGGAGAACGTCTGCAGGGGGTGCAGGCAGAGGGTGAGCACGCCGGCCTCCTGGAGCGGCCGCAGCAGGCGCAGCGAGCGGGCGCCACTCGAGTGGATGGCGAGCGGCGGGCACGACGAGCGCCGCCGCCCCGGACCGGCCGCAGCGAGCTGACCGGCGACGGCGAAGATGTCGTCGTCGGGGACGGTCAGCCACCAGGCGTCGGCCTCGAGGGCGGCGTCGGCGACGCGCACATGCAACGGACCCGCGGCGCCTCCCGGGCTTCCGCCACCCGGGCCGCCGGGCCGACCGCCGCCGAAGCGGCCGCCCAGCCCGGCGTCGTCCTCGTGGTGGGTGCCGATCGCCGAGACCGTGAGCCCGGCCTCGTCGAGGGCGGCGATGAGCGTCGAGCCCAGACGTCCGGGTCCTATGACGGCGAAGTGATACGCGTCGAGCTTCAAGCCTTGGCCTCCCTGGCTGGGGTCCGCCCGGTGGGGGCGGTACCGCGCCGGCCTTCGGCCTGTGCAGCACAGGCGGCCTCTCCGTCTCCGGCCCGGGGGCTCGGAGCGGAGCCTCGCTGAGGGTAGCGGCTCGCGGCGCGACGGTCAACGCAGCGGGCGTCGGCGCCCTGCACGACACGCGTGTGCGCGAGGTGCCGCGTCGTCCGATCGGCTCTGCGGGTCGACTCCCAGCCGGCATCGCACGGAGCCGTCGAGCCGCCGCCGTTCCATGCCGCCGCCGCGTCGATCCGGCTGCTGCAGGGCGTCCGACCCGACCGACGCGGCGGTCCGTCGCGCGTCGCCGCCGGTGGTACACTGTCGCCATGCCGATCTACGAATTCTCCTGCACGCAGTGTGGTGCCGTGTTCGAGGAGCTGGTGCGTGACGGCACCAAGCCGGTGTGCCCGGACTGCTCGTCGGGCGACGTCCGCCGCCTGCTCTCGCGCTTCGCGGTCCACTCCTCCTCGCCGGGTCTCGGGGGCACGGGCGGCAGCAAGAGCTGCTCCACCTGCTCCTCCTCATCCTGTGCCACCTGTCACTGACGACCGCCGTCGCGCCTTCGACGACCTCCGCCGCGAGGTGGAGGGCTGTGCCCGCTGCGTGCTCGCCGAGACGCGCACCCGGGCTGTGTTCGGGGAGGGCGACCCCGACGCCGAGCTGATGTTCGTCGGCGAGGCCCCCGGCTACCACGAGGACCAGCAGGGGCGGCCGTTCGTCGGCGCCGCCGGCAAGCTGCTCGACGAGCTCCTCGCCTCGATCGGCCTGGGCCGTGAGCAGGTGTTCATCGCCAACGTCCTCAAGTCGCGACCGCCCAACAACCGCGACCCGCGCCCCGAGGAGATCGCCGCCTGCCAGCCCTACCTGTGGCGGCAGATCGAGCTCATCGAGCCGCTCGTCATCTGTACGCTGGGCAACTTCGCCACCAAGCTGCTCTCGGGTGACCAGGCCGGCATCACGCGCGTGCACGGTCGCCCGCGCGCCGCCGTCATCGCCGGCCGCGAGCTCTACCTCTACCCGATCTTCCATCCTGCCGCCGCGCTGTACACGCCGGCCATGATGACGACGCTCAAGGAGGACGTGGCGCGCCTGCCCGAGCTGCTCGCCCACGCCCGCGGCGAGGCCCCGGGGACGCCGCGACCCGACGTCGCGTCGCAGCGCGAGGAGCCCGGCGCCCCTGCGGTGCAGCCGCGGCCCGACGCCGCGACGCTCGATGCCGCGGCGGTCGTCGGTCCGGATGCCGCCACGGCCGCCCGCTCCGACGCCACCACCTCTGGCCGTCCCGACTCGGCGCCGCCCGCCCGCCCCGAGGCCGGACAGGCGCCCACCGTCGGCCCCGCGCAGGCCGAGCAACTGGGCCTCTTCTGACACTCGCGACATGCTCTCCGTCACGCTGACGTCGCCGGCCCAGACACGGCGCTTCGCCCGTGCGCTGGCGGTGCTGGTCGCGCCGCCCGCCCTGATCACCGTGGAGGGCGACCTGGGGACCG
Source organism: Thermoleophilia bacterium (assembly GCA_016933475.1). Classification (GTDB taxonomy): domain Bacteria; phylum Actinomycetota; class Thermoleophilia; order UBA2241; family UBA2241; genus UBA2241. The sequence goes on from JAFGAW010000082.1 coordinate 9,145, forward strand.
GCAAGACGACGCTCATCCGTGAGCTGCTGCGCGCGCGCGGCGTGCGCGGCGCCGTCGCGAGCCCCTCGTTCACCATCGCGCAGAGTTATCGCGGCCGCGGCGGCGAACGGCTCCACCACCTCGACCTCTACCGCCTCAGTGCCGGCGCCGAGACCGAGCTCTTCGCCTGGGACGACTACCTCGGCGGTGGCGCGCTGACGTTCGTCGAGTGGCCGGCGGCCGGCCGGGAGGCTCTGCCGCCGGCCGACGTGCGCCTCGTGCTCGAGCACCGCACGAGGACGACCCGTGACGCCCGCCTGTGGGCGTCGCCGGAGTTCGAGAAGCGGCTGGCGGCGGGTGCGGCGCAGGCGGGCGTCGCGGTCGAGCGCGCTGCCGGGGAGCAGGCGACCGGTGCGGGTCATGACGCCGCGGCAGCCGGGCGTCCCATCGCCGGGTCCGGCGCTGCCGAGCGAGGCGCCGTCGACGGCGCCGCCGGCCGGGAGGCGCCGTGATCCTCGCTCTCGAGACCGCGACCGCCGCCTGTTCGGTCGCCCTGGCATCGGCGGACGGAGACCTGCTCGCCGAGCGTCTCGAGCTGGAAGGCCCGGCGCACACTCGCGTGCTGTTGCGCCAGGTGCACGAGGTGCTGGAGGAGGCGGATGTCGAGGCCGGCGACGTCGGCACCGTGGTCGTCGGCCTCGGCCCGGGGGCGTTCACGGGGCTCCGCATCGGCGTCGCCACGGCGCGCGGTCTGGCGCTCGCCGGGGGCACGCGTCTCGGCGGCGTGCCGTCGCTGACGGCGCTGGCACTCGGCCTGACGGATTCGCCCGAGGGCGAAGCCGCCGAGCGCTTCGTGCCGCTGATAGACGCCCGTCGGCGCGAGGTCTTCGCCGCCTGCTACGCGCGCGCCGCCGGCGGGGTGCACGCCTGTACCCCGCTCGCCGCCGTGCCCTCGGCCGACCTCGAGGCGTACCTCGAGCAGTATCCCGGGGCCGTGGTCGGCGGGGACGGCGCCGTGCTCTACGCCGAGCGTGTGCCGCGCTCGGCGACCGTCGCCGGCGCCGTTGTCGCGCCGACCGCGGCCATGGTCCTCCGCGCCTGGCTCGCGGGTGCTGGGGACCGCCGCGAGGGCCCGGGCGCAGTCCTGCCCGTCTACGGTCGCGAGCCCGATGCCGTGCGCTGGCACGAGCGGAGGCTGTCGTGACGGTGCGGTCCTGCGAGGGCGACGGCTTCCAGCGCCGCCTGGTGCGCGCCATGCAGTTCACCGACCTCGAGGCGGTGGTCGCCATCGAGAGGGAGACCTTCACCCTGCCGTGGTCGCTCGCCGTCTTCAGCGGTCAACTCGGCCGCCCCGGCGGCATCGCTCTGGTCTGCGAGGTCGACGGCGAGACCGTCGCCTACCTCGTCGCCGACATGTTCGTCGACGTCTGGCACCTGATGAACCTCTCCGTCCGCGAGGACTGCCGCCGGCGCCACATCGCCTCCGAGCTGCTGGAGAGCTACTTCTCCATCACCGAGCTTCGCTCCCATCGTGGCCACACCCTCGAGGTACGCGCCTCCAACACCGGGGCGATCGACCTGTACCGCAGCTTCGGCTTCGTGACCACCGGGGTGCGCCCCGGCTACTACAGCGACGACCACGAGGACGCCGTGATCATGTGGAAGGACTGGGAGGGCGAGACCGCATGAGCCTCGTCCTCGCGCTCGAGACCTCGTGCGACGACACGAGTGCCGCCGTCGTGCGCGGGGGAGAGGTGCTTTCCTCGCTGGTCTCCTCCCAGCACGAGCTGCATGCGCCCTACGGCGGCATCGTGCCCGAGGTCGCCTCGCGCCGTCACGCCGAGCTGCTCGACGGTATGGTCGCTGCGGCGCTCGCCGAGGCGGCGACGGGCTGGGACGACCTCGACGCCGTTGCCGTCACGCAGGGGCCTGGCCTGATCGGCTCGCTGCTGGTGGGGCTGGCCGCGGCCAAGGCGATCGCCTACCGACGCCGGCTGCCCCTGGTCGCCGTCAACCACCTGCAGGGGCACGTCGCGGCCAACTACGCCCTCGGTGTGGAGGCGCCCTTCGTGTGCCTCGTCGCCAGCGGCGGCCACACCCTGCTCGCCGTCGTCGAGGAGGGCGTGCGCTACCGGGTGGCGGCGCGCACGATGGATGATGCCGCCGGCGAAGCCTTCGACAAGGGCGCCCGCCTGCTCGGTCTCGGCTATCCGGGCGGGCGCGAGCTCGACGCGCTGGCGGCGCGCGGCGACCCGCGCTTCGCGCGCTTCCCGCGCGCCGCCCGCCGCGGCCGCGAGTTCAGCTTCAGCGGCCTGAAGACCGCCCTGCTCTACGACCTGCGCGAGCGCGACGAAGCGGAGATCGAGGCGCACCGCGCCGATATCGCCGCGAGCTACCAGGCGGCGATCGTCACCCAGCTCGTCGAGAAGACGGTCGCCGCTGCGGCCGCTGAGGGCCTGCGCCGCGTCGCCCTCGCCGGCGGCGTCGCCGCCAACGCCGGCTTGCGCGCGGCGATGGCCGAGCGCTGCGCCGCCGAGGGAGTCGAGCTGACCCTGCCGCCGGTGGCGCTGTGCACCGACAACGCGGCCATGGTCGGGCTCGCCGCGCAGCACCTGCCGGCGACCCCGTGGCCGGAGTACCTCGAGCTCGACGCCTACGCCGGGGATGCGGAGGCCGGGGCCGGCCGGCGGCGGCGCGCCGCCGGCCCGCCCCGGCCCTGACCCCTTCGCCCGCCCCGCCCCGGCCCCACGCCTCCGCGGACGCGCCTCAGCCCCGCTCCTGTCGCCGCCCCGCTGCGTCTGTGGCTACCTTCGCCGGGTTGCGCTATTCGTGCCCAGAAGCCTCTGAGGTACCCTCTCGTCACGAGACCCCACATATGCCACCCGACTCTGCCGGTCTTCATGGCGGCGATGGTGCTAAGGGTGAAGGGGCCGACGCTCCGCGGCCGTTCCGCGTGCCCTTGC